>SFFW01000005.1 GCA_004556755.1 Clostridiales bacterium | reverse complement strand
TGTAAGGCGTAAGGTTTTTCGTTTCCCCTGTGTCCGAAAACCCTTGATATTACGGGCTTTTTCGCGTTTCGGTCAATCTAAGGGCTTCATTGTGGGGAAAAGGATGACGTCACGGATGGAGCTTGCTCCCGTGAGCAGCATGACGCAGCGGTCAATGCCGATGCCGAGTCCGCCTGTGGGAGGCATACCATACTCAAGTGCGTTGATGAAATCGTCGTCCATCATGCCCGCCTCGTCGTCGCCCTTGCTGCGCAGCTCAACCTGCTTTAAGAAGCGCTGCTTCTGGTCGATGGGGTCGTTAAGCTCGGAGAAGGCATTGCCCATCTCACTGCGGCATATGAACAGCTCAAAGCGCTCCGTGAGTCTCGGATCCTTGGGCGAGCGCTTTGCAAGCGGCGATACGTCCACAGGGTGCATGGTGATGAAGGTCGGCTGAATGAGCTTCTCCTCAACGAGCTGGTCAAAGCTCTCGTACAGTGCGTGACCCCAAGTCGACTCGACCTTGTCCATGTCGACGCCCGCCTTCTTTGCGGCTTCGACCGCATCGGCGTCGCTCTCTATCGCCATGAAGTCCACGCCGACGTACTTCTTGACGGCTTCCGCCATGGTGAGGCGCTCCCAGCCGGGAGTGAGGTCTATCTCCTCTCCCTGCCAGCAGCACTTATAGGTGCCGAGTATGCTCATTGCGGCGCCGCTCAGCAGATCCTCAAACAGGTCCATCATATCGTTGAAGTCGGCGTAGGACTGGTAAAGCTCGACCGTGGTAAATTCGGGGTTGTGCTTGGTGTCCATGCCCTCGTTGCGGAAGATCCTGCCGATCTCGTACACTCTCTCGATGCCGCCGACGATAAGGCGCTTGAGGTTAAGCTCGGTGGCGATGCGCAGATACATATCAATGTCCAGCGTGTTGTGGTGAGTGATGAAGGGGCGGGCGGTCGCACCGCCGGAGATGGTGTTAAGTACGGGGGTCTCGACCTCCATGAAGTCTCTGCCGTCCAAAAACGCTCTGACGTAGCTGATGAACTTCGAGCGGATGGTGAAGTTGCGTCTGCTGTCGTCGTTCATAATAAGATCAACGTAGCGCTGACGGTATTTAAGCTCGGTGTTGGTCATGCCGTGGAACTTCTCCGGCAGAGGTCTTAGGCTCTTGGAGAGCAGCACGACGCTCTTTGCGTGGACGGATATCTCCTCGGTCTTAGTCTTGAACACGAAGCCGGAAACGCCGATAATGTCGCCGATGTCGTACTTGCGGAAGTCGGCAAACTCCTGCTCCGTCAGGTCATCCTTGCGGACGTAGAGCTGGATCTGTCCCCTGTCGTCCTTTATGTGGCAGAAGATCGCCTTGCCCATGCCTCGCTTGGACATAATGCGGCCTGCGACCTCAACGTCCTTGCCGTCAAAGGCGTCGTAATCCGCCTTGATCTCCTCGGAATATGCGCTTCTTACGAAGCGGGTGCGGCAGAAGGGGTCTCTCCCCTCCTGCTGAAATGCGGTCAGCTTATCTCTGCGTATCTGCAGCAGCTCGGAAAGCTCCTGCTTCTGCGTATCGTTAGTATTCTTCTCGCTCATACCTTACCTCGTTCAGTTATTCTCGACGGACACGATCGTGTACTTCAGAGTACCGATGGGAGCCTCGACCTCGACGGTGTCGCCTGCGACATGACCGTACAGTCCTCTGCCGAAGGGAGAGTCGTCCGAGATCATGCCCTCCATGGGGTTTGCCTCCTGAGAGCCGACCACGGTGTATTCCTCAACGTCGCCGTCTGCGTCCTTGACCTTAACGACACTGCCGAGAGTGACTGCGCCCTTGTTGGTATTGCCTTCGTTTTTGTCAACGATCTCTGCGTTTTCGATAAGATTTTTGATCTCCGCTATCTTCGAATAGAGCTTGCCCTGCTCGGACTTAGCCTCGTCATATTCGCTGTTTTCGCTCAGGTCGCCGAAGCTGCGAGCCTCTTTGATCTGTTCTGCAACTTCCTTTGCTCTGTCGGTTTCGAGGTAGTGAAGCTCCTCGTTCAGCGCATCATAGCGCTCCTGACTCATTTTGTACCTGTTATCGGTAGACATGGCACGGTCTCCTTTTCGTATATTAAGAATGATTTTTTATCGTTTTTAACGCTTAAGCTGGCTTATCGCCTTTTCGAGCTGACTGTCGGCTTCGCTCTCGTTGTGGATCACGATATCCGGCGTAATGCCGCCCGCCTCGGCGAGATCGACACGCTTCGGCGTGAGATATTCCTTGGTCGATATATGCACCGCACCGCCGTCGGAAAGCTCTATCGTTATCTGACTCCTCGATTTGCCTGTGGTCTGCTCACCCATGACCGTCGCCCAGTTGTACTCCTGAAGCGCCGCTGCGAAAAATTCCGCCGCACTGTATGAGTTGCCGTTTACAAGCACGACCATGTCGTACTTCAAGCAGAATTTGTCCGACTTCATCACGGTCTCCTCGCCCTTTTTGTCAACGCTGACGAAGATATCGCCGTCGGGCAGGAGGTAATCGAGGACCTTCACCATCTCATTTACAAGACCTCCGGGGTTGTCCCTGACGTCAAAAATGAAGGACTTTGCGCCGATGTCAATGAGATACTCAATCGCAGCGATGGTCTCATCGGCGGCGCCCGCCTCAAAGTTGTCGATCTTGATGTATCCGATGCCGCCGTCAAGCAGCTTGTTGCTGACAGGGCTTTTGTATATGATCTTGCAGTTCACGCTGACGGTCTTTTCGGTGCCGTCCGAGGAAATGAGCATCTGAAAATCGGTGTTCAGCTTCGATCTCACGAGCGTTCTGACATCCTCAAGCGTCATGCCGTCGAGGTCCGTCCCGTCGACCTCCAGCAGAATGTCGCCGACGGCGATACCGGCCGTCTGAGCCGGGGTGCCGTTTTGCACGGACATGACCTCAAAGTCGCCGTCGTCGTTCACCTGAATGGTGACGCCGATACCGGCATACTCGTTTGCCGAGGACAGCTTGTAGGTCTCGTACTGCTCCGGGGTCATGTAATAGCTCCACTTATCGTTGAGCGAGCGAACCATTCCGGCGCAAGCCGCATCGTAAAGCGAATCCTCCGGCACGTCGCCGATGTAATATTCCGAGACGATTTTCTCGATCTCGACATACTTTTTGGCATTATCAAGGTACTTTTTTGAGCCGAACCCCCCGATCGCTATCGAGTAGGTCGCAACGGCGGTAGCCACAACAAGCACCAGACAAATGATTATAAAATAGCCGAGCTTGATTTTTTTGCCGAAAAATGATTTGGGGTTTTTATTCACAGGCTTTTCCCCTTTCTCTCTTTAAACAGTCCGTTGACGGACAGCCGTGCGGCTGTCCGTCAAGCGTTTTATCAGCCCACCATCACCATAGGCAGGACTATGCTGAGTATCATGGTCACGACAAGAATGATCGCAAGCACAGATACGATAAGTCTCCTGTTCACGTCAGTACCCTCCAATCAGACCTTCAGGTAGTTTCTGATTGCGATGATGCCGCCGAAGGCGCCGACTATGACGCCGACGGCAATGAATATCACCAGCACCAAAGGCCAAAGCTGCGTAAACGGAACTATCTCGATGAAGGATATTCCCAGATCGCTCGTCACTCTGCCTTCAAGCGCCGCATAAAGTCCCCACTGAGCGAGGAACGCAAGCCCGCCGCCGACGAGACCGAGGATGAGACCTTCAACGACGAACGGTCCTCTGATAAAGCCGTTGGAGGCGCCGACCATCTTCATAATGGCGATCTCCTCACGTCTGCCGAAGGTGGCAAGCTTTATGGTGTTCGACATGATAAACAGCGACACCAGCACGAGGATGACGATAAGCGCCAGCGAAACGATGCTGATAACGTTGCGGACGGAGATGAATTTCTCGGCATACTCCGTGGGCGAGTTGACCTTGACGATGCCGCTTACCTGCGAGATCTCCTGACCCGTTTCGTCCATGCGGCTGAGGTCAACGAGCTGAATGATGAAGCGGTGACGGAAGGTCTCGTCGTCGATGCCGTCCATGAAGCTCTCGTCGTAGTTCTCCATGAAGTTCTGTCTCGCTTCGCTGCGGTTCATAAACTCGACCGACGCAACGTTGTCTATCGCCTCAAGCTTTGCCTGGATCTGAGCCGTGGCGTCCTCTGCGCTCATGTCCTCATCGACAAACGCCATTATCTGATTCTGCTCGCCGATGTCGTCGATTATCTTGTTTATGTTGACGTCAAGAAGCGTAAAGCTGCCCATTACGATAAGGCACGCCATGATAATTGTGATTGAGGCAAAGGACATGAATCTGTGTGTAAAGATATTGCGGAAGCCCTCGCCTATCAGATATCCGAATTTACTCAATCTCATAGTTGTAATACCCGTCCATTCCGTCGCTGATCAGGTGACCGCCGTCTATCGCAATAACACGCTTCGAGAAGGCGTTGACCAGCTCCTTTTCGTGGGTGACAACCAACACGGTCGTCCCCATATCGTTTATCTTTTCAAGCAGAAGCATAAGCTCAAGAGAGCGAACCGGGTCAAGGTTGCCGGTAGGCTCGTCAGCAATTATCATCTTGGGGTTGTTGACGAGCGCACGGGCTATCGCAACACGCTGCTGCTCACCGCCGGAAAGCTCGGTCGGCAGACGCTTTTCTCTGCCCTCAAGTCCGACCAGCTCAAGCACCTTCGGCACTCTTGCCTTTATCTCCTTGCCGGTGGCTCCGACGACACGCATCGCAAAGGCGACGTTATCGTACACGGTCATGTTCTCGATGAGTCGGAAGTCCTGAAAGACGACGCCGATGGTTCTGCGCATCTTGGGCATCTTGCGGCGCTTCATCTCGCCCATATTGAAGCCGTTGACGGTGATCTCGCCCTCGGTCGGACGGATCTCACCCGTAAGGAGCTTTATTATGGTGGTCTTTCCCGATCCGGAGGGACCTACCAGAAAGGCAAATTCACCCTCGCTTATCGAGAGGCTCACGCCGTCCAGCGCCGCAACGTCGCTGTTGCCGTAAACCATCGTCACATTGTTCATTTGAACCATTGCTTTTCCTCCTAAGTAGCCTCAGCCTTGAGTCATGCTCAGCGTCCGTTGCTGTTCACGGAGTCAAGGTACTGCTTGACCATCATTGCGACCTTGAACACGATCGCATGGTCAAACTCTCTTAGATCGAGTCCCGTGAGCTTCTTGATCTTCTCAAGCCTGTAAACAAGAGTGTTCCTGTGTACATAAAGCTTACGGCTCGTCTCGGAAACGTTGAGGTTGTTTTCAAAAAACTTGTTTATTGTTTCAAGAGTATCCTCGTCCAGTGTCTCAAGAGGATTCTTCTTAAATACCTCGTTTAAGAACATCTCGCACAGCGTCGTCGGAAGCTGGTAGATGATGCGGCCGATGCCGAGATTTTCGTAGCTGATGATGTTCTTTTCGGAATCGAACACACGGCCGACGTCGATCGCTATCTGCGCTTCCTTGTATCTGTCGGCAAGCTCACGCAGGTGTCTTGCCGTGGTGCCGATACCGATGATGCACTTTATCTGAAGCTCGTCGGCAAGCGCCTTTTCAACGTTCTCTGCAATTGACTGCACCTCGGCGGGATTTTCGCCTGCAGGCAGCTCCTTGATTATAACGATGTCAGTCTCGTTGATGCTGATGATGAAGTCATGCTGCTTATCGGGGAAGAGGTTCTGCATGACCTCGACCGCCGCAACGTCCGATCTCTCGACCTGACGCACCAAAAGCAGCGCTCTCGGCACATCCGGCACAAAGTGCAGCTCCTTGGTTCTGACGTAAACGTCGCCGGGGAGAATATTGTCGGAAATTATATTTTTAAGAAAAGCAGCCTTGTTGTGCTTTTCCTCGTAATTGGTCTTTGCTTCGTTAAAGGCGACGGATGCCATGATGCAGCTCACCTTTGCAAGCTCGTCACAGCCTTCAACGAACACGGCATAGTCAAACTTTGCGTTGTTCGTGCCGAGTATTCTGTATGTGCGGATGCCGCTCACATAGACCGGCTCCGACAGATCATAGTTATAGCTCTGGAAGTCCTCAAGCCTTGAACCAATCATGGGCAGCTCGCTGCAGGTGACGACAAAGCCCTGCTCGTCGATGATGCCGATGCATCTGTCGGTGGCTTCTTTTATCTGAAGGATAACGCTTTGGAAAATTCTGCTTGACATATGTGTTTCCTCCCCTTGCGCTATGGGTAATTTTACTATAAGCCTGCATAGCACGCTCGTATTATAATAACCCCTTTTTGTGCGTTTTTCAATAGAAAACACCTCAAAATTTGTGAAGTTTCCAAAAAAATATCTAATTCACTTGATAAAACAGCCAAATTACAGCTTAAAATTTGTTCAATTTTGCTTCATCACTCTGCACAATTCTTCGGCGTCAAGTTCTCTGTACTGCCCCGGTAAAAGGCTTTCGTCGAGCAAAAGTCCGCCGACGGAGAGCCGATGAAGCTTCAAAACGGGCTTTCCGACCGCCGCAAGCATACGCTTTACCTGATGGTATTTGCCCTCTGCGACCGTGACATAGCAGCGCTCACCGCAAGGCTCAAGCTTTGCGGGAAGGCACTTTGTCCCGTCGCCGAGAACTATTCCCTCGGCAAAGATACGCACGTCGTCCTCGGTGCAGCGTCCGTCGGTCTCGGCAAGGTAGCGCTTCATGATGCCAGACTTCGGTGAAATGACCTTATGTGCAAAGTCTCCGTCGTTTGTTAGGATGAGCAGCCCCGTCGTATCCTTGTCCAATCTGCCGACGGGAAAAAGTCCGAGCCGCTTATGCTCAGGCAAAAGCAGCGACAAAACGGTAGCCTGGTCCCTGTCCTCGGTTGCTGACAGAACTCCATGGGGCTTATTGAGCATAAAGTAGCGGTACTTTTCATAAGCTAAAGCAGAGCCGTCAAGCGTAACGGCGCTTCCGCTGTCGATCTTCCTTGCGAAGTTCGTTTCGGCAACACCGTCCACCGTCACTCTGCCGCTTCTTATGATCTCCCGTATTTCCTTTCTCGATGCGACGCCGCATTCGGAAAGGTATTTGTCAAGTCTCAGAACCGACATACTCTCACCGTTTCAAAACATTTGAACTTATTTTAGCACAAATTCCTCCTTCAAATTTAAACTCCGTGTAAAATCTCCGATTGTCAGGTGAAATGAATGAAAACCAAAAAGCTAACGAAAACAAAAGCCGTCGTCATACTCATCCTCCTTGCCGTTGTACTCATCGCTGCGGTCATAATATGCGGCCCCGCCTCCGGCTTCCTCGGCATCGGCGAGGCGATCGACGTCTCCACGAGCGAGGGGCGCATTGAATACCTCTCCTCCCTCGGCTGGTGCGTCGATAAGTCGAGCGAGACGGAAGCGGAGGTCACGCTCCCGAAAACCTTCGACGGAGCAGTCGCCGACTATGCCGCAATGCAGTCGGAGCAGGGCTTTGAGTTTACCTCCTACGGCGGCTGCAAGTGTATGCAGTACAGCTACATAGTCACAAATTACGGCGACGGCTCGACCGTGTACGCAACACTTTTTGTCAAGGGCGGGCGTGTTATCGGCGGCGACATTCATTCGGCGGACATCGGCGGCTTTATGCACGGGATCAAATGAAAAAAATCCGTGAGTCAATTGACTCACGGATTTTTCATACAATGGTTAATTACTCGTCGACCTCGATGACAACACCGGAACCGACGGTACGACCGCCTTCACGAATAGCGAAGCGGAGTCCTCAACGCCTTCGGGCAGGGAGATGACGCCGGTAACGTCGGTGGTACGGAAGTAGAACTGGGGACGGTAGTTGTTGAAGAACGGGGTGTGACGGCCGCCTTCTTCCTTGGACAGAACGTAAACCTGACCCTTGAACTTGGTGTGGGGCTTGATGGAGTTGGGAGCTGCGAGAACCTGTCCGCGCTCAACGTCCTTCTTAGCAACGCCACGGAGCAGAGTGCCGACGTTGTCGCCTGCTTCTGCGTACTCGAGCTGCTTGTGGAACATCTCGGTACCGGTAACGGTGGTCTCGGTGATCTCGTCCTTCAGGCCGACAATCTGAACCTTGTCGCCAACCTTAACACGGCCACGCTCAACACGTCCGGTGGTAACGGTGCCACGGCCGGAAATGGTGAATACGTCCTCGATGGGCATGAGGAAGGGCTGGTCGGACTTACGGTCGGGAGTGGGGATCCAGGTATCAACTGCGTCCATGAGCTCCTTGATGCAAGCGTACTCGGGTGCATCGGGATCGTTGGACTCGCAAACGAGAGCGTTCAGAGCGCTGCCGCGGATGATGGGGGTGTCATCTCCGGGGAAGCCGTAGAAGTCGAGAAGCTCGCGAACTTCCATCTCGACGAGCTCGAGGAGCTCTTCGTCGTCGACCTGGTCGCACTTGTTCAGGAAAACGAGAACGGAAGGAACGTTAACCTGACGTGCAAGCAGGAGGTGCTCACGGGTCTGAGCCATAGGACCGTCGGAAGCTGCGATAACGAGGATTGCGCCGTCCATCTGAGCAGCGCCGGTGATCATGTTCTTGATGTAGTCGGCGTGGCCCGGGCAGTCAACGTGTGCATAGTGGCGGTTCTTGGTCTTGTACTCGACGTGTGCGGTGTTGATGGTGATACCACGTTCTCTCTCTTCGGGAGCCTTGTCGATGGAAGAGTAGTCGGTGTACTCTGCGTTGCCCTGCAATGCAAGATACTTGGTGATAGCGGCGGTAAGAGTGGTCTTGCCGTGGTCGATATGACCGATGGTGCCGATATTAACGTGGGGCAGGGATCTGTCAAACATCTGTTTTGCCATTATGAATATCCTCCTCAGATAAAAATTGTTTGTGAATTATTTTTGAATGATATTATGCTTAAAGCTTGTCAGCCCTTTTTGCGGGATCCCACAAGAGTCTCCTGAAGGCTCTTGGGAAGCTCGACATAGTGGCTGGGTTCCATGCTGTAGTTTGCTCTGCCCTGCGTTTTGCTGCGCAGGTCGGTAGCGTAACCGAACATGGTGGACAGAGGCACGTTTGCCTCGATGATCGCAGCGCCGTTTCTGATGTCGGTACCGGCGATCTGTCCTCTTCTGGCGTTGATGTCGCCCATTACGTCGCCCATATATTCGTCGGGTGCGGTAACGACGACCTTCATGATCGGCTCAAGCAGCGTGGGTCCTGCCTTTTCGCAGGCTTCCTTGAACGCCATGCTTCCGCAGATCTTGAACGCCATTTCGGAAGAGTCGACCTCGTGATACGAGCCGTCGATGAGCGTCACCTTGACGTCAACGACCTGGTATCCCGCAAGGACGCCCGCCTGCATTGCACCCTGAATGCCCTGGTCCACGCAAGGAATGTATTCCTTCGGGATCGCACCGCCGGTTATCTTGTTGATAAACTCGTAACCCTTACCGGTCTCGTTCGGTTCGACAATGATCTTACAATGTGCGAACTGTCCCTTACCGCCGGTCTGACGTGCGTAACGGGTATCGACGGTTGCGCTGCGGGTGATGGTCTCCTTGTAGGAGACCTGCGGCTTGCCGACGTTTGCCTCTACCTTGAATTCTCTCAGAAGTCTGTCAACGATTATCTCCAGATGAAGCTCGCCCATACCGGCGATGATGGTCTGACCCGACTCTTCGTCCGTATAGGTCTTGAAGGTGGGGTCCTCATCCGCCAGCTTCTGAAGGGCGATCGCCATTTTCTCCTGACCTGCTTTGGTCTTGGGCTCGATGGCGACACGGATGACCGGCTCCGGGAATTCCATGGATTCCAGCACTATCGGGTTCTTCTCGTCACAGAGAGTGTCGCCTGTCGTGGTATTTTTAAGACCGACGGCTGCGGCGATGTCGCCCGAATACACCATGCTGAGATCCTCACGGTGGTTTGCGTGCATGAGCAGGATACGACCGACCCTCTCACGCTGACCCTTTGAAGAGTTCATAACGGTCTTGCCGGCTTCCAGCGTACCTGAGTACACTCTGAAAAAGCTCAGTCTGCCGACGAAGGGGTCCGTCATGATCTTGAATGCCAGTGCGGAGAAGGGAGCGTCGTCCGACGCTTCTCTGCTCTCCTCCTCGTCGGTCTTGGGGTTTACACCCTTTATCGCCGGGATGTCCAGCGGAGAGGGCATATAGTCCACGATCGCATCGAGGAGCTTCTGCACGCCTTTATTTTTGTAGGATGTTCCGCACAGCACCGGCACCATGCTTACGGTGACGGTCGCCTTTCTTATGGCGGCACGGAGCATATCCTGGGGTATTTCTTCTCCGTCGAGATAAAGCATCATTATCTCGTCGTCGAAATCGGAGACTGCCTCTAAGAGCTTGGTACGGTACTCCTCGGCCAACTCACGCATATCTTCTGGGATCTCCTCGGTGCGCATATCGTTGCCGAGATCGTCGTAATAAATGCGGGCATTCATCTCCACGAGATCAATTATGCCCCTAAAGTCGGCTTCCGAACCGATGGGAAGCTGGATGGGAACGGCGTTGCACTTCAGTCTGTCATGCACCATGTTGAGTACATTGAAGAAATCGGCGCCCATAATGTCCATCTTGTTGACGTAGATCATACGGGGGACATTATAGTGGTCGGCCTGTCTCCATACCGTTTCGGACTGAGGCTCGACTCCGCCCTTGGCACAAAGCACGGTCACGCAGCCGTCCAGCACTCGGAGCGAGCGCTCGACCTCCACGGTAAAGTCAACGTGTCCCGGAGTGTCGATGATGTTGATACGGGTGTTCTTCCAATGACAGGTGGTGGCGGCGGAGGTGATGGTGATACCTCTCTCCTGCTCCTGCTCCATCCAGTCCATGGTCGCCGTACCCTCGTGGGTCTCACCGATCTTGTAGTTTACGCCGGTGTAGTACAGAATACGTTCTGTCGTCGTAGTCTTTCCGGCGTCGATGTGAGCCATGATTCCGATATTTCTGGTTTTTTCAAGTGAAAACTGTCTGGGCATAATCTTCTCCGTTTCAGATTACCATCTGAAGTGTGCGAATGCCTTGTTGGAGTCTGCCATCTTGTGAGTATCCTCACGCTTCTTGACAGATGCACCGAGATTGTTGCAGGCATCCATGATCTCGCCGGCGAGACGCTCCTTCATGGTCTTTTCGCTGCGCTTGCGGGCATAGCCAACGAGCCAACGGAGACCGAGAGTCTGACGACGTGCGGGTCTTACTTCGATAGGAACCTGGTAAGTTGCACCGCCGACACGGCGAGCCTTAACTTCCAGGCTGGGCATGATGTTATTCATTGCCTCGGTGAAGGCTTCAAGGGGATCCTTGCCGCTCTTCTCCTTGATGATGTCAAAAGCATCGTAAACGACCTTCTGAGCAACACCTTTCTTGCCGTCCAGCATAATGGCGTTTATGAGCTTGGTGACAAGCACGCTGTTATACATAGGATCGGGTAAAATTTCTCTCTTGGGAACATTACCTCTTCTGGGCACTGTTGCTTCCCTCCTTCATTAAAGAATGATTTCACAGGTACTCGGTGGCGGCTATGCGCCCCCGTCTGCGCCCTGAGGTTATCCCTAATATGATAACAACAGGGCAAAATAATTTGCGATGCTGGTTCTTACTTTTTCTTTGCAGCCTTGGGTCTCTTTGCGCCGTACTTGGAACGGGCCTGCATACGTCCGGTCACGCCCTGTGCATCGAGGGTGCCTCTGATGATGTGGTAACGGACACCGGGAAGGTCCTTGACACGGCCGCCGCGGATCATAACAACGCTGTGCTCCTGAAGATTGTGGCCGACACCGGGAATGTATGCGGTGACTTCATAGCCGTTGGTCAGGCGGACACGGGCGATCTTACGCAGTGCGGAGTTAGGCTTCTTGGGGGTGGAGGTACGGACTGCGGTGCAGACGCCTCTCTTCTGAGGAGAGCTGAGATCGGTCTCGCAGTTCTTCAGAGTGTTCAGTCCCTTCTGCATTGCGGGGGAGGTGGACTTGTAGGCAACCTTCTCTCTGCCTTTTCTTACCAGCTGGTTAAACGTAGGCAAAATTCATTACTCCTTTCTTCGAAAATTCCTTGGTTTTCAAGGTCTGTGTCGGGAAAAGCGCAATTTGGGCGCAGTTAACCCCACACGTTCTAAAATTTTATCAGAATGCACAAAAATAGTCAAGGAATTTTTTGCACAAACACGGTGTTATTTTAAGCATTTTTTCTGCGATTTTGCATAGTCGGGCACTTATAGTGCGCAGCAAAGCCGCAGAGACTGCTCTGCGGCTTTGTAGTTTGATGTTTATCAGAGTGCGTTGGTGCGTCCCACAAGTGCGGACAGGTCAACGAAGCTCTCGGCTTCATCCGCTGCGCTCTCGTCGGTCTTCTCCGCAAAGTCACGGTAGATGGACAGCCCGGAGCCTGCGGGGATGAGCTTACCGATGATGACGTTCTCCTTGAGTCCGACGAGGTGATCGACCTTCGCCTTGATGGCGGCGTCGGTCAGGACCTTTGTGGTCTCCTGGAAGGAGGCTGCGCTCATCCAGCTTTCGGTTGCAAGGGACGCCTTGGTGATACCCATGAGAAGCTGGGTGTAGGTCGCCTTGGTGAGTCCCTCCTCACCTGCCGCTATGCGCTCGTCGATGCTGCGGTTTGCCGCCTTCAGCTCGCCGATGTCAACGGTTGCGCCGGAGAGCAGCTCGGTGCTGCCGGCATCCTCGACCTTCACCTTGCGCATCATCTGACGCACGATGATCTCAATGTGCTTGTCGTTGATGTCAACGCCCTGCTGACGGTAGACCTTCTGGACCTCCTGGATGATGTAGTTGCGAACGCCGAAGCGGCCGAACTCGTCATCGTCAACGCCTCTGATGCGCAGCACGTCATGCGGGCTGAGAGCGCCGGAGGTGAGAGGCTGACCCTTATCGACATGCTCGCCGTTCTTGACGAGGATACCTGCCGAATGGGGTACGGTGTAAACTCTCGTATCTGCCTCCGCCTCGTTTACGACGCTGATGGCAAACAGAGCATTTTTCTTGGTCTCTTCGACGGAAACGGTGCCGGATACTTCGGAAAGCACCGCCATTTTCTTGGGCTTGCGTGCCTCGAAAAGCTCCTCGACACGGGGAAGACCCTGAGTGATGTCGTCGCCCGCAACGCCGCCGGTGTGGAAGGTACGCATCGTAAGCTGAGTACCGGGTTCGCCGATGGACTGTGCGGCAATGACGCCGACGGCCTCGCCCGCATTGACGGGCTTGCCGATCGCAAGGTTTATGCCGTAGCACCTTGCGCAGACGCCGGTGCGTGCCTCACAGGTAAGGACGCTGCGGATAAGCACCTTCTCGATGCCGTGCGCCTCAAGAACCGGTGCATCGTCGGGCATGAGCATATGGTCGGTATCGAACAGCACCTCTCCAGTTTCGGGATCGCAGACGGGTACCGCCGGGAATCTGCCGTGGATGCTGGTGCCGAAGGACTGCACGAGCTGACCCTTGTCGTATATTGCGGATGCCCAAACGCCGTCCGTAGTGCCGCAGTCCGGCTCACGGATGATAACGTCCTGGCAGACATCGACCATACGGCGGGTAAGGTAGCCGGAGTCTGCGGTACGCAGAGCGGTATCGGCAAGTCCCTTACGGGCGCCTCTGGAGGAGATGAAGTATTCCAGAACGGAAAGTCCTTCACGGAAGTTTGCCTTGATGGGGATCTCGATGGTCTTACCGGAGGTGTTCGCCATAAGTCCGCGCATACCGGCAAGCTGACGGATCTGGTTCATGGAGCCGCGGGCGCCGGAGTTTGCCATCATGTAGATGGGGTTGTAGGTGTCGAGACAGTTCTGAAGAGCGTTGGTTACGTCCTTCGTGGTATGCTCCCACTCTGAAACGACAAGTCTGTAACGCTCGTCGTCGGTGATGAAGCCTCTCTCGTACTGCTTCTCGATCTTGACGACCTTGGCCTCGGTCTCGGAGATGAGGGTCTTTTTCGCATCGGGGACGGTCATATCCGCAATGGATATGGTGATCGCACCCTTGGTCGAGTACTTGTAGCCCATTGCCTTGATGCCGTCAAGCACCTCGGCGGAAATGGTGAAGCCGTGCTTCTTTATGCAGCGGTCGATGATGTCGCCGAGCTGCTTCTTGCCGACCTGGAAGCCGATCTCGTGGTCAAACGCCGTTTCGGGATCGCTGCGGTCAACGTAGCCGAGGTCCTGGGGGATCTTCTCGTTGAATATGATGCGTCCGACGGTGCTTTCGATGACACGGCTCTTTTCCTCGCCGCCGAAGGTCTTGGTCACACGGACGAGGATCGGAGCATGAAGTCCTATCTCGCCCTGGCTGTATGCCATGATCGCCTCACTGGAGTCACGGTAGCAGTGTACGGGCTTATACTTGGGAGGCTCCTTGCCCTCACCGAGAGCCTTCTTCTCCGCTGCAACGAAGTCGTCGCCGTCGACTATATCGCCTGCCATGAGATCGCTGTCGCCGGCGTCGGTGACAAACACGGTCTCCGCACCCTTCTCCGCCTTGCCTATACGCTTCATGGTGAGGTAGTAGGAGCCGAGGATCATATCCTGAGTGGGAACGGTGACGGGGTGTCCGTCCTGCGGACGGAGCAGGTTGTTTGCAGAGAGCATGAGTATGCGTGCCTCCGCCTGAGCTTCTGCGCTCAGCGGAACGTGGATCGCCATCTGGTCGCCGTCGAAGTCGGCGTTGTATGCGGTACATACCAGCGGGTGGAGCTTGAGCGCTCTGCCTTCGACGAGGATAGGCTCAAACGCCTGAATACCCAGACGGTGCAGCGTAGGCGCACGGTTGAGCAGCACGGGGTGCTCCTTAATGACGACCTCAAGTGCGTCCCACACCTCGGTACGCTGCTTGTCGACCATCTTCTTTGCGGACTTGATGTTGTTCGCAACGCCGTCCTCGACGAGCTTTTTCATAACGAAGGGACGGAACAGCTCTATCGCCATTTCCTTGGGAACGCCGCACTGGTAGATCTTGAGGTCGGGTCCCACGACGATAACGGAACGTCCGGAATAGTCGACACGCTTGCCGAGCAGGTTCTGACGGAAACGTCCCTGCTTGCCCTTGAGCATATCGGACAGAGACTTGAGCGCACGGGAGTTTGCACCCGTTACGGCACGTCCCCTGCGGCCGTTGTCGATAAGTGCGTCGACCGCTTCCTGAAGCATACGCTTCTCGTTGCGCACGATGATGTCGGGCGCATTGAGCTGGATAAGTCTCTTGAGACGGTTGTTGCGGTTTATTACACGGCGGTACAGGTCGTTTAAGTCGGAGGTGGCAAATCTGCCGCCGTCGAGCTGTACCATGGGGCGTATCTCGGGCGGGATAACCGGCAGGATGTCGATTATCATCCATTCGGGCTTGTTGCCGCTCTGACGGAATGCCTCGACTACCTCAAGACGCTTTACGAGCTTTGCCTTCTTCTGACCCGAAGCACTATTCAGCTCCTCACGAAGCTGAGCGGAAAGCTTCTCGCAGTCGATTTGCTGAAGGAGCTTCTTTATCGCCTCGGCGCCCATGCCCGCCTCAAAGTCGTCCTCGTACTTCTCACGCATATCACGGTACTCTTTCTCGGTGAGTATCTGGCATTTTTCAAGCGGAGTGAAGCCGGGGTCTATTACTATATAATTTGCAAAGTACAGGACCTTTTCGAGGATCCTCGGCGTGAGGTCAAGCAGGAGACCCATGCGGCTGGGGATACCCTTGAAGTACCAAATGTGCGACACGGGTGCCGCAAGCTCGATGTGTCCCATGCGTTCACGACGCACCTTGCTCTTGGTGACTTCAACGCCGCAGCGGTCGCAGACCTTGCCCTTGTAGCGGATCTTCTTGTACTTACCGCAGTGGCATTCCCAGTCCTTGGTGGGTCCGAATATCCGCTCGCAGAACAGTCCGTCACGTTCGGGCTTCAGCGTGCGGTAGTTTATGGTCTCCGGCTTGGTAACTTCGCCGGATGACCACGAAAGGATCATTTCAGGGGAGGCAATGCCTATTTTAATGGCGTCAAACGGTGTATAACTCATAATTACTCGTCCTCCTCGCTGTCAAAGTCAAAGCCGCCGAAGCCGAAGTCTTCCTCCTCCGGTTCGGGTACGTTCTCAACGGTGTAGCCCTCGCTGGCGAAATCGTCGTCGCTGAAGTCGTTGTACACCTCGTCCTTCATGCCGGGGATGAAATCGTCCTCATCGTCCTCTTTAAGCTCGATCTCGCCGCCGTCCTTGTCGAGGACACGGACGTCAAGGCACAGAGACTGAAGCTCTTTAACAAGGACCTTGAAGGATTCCGGCACGCCGGGTTCGGGGATGTTGTTGCCCTTTACGATGCTCTCGTAGGTGCGTACACGGCCGGTAACGTCGTCGGACTTGACCGTGAGTATTTCCTGAAGGGTGTGTGCGGCGCCGTATGCTTCCAGCGCCCAGACTTCCATTTCGCCGAAGCGCTGACCGCCGAACTGCGCCTTGCCGCCCAAAGGCTGCTGGGTAACGAGGCTGTACGGTCCGGTGGAACGGGCGTGGATCTTATCGTCAACGAGGTGGTGCAGCTTGAGGAAGTAGACCCAGCCGACGGTGACGTCGTTGTCGAACTTCTCGCCGGTACGTCCGTCGTAAAGCTCACTCTTACCGTCCTCACGCAGTCCTGCCTGACGCAGGGTCGCACGGATGGTCTCCTCGTTTGCGCCGTTGAATATCGGGGTGGCGACCTTCCAGCCGAGCGCCTGGGCAGCGTAGCCGAGATGGACCTCAAGCACCTGTCCGATGTTCATACGGGAGGGAACGCCCAGGGGGTTAAGGACTATGTCGAGCGGAGTGCCGTCGGGCAGATAGGGCATATCCTCTCTCGGAAGGATGCGGGATACGACGCCCTTGTTGCCGTGACGTCCCGCCATCTTGTCGCCCACGGAGATCTTACGCTTCTGAGCGATGTAAACACGGACGACCTGATTTACGCCGGGGCTCATCTCGTCGCCGTTTTCACGGGTGAAGACCTTGACGTCAACGATTATGCCGCTTTCGCCGTGAGGCACCTTCAGCGAGGTGTCACGGACCTCTCTCGCCTTCTCGCCGAAGATGGCACGGAGCAGACGCTCCTCAGCGGTGAGGTCGGTCTCGCCCTTGGGCGTTACCTTGCCGACGAGAATGTCTCCGGCACGGACCTCTGCACCGACGCAGATGATGCCTCTCTCGTCGAGGTACTTGAGTGCATCGTCGCCGACGCCGGGGATGTCTCTCGTGATCTCCTCGGGTCCGAGCTTGGTGTCTCGTGCGTCGCACTCATACTCCTCGATATGGATGGAGGTAAACACGTCCTCCATAACGAGACGTTCGTTTATAAGGATAGCGTCCTCGTAGTTGTAGCCTTCCCACGTCATGAAGCCGACGAGGATGTTCTTGCCCAGAGAAATCTCGCCCTGGCTGGTGCTGGGACCGTCTGCAATGACGTCGCCCTCATGCACACGCTCGCCCAGTGAAACGATGGGACGCTGGTTTACGCAGGTGCCCTGGTTGGAGCGGGCAAACTTTATGAGCTTGTAGCTCTTTATCTCGCCGCTGTCGTACTTTATCGCAACGACGTCGGCATCGGCTCTGATGACCTCGCCGTCGCCCTCGGCAAGCACCACGACGCCGGAGTCAACGGCGCACTTATGCTCGATGCCGGTGGCAACGATGGGAGCCTGAGTCACCATAAGAGGAACCGCCTGGCGCTGCATGTTTGCGCCCATCAGCGCACGGTTAGCGTCGTCGTTCTCAAGGAACGGGATCATTGCGGTCGCAATGGAGACCATCATACGGGGGCTTACGTCAACGTAATCGACACGGTCACGGTCGACCTCGATGATCTCGTCACGGTGACGGCAGGTGATACGCTTATTGATAAAGCAGCCGTTCTCGTCCACAGGCTCGGTCGCCTGAGCGACGATGTAGTTATCCTCAACGTCTGCGGTCATGTAATCGACCTGATCGGTCAGACGTCCGGTCTCCTTATCGACCTTGCGGAAGGGAGCCACGAGGAAGCCGTACTCATTGGCACGGGCGTAGGATGCGAGGTAGGAGATAAGTCCGATGTTGGGGCCTTCGGGAGTCTCTATGGGGCAGAGACGGCCGTAGTGGCTGTAGTGAACGTCTCGAACGTCGAACGAAGCTCTCTCTCTGCTCAGACCGCCGGGTCCGAGTGCGGACATACGGCGCTTATGAGTAAGCTCGGAGAGGGGGTTTGTCTGATCCATGAACTGGCTCAAGGGGCTGGAGCCGAAGAACTCCTTTATCGCAGCCGTCACGGGACGGATGTTTATAAGGCTCTGAGGCGTGACGATGTCGAGATCCTGAAGCGTCATGCGCTCTCTGATGACACGCTCCATGCGGGAGAAGCCAATGCGGAACTGGTTCTGAAGCAGCTCACCCACTCTGCGGACACGGCGGTTGCCGAGATGGTCGATATCGTCCTTCTCACCGATGCCGTAGGCAAGGCAGTTGAGGTAGTTGACGGAAGCGAAAATGTCGTCCGCAACGATGTGCTTGGGGATCAGAACGTCGATATTCTCGACGATGGCGTCACGCAGCGCCTCGCCCTCGTACTGCTCAAGCAGTCCGGCAAGGACGATGCCTCTCACCTTTTCGGTCACACCGATCTCCTTGGGGTCGAAGTCAACGTAGTTTGCAAGATCGACCATACCGTTGGAGAATACCTTGACGGTCTTTCCCTCGACGTTGAGGTAGACCTCGTTTACGCCGGACGCCTCGACGAGCTGTGCCTTTTCTCTCGAAAGGACCTCGCCCTCGTCGGCGATTATCTCGCCGGTGCGGGGATCGGCGACGGGCAGAGCGAGCATAAAGCCCGCGATGCGGCGGCCGAGTGCAAGCTTCTTGTTGAACTTGTAACGGCCGACATTGGATATGTCGTAGCGGCGGCGGTCATAGAACAGGCCGTCGAGCAGGACCTCGGCGCTTTCCACGGTGGGAGGATCGCCGGGACGCAGCTTGCGGTAGATCTCCATGAGGCACTCGTCTCTGTTTGCGGCGGTGTCCTTGTCGAGGGTGGCGGTCATGCGCTCGTCCTCACCGTAGATCTCCTTTATGCGCTCGTTGGTCATTGCGCCGACAACGGGGTCGGAAACGCAGCTCAACCACGTTTCGGGCTTTGCGGCGTCGTACTTGCCCATTGCCTTGAGGAACCATGTGATGGGCAGCTTGCGGTTCTTGTCGATGCGGACATAGAACACGTCGTTTGCATCCGTCTCGTACTCAAGCCATGCGCCGTGGTACGGGATGACGGTCGCCGCATACAGGCTCGTCATGCTGCGGTCGGTGGTCTTATCGTAATATATACCGGGTGAGCGGACTATCTGAGAGACGATGACTCGTTCCGCACCGTTTATTATAAAGGTGCCGCCGGCGGTCATTATGGGGAAGTCACCCATAAAGATCTCCTGCTCCTTGATCTCCTCGGTCTCCATGTTGCGCAGGCGCACGCTCACCTTCAAAGGTGCGGCATACGTTGCGTCCCTCGCCTTGCACTCCTCCTCGGTGTACTTGGGCTTCTCGTCCATGGAATAATCCACGAAGCTCAGCTCAAGATTGCCGGAGTAGTCGGTCACGGCTGCCGTATCCTGAAATACCTCTCGCAGTCCGGTTTCGAGAAACCAGTTGTAGGACTTCTTCTGGATCTCGAGCAGGTTGGGCATATCCTGGATCTCTTCGCTGCGGGCAAAGCTCTTTCTCAAAGTCTTGCCGTAGAGAACGTCTTTGGGCATTTGCGCTCACTCCTTCGTTATTGTTGGACACCCGGATGAGTTGTTATTTTGTTCGCATCCGGTGTTGTATTTACGGGTTCGTCATGCTATACTTGGGATGTAAAGATTGGGTGTGTATCGCTACTTTTCCAAAATAACATAGCAAGGTATTTTATCATTCGTACATTCCCATGTCAAGTATATTTTTGTTAATTATGGCTTTTTTGGCGGCGGGCTGTGGCTCCCGCCCTTTTTTGCGCCCGGAGGCGACCGAATATGACGATTTTTATGACCGCCGCAATAATGCTGATGATACTGCTCAGCCTTGCGCTTCTTTGGCGTGAGGGGCTGTGCCGCAGCTTCCGTTCATTTGTGTTTGCTCTGCTGCCGCTTGCAGCCGTATTTCTGCTGAGAATCCCTCTGCTGCCGAAGGAAACTGCGGACTATCAGATGTTTCTTGCGCCTTGGGTGGACTTCTTCCGAACCTACGGCTTTGAGGGGCTGTCGATGAGCGTCGGCAACTACAATCCCCCGTATCTGTATTTCCTCGCTCTGTTTTCCTACCTCGATATGCCGCCGCTTTACCAAATAAAGCTTCTGAGTATGCTCTTTGACGTTCTGCTGGCGTGGTCTGTTTTGAAGCTCGTTTCGCTGTACACCGAAAACCGCAAAGCACGCTTTGCGTCGTTCTTTGCGGTGCTCGTACTGCCGACGGTCGTACTCAACGGTGCCTACTGGGGTCAGTGCGATTCGATATACGTTTTCTTCGGACTTATCGGCATATACTGTGCACTCTCGGAAAAGCCCGTGCGGGCGATGCTCTGCATCGCAGCCTCCCTTGCGTTCAAGCTCCAGGCGGTGTTTATAATGCCGATATTCTTCGTGTTCCTTGTAGACAGGCGCATAAAGCTCCGGCATCTCCCGATCTTCCCCGCCGCCTATGTTCTATACCTTCTGCCGCCCGTGCTTTTGGGGCGTGATTTTGTGGAGACGATGACGCTTTACGTTTCAAACGCCTCGACCGTAGGCGACAGGCTCAACTACAATTCGCCGTCTCTGTACTCGATATTCGATTCCCTTGACACGGCACTTTGGTCGGAGATCGGCGTTGCGCTTGCCTTTGCGTTTATGCTCCTCGTCTTTGTCGCCGCCGTGAGTCTCAAGCGGCACGGTAGGCTGAGCGGCAGAGTGACGCTGTACCTTGCGCTGCTGCTTATTGTGGGCATCCCGTTTTTGCTGCCGCATATGCACGACCGCTACTTCTTCGCTGCCGACGTTCTTGCGCTTGCACTGTGCTTTCTCGATGCCCGCACCGTACCCTGTGCGGTATGCGTGCAGTGCGCTTCCCTGCTCTGCTATCGGGCGTACCTGTGCAATGCCTACCTGCTGCCGCCCGCCATCGCCGGCTTCCTTATGCTGCTCGCCTTTGCGGGTTATGTCGGATTTGCCGTCGCCGCAGTTTTCGGTGAAAAACGCAGCGATACGAAAAATTGCGAAAATTAACTCTTGACATTCTCCGCATATCTGCTATAATAACTCATGCCTTCGGGCCATGCGAGAGTGCTGGAACAGGTAGACAGGCACGTTTGAGGGGCGTGTGTCAACCGACGTGGGAGTTCAAGTCTCCTCTCTCGCACCATAACTGGACACCAGTTTTGATACAATGGGTATCACGATTGGTGTCCAGTTTTTTGTTACAGAATCACGAATATTAAAAAGGCTTAAAAAACGGAATTCGTAAGGATAATCAGTAATTCCACTTCAATTCTCCCAATAGGGGATGTTGTTTTTCTATAGAAAAGGGTATTCTTTTGTTGCAAACAACAAGTGGAGGTACACTAAATGAATCAAATGGCAACAGGAAAGTTTATATCCCAAAAAAGGAAAGAAAAGAGTTTAACACAGGAACAACTGGCAGAAAAACTTGGCGTGTCTAATAAGACAGTTTCGAAATGGGAAACAGGCAAATGTATGCCAGATTATTCTGTAGTTAAGACTTTATGTGATGAATTAGAAATCACAGTTGCAGAGTTAATGGATGGTGAAAAATCGGAAGAAAAAAGCGTTCGTACATATGATGAAGAGCAAATCATGGATTTGTTGAAAAAAACGCAAAATTTGGAGAAACAAAAAGAATTGCTATATGGGATTTTGCTTATCGTGATGGGAATAGCCTTGCAGGCACTTTCTCATACATTGGGTGGCTCCAATGTAAAAGACTTTTTCTCTGGACTTCTGTTAGGAATATCAATCGCTGAAATGCTGGTTGGCATTTATGTGGTTGGAAAAGGTATAGCAGGTCGATAACCCTCCGATTTATCGGGGACTTTCATTTCTAAGCGGATTGAGATTTAAGGGTGTGCACCTTTTAACGATATCTCGAACTTTGTAACGACAGGTCGACAGGGTGTGCATTTCGTATCAAAATAGGTCTTTAGTTTCAAAAAAAACAGCTTATCCGTTAGGATGAGCTGTTTCTTTTTTATCAGGAAGGAGACTTGAACTCCCGATTATTACTCGACAGGATTTTTAATGAACAATTGCTTTTATCTTACTTATCGAATTTGTCCTGCTTTAAGTAATCGGTGTACTGTCTGTCAAACTTCTTCTCCTCCGGCATGAGGTCAAGACCTATCGTGCCGCCGGGGTTCATGTTGTAATTCGGGTCGAAGTAATTCTTCAGCACCTTAAATACGCCGTACTCCTTGTCGCCGATGTAGCCCTCAAGCCACGGTGCAAACATCTTGCCGATGCCGTGATGGTGGCTTATCGAAGCGCCGGAGCGCTGAATGGCGTCCAGTATCGTGGTGTGGTACGCCTTGAACGCCTTCTCGTCCTGCATCTTGGTGAGGAAGATAAAGTACAGGTTCGCACCCTGCGGATAGCAGTGGCTCATGTGCGTGGTGACGACGGTGTTCGGCAGAGCGTGGCAGACCTTGCGCACGTCCAGATGCACCTGCTCCATGTTCGACCAGTTGACGGTACATTCGAGCGTATCGGTGGTGATGCCGAAGTCCATGAGCGTATCTCTGAGGTAGGGGTCGTTAAAGCGTCCCTTCTCCCAGCTCTTGGTGACGTAGCCGGTGAGGGGCAGACCGCCGTGCTGTCTTGCGATCTTGCGGATGTTCTTTGCGACGTTCTTGGAGTAGCCCTTTTCGCCGTCGGTGAAGCCGAGGAACAGGCAGCGCTCCATGTCCTTATATCCAAGCTTGTCAAGCAGCGGGTACAGCGGAGTGTCGTCCACGTTGTACAGACGGAGCATCATGCTCGTCTCCTCCTGGTCGGAGAGTCTGAACACGGAGGAGTAGCCGCACTCGTGCTGCATCATTTCCCTTGCAGCCTTCATGGCGTCGTCCCAAGTCTTGAAGATGTAGCTGAAGCGCTTGCGGTTTTCGGGCATCCAGCGGAATATCTTCAGCGTGACCTCGGTCAGAACGCCGAAGGTGCCTTCGGAACCCATCATTATCTGATTGAGATCGGGTCCGCACGCCTCTCTCGGATAGTGGCTGGTCTGGATCGTGCCGATGGGGGTGGCGTACTTCTGAGAAAGCACGATGTCGGAGATGCAGCCGTAGTAGGTGCTGTTCTGTCCCGCTCCCCTCGTGACGGTCCAGCCGCCGACGGAGGAGTATTCAAAGCTCTGCGGGAAGTGTCCGCAGGTGTACTGACGCTTTGCGCCGAAAAGCTCGGGTGCGCTTTGCAGGGTCTTTTCGAGGTCGGGACCCGACATACCTGCCTGAACGGTGATGGTCTGGTCGATCTCGTTAAAGGATATGACCTTGTTGAAGCGGCGGCGCATGTCGAGGCTGATGCCGCCCTTTACAGGCTCGACGCCTCTCGTGACGGAGCTGCCGCCGCCGTAGACGTACAGAGGAATGGAATGCTCGGTCGCATATGCGACGATCTTTTCCACCTGCTCCGTGGTGTCGGGGTAAAGCACGACGTCCGGCACGGAGTCTATGATCTTGTGGCGCAGACGCAGAATGTCGTATGCGGTGAAGCCGTAGGCGACGGAAAGGCGGTCGTAATCCGAGACGGAGAAGCCCTCCTCCCCCACGATCTCGCGAAGCGCATCGAGATGCTCCTGAGCAAGCTGCACGGGGTTGTTGGGAAGCTCGACCTTGTCAAAGCCGATGTCGTCGGAATACTCTTTAAAGTCATCGTCGGTGAGCTTAAAGACTTCCTTCATCATCTTGTACAGCGATTCCTTGGGGTACTTGAAAAATTCGGGGTCGCCCCAACGGAATATGGAGCGGTAGCTGTCCTGCGGTGCGGGGGTATCCACCCACTTGGGCTCAAAGCCCTTATAAGGTTTGTGACTCATTAAAGCATATTCCTTTCCTTGAGGTTATTCATCGTTGCGTACAAGGGCTTAACGTGCCTGTATATCTTCTTGTACACCATATTGTACATTCCGGAGTAGACCTTGTTGTTCTCCTTTATCGGCATGAATACATCCTTTTCATGCACCATGCTCTTTATCGCTTCCTGATAGTTGTCAAACTCGCCCTTTGCGATGAAAGCGACCATTGCAGCGCCGATGGAGCAGGCTTCATGCGTATGTATGCGCTTTACGGGGAGATTGAACACGTCCGCAAGGATCTGGCAGGCAAGGTCGCTCTTTGAGCCGCCGCCACCGACGAACACTTCCTTAATATTCATCTTGCCTCGCTTTTCCATTGCCTTCATAGACATATACAGCTCAAGGCATATGCCCTCGATGATGGCACGGTAGACGTGATACTTCGTGTGGTAATCGGCAAAGCCGATAATGGCGCCGTAGGAGTCGGGCTTGAGGACATCGGGCGTCCAGTACGGCTGAAGCATGAGTCCCTGACAGCCTGCGGGGACCTGCGCCGCCTTGTTGTTGAGCAGCTCCTCGGTGGATATGCCGAGCTTTGCCGCCTCCTCCGCATCCTTTTCGCCGAATTCTTTGATAAACCAGCTAAGCATCCAGAAGCCTCTGAACACCTGGATCTCGGGGTTCCACGCAGAGTTTATGACCGAGGGGTACGATGGCAGGAAGGGCTGCGGCTCAAAGTATTTCTCGGTGAACATCTCGACCGTGGAGCTGGTGCCGAAGGAGATGGAGACCTTGCTCGTATCCGCAACGGAGAGACCTAAGGTCTCGCACGCCTTGTCGGCGCCGGTGGATATGAGCGGCAGTCCGACGGGAGCGCCTGAAAGCTCGGCGGCTTCCTTGCTGACGTAGCCCAGCACCTCGCCGGAGGGGATGAGATCGTACAGCTTCTCCTGCGGAACATCGTACATACAGCGGGTGAGATCGTTTTCGCCCATCCAGCGCTTTTTCTTGTAATCCATGGGGATATGTGCGATCGTGTTTGCCGGTGTGTCTGCAAGACGCCCCGTCATGCGGAAGTTGAGATATGCGGGCAGGCAGACGATCTTCTTCGTCTTGTCCCATATCTCGGGCTGATTCTGACGTACCCAGTTGACCTTGGAGGTGCGGTATGCGATCTTGGTTCCCTTGTCCATGCCGATGAGCTTAAACAGAAAGCTCTTCCATGCGGGATAGGGATTGTCAAAATCGCACTTTCTTGCGTCAAGCCAGTGGATGATGTCCCTTGTTGGCTGATTGTTCTCATCAAGAAAGACGAGGGTGTCTCTGATGACGGTGACAACGCAGGCAAGTATGTCCTGCACTTTGTCGGCGTTCCTGTCCATCAGCACCTTGCTTGCGGCGCACATATGGGCAAAATAGAAATCGGTTTTCTGCTCCGCCCAGCCGTCGTGTCTGCGAATGTAGGGCTCCTTGTACTTGACCTGCACCTTATCGACGATGTTGCCCTGTTTGTCCACAAGTATCGCTCTGGTGCTCTGCGTTCCCACATCGTAGGTAAGAATCAAAGGCTTACTCATATTATCCTCCCGATATTTATTAAAGCGTAGCTTTTATCTGCTGTCTTATAAGTATATCGCTCGTTGAGATAAGGTCGGCGCCGAGTCCGAGCAGATCGGGTACTATGACCTCACCTCTGCCTATTCTTTCGCACACGACGACGGTTTTGATGCAGTCCATTGCGTCAAATATTCTGTCCTTGGGAATGTCACAGCTGAGCTTCACCGGCAGCACGGGTGCTTCCGGGAACACGGTTTTCACAAGGCTGCACAGGCTGCGCTTGGGACAGGTAAGCTCGCTCACGGCAAAGTCGTGGCCTCTTATGCAGGTATTTCCCGTGACGACTATCTCGCCGTCTTGCTCCTCGGCGTGCAGAAGACAGCCCCTCGGACACACGATGCAGTTAAATTCCTTCATTCCTCCACCTCGATTTCCCAGCGCAGAGCCGTATCGCCGCTTATGTCGAACTTTGTCATGTCAAGCACAAGCTCCTTCATTTCGGGCGGGCGCAGGAAGGGGTAGGCTTTTTTCCAGATCTCCTTGCCGTCGGCGTACAGGGAAAGTCTGCACTTTCCGAATATCTTCGCCGAACGGAAGTAGTATGTGACCTTCGAGTTGTCCGCATTGAGGTCGAGACACTGAGGTACAAAGTACATAAGATTATTGCCGACCTCAAAGCGCTTTTCGTCTCTTTCCGCTGCGGCAAAGCGTGCGGCATTCATGCCCGCAAGCTCGCCCGAAGCGGAAACGAAGTCCACAAGGTCATTGACGTGCAGCGCATTGCCGCACGAGAACACGCCCGGAACGCTCGTCATAAGCTGAGCGTCCACCACGGGGCCCTTTGTCCTCGTATCGAGCGTAACGCCGATGCTTTCGGCGATCTCGTTTTCGGGTATGAGTCCGACGGAGACGATGAGCGCATCGCAGTCTATCCGCTCCGCAGTCTCCGGGATGGGCTTCATGCTTTCGTCCACACGGCAGACCTCGACCGCCTCAAGACGGTCCTTTCCGAACACCCTCGTCACCGTGTGGCTGAGGTGCAGCGGTATGTCAAAGTCGTGCAGGCATTGGTGGATATTCCTCGTAAGTCCCGACGGCGTGGGGTTTATCTCATACACGCCGATGACCTCTGCGCCCTCAAGCGTCAGACGCCGTGCCATAATAAGACCTATGTCGCCGGAGCCGAGAATAACACATCTCTTGGTCGGCATAACGCCGAGTCTGTTCGTAAAATGCTGAGCGGTCCCTGCGGTATACACTCCTGCGGGGCGTGTGCCGTGGATAAAGACCTGCTTTGCGGTCCTTTCACGGCAGCCCGTGGCAAGCACGACAGCCTTTGCCGTGTGATGCGCAACGCCGTCGGAATTGACGGTGACGACCTCGAAAGAGCCGTCCCTGCGCTCTATCCTCGTCACGAAGGTACTCAGCGAGGTCTCGATATTCTCCTCACGCACCTTATCCATGAAGCGCTCGACATATTCGGGTCCCGCCAGTCTTTCACCGAAGCGACTCAGACCGAAGCCGTCGTGGATGCACTGCTTGAGCATTCCGCCCAGGCGCTCCTCACGCTCGATTATAAGGCAGTGCGCCCCGTTTTCCGTTGCGCTTATCGCAGCGGCAAGACCGCCGGGTCCGCCGCCGATCACAATTACGTCGTAGTTCATTTGCCGTCCCCCCTGTCGCTCTCATAGACCATGACGGAGGCTTCGTTCGACTTCCTCACGTCGCTTACGGGGATGCCGAGATAGTCTGCGATTATCTTCGTCACAAGCGGTGAGCAGAAGCCGCCCTGGCAGCGCCCCATACCGGGTCTGACACGCTTTTTGACGCCGTCCACCGTCGGCACGCATATGGGAGAGCGCAGTGCGTCGATTATCTCGCCCTTGCTCACTTCCTCGCAGCGGCACACGATGACGCCGTAGTCGGGGTTTTTACGGATAAGCTCCGAACGTTCCTCGTCGCTCATCTCACGCAGCACGGGAGGCGCCTTCCGCACGGGGTCAAAATCGGGATTTTCCTCCGCACCGCCGAGCATTTTGACGATCTCCTGCGCCACGTCCTGCGCTACCGCCGGAGCGGTGGTGAGTCCCGGAGACTGGATGCCTGCGATGTGGTAAATGTTCTTCGTATTTCTTCCCGGCTCGATTATGAAGTCCTCTTCGTAGGTGGCGGCTCTGATGCCGGTGAAGTATGTGATAATGTCCCTTTCCGTAAGCGAGGGCATCGTTATCTTCTGTTTGTTGAACACCCGCTCTATGCTTTCCCTTGAGGTGGCGGTGTTTTCACGCTCCCATGTCTCAACGGCATCGGGTCCTACAAGCAGGTTGTCATGCACGGTGTGCAGTATACCGCCGCCCTTGGTATGGCTCTTGCTGCCGGTACTCAGGCCCACGACGGAAGCGATGCCGTGCCACTTTTTGCCCGCCTTGCGGTCAAGTATGGAGTTGGTGCCTCGTCTCGGATGTATGGAGAAGAAGCGGTCGTTTGCCATCTGCGCAAGCTTGTCCGCATACACGCCGGCGGCGTTGACGACTATCTCCGGATAGACGGTGCCTCGGTTCGTTTCGACCGAAACGATGCGTCCGTCCTTAACGGTCATGCCCAAAACCACGGTGTTAAGGCACACGGCAGCGCCGTTCTGCACCGCATTTTCGCCGTATGCGATCGTGAGATTATACGGGCTTACGCAGCCGGATGAGGGGTTTGAGATTGCAAAGGCGATGTCGGGGTTAATGTTCTCCTCGGTTCTTCTGAGCTCCTTTGCCGTAACGACGCAGGAGTCCTCTATCCCGTCGATGTGCTTGCGGTACTGCACATACAGACGCACAAAGGGCAAAAGCCGCTTATCGGTAAAGCAGGCGTACTGCCCCGTGCGGATAAAGGGAACATCCAGCTCACGGCAAATGTCCTCATACATATGATTTGCACGGCGTATGTACTTGTGCTTTAAGCTGCCCTTTTTGAGGTCTATGCCCGGATGCACCTCACCGTCGTTTCTTCCCGAAGCGCCGAGGGCAAGGTCGCCCTCCTTGTCAACGAGAAGCACATCGAGCTTATAGCGCATAAGCTCCCTTGCAAGGGATGCGCCCGTGATGCCGCCGCCGACTATAAGCACCTGCACCCTGCGGCCTTCGAGCGCCGTATCATTAAGGAGCGGCAGATGCATTTTTTCGTCCTGCACCTCGGCACAGTCGATGTCGTTTACGACGTGCGTCGTCGAATACGGCGTTGCGGCAAGCTGTCCCGCTCTGACTGTCTCCTCCCATGTCGGGAGCTTTCCACGCAAAACGATGCAGCCGTTTTCGAATGATGCATTGACCCGATCTCCGAACTCTTTTCTCAGTTTTTTGTTTATACTTTTAATGTTCATTCGGCACCTTCGTATACACGTTGTATAGTTAAGAGCATTATACCATAACTTAAAAAATTTGCAATACCATATCTGGCACTTACCGCCCACTCTAAAATTTAAGTATTCGTTCTTGAAATAAGCGGTCATCCATTGTATAGTATATAAGATTCAGCTTAGGACCTAAGCGAGGTGTTTATATGAACATTTTGTATCTGATCAACTTTGCTGGAAAAGCGGGAACCGAAAAGTACGTTTTGAATCTGATGCACATTCTGTCCGAACGTGGCGAGACATGTCATCTTGCCTACAACGTTCCGGGGCAGCTTTCCGAAACAATAAGCGCAGAGGGCTTTCCCTGCTTTCGCTTTGACATGAGCGCCAAAAATGCTCTGTCGGCAGCGAAGAAGCTTGCCGGCTACTGCCGTGCAAACGCCGTTGACGTGATACACGCACAATATCCGATGGAAAACGTCATTGCAATACTTTCAAAGCGGTTTTATCGCAGCGTCAAGGTCGTGTACACGGCTCATCTCACCATTTATCAGAACATGAAATGGAAGATACTGAACCGCATCGTCACTCCGTTTGACCACAGAGTAATTGCCGTCTGCCGTCAGGGCGCCGATATATTGGCCGCAAACGGCGTCAAAAAGGACCGTATTCGTGTCATTTGCAACGGCATCGAGCCGAGCGGAGAGCGAGTGTATGACCGCAGCTTTGCCCGTGAATTCGGAGTGCCGGACGAGACCTTCGTCATGTCGATAATGGCACGCTACTCTCCGGAAAAGGGGCTTCCGTTTTTGCTCGCCTCGCTTGCAAAGCTCCGACGCAAGACTCAAAAGCCCTTCGTCTGCTTCATCGCCGGCGACAAAGGCGAGGAGTTTGGCGATATCGCCGTGATGATCACGAATTCGGGCTTGGGCGACTGCGTTATACAGCTCGGCTTCCGTCGTGATACGGACAGGATGCTGAAATCGTCCGACCTGTATCTTAACACAAGCTCCAGCGAAGCGATGAGCTTTGCGATACTTGAAGCCATGAATGCGGGCGTCCCTCTCGTTGTGACCGACGTCGGCGGCAACCCCGATCTTGCGGTAAAAAACACGGTCTGCGGCGAAGCCGTCAAATTCGGAGACAGCGACGCTTTTTCCGATGCGATGCTTGAACTGATGGAAAACGATGCTCTCCGCTCGGAATACTCCGCCAATGCGCTGAAAAAGGTCAGCGAGGAGTTTGATCTCCGCAAGCTGGCATCGGATGTTTTTGAAGCTTATAAATAATTTGATTTGAAAGGTAATAAAGAACATGATCGACAAAAACGGAAAAATCTTCGGCAAAATCAACATCATTGACCTGCTGATAATCCTTATTATCATCGCAGCCGCCGTGTTTTTTGCAACCAAGGCCTTCACTCCCGCTCAGGAAGCGTCCGAATCCGAGACAACGACTCTCAGAGTCGTGTTTTGCTCCAACAAAGTGCCCTCCGGCATTGCAGAGTCCATAGAGATCGGTTCGCCCGCATTTGAAGACACTACGGATGTTCCCTTCGGCAAGGTCGTTTCCGTTGAAAGCGCTCCAGCTTACACTTATATGGTCGATGACGAAGGCAATCAGGTCAAGACCGAAGTGGCATACACCGATGAAGTTTACGTCACGGTAGAGCTTGAAGGCAAGCTCACGGACAAGGGTCTTTACGTTGACGGCAGACTTTACGGCGTCGGCGCCAGCTTTACCATGCACTTCGGCAAAACAAGCCTTTACGCCTACGTCTCCGGCGTTTCCGAGGCGGAGTGACGCATTATGATACTCTCACGAAAGGAGGGCGATGCGCTTGCAGTACGGCGTCATCCTGAATTACTTCTATAATGCATGGATACACAGCACGTTCTTTTCGATACTCCAAAAGATCTGGGAGCCCTTCAGACGTGCATATGACAACCTTGCGGCAGTAAAGCTTCTGCGCAGAGGAAATCGTATTCAAACGCTCTACGAATCTTCGCTTCTGTCACGCATACTGCGCTTTGTCCTCGACATAATTTGCAGACTGTTCTCCGCAATTGCGGGCTTTGCCGCTCCTGCATGGAAAGGCAGCCTTATAGTGAGGCTGTGCCGCGGCTCGTTTATTCTCAACTTTGAATTCCTGCTCGGTGCCTTTATCTGTGCAATGTTCATCATGCCTCACAGCTACTGGAACAACGGTTATGCGATCGTCGCTGCGATTGGATTTTTGATCCTGTATCTGATCCTTGTCGGCAGCGGTAAGCGCAAGCTGATGTATCCCGACAAGCTCGGCTTCCCGTTTATGCTCTTTGCCATAGCGCTCGTTTTGAGCCTTCTGTTCTCGCAGAACCGCTCCGACAGCATGAGAATACTGCTGTTTTTTGCGGCGGCATTCATCTTCACCTATGTCATTGCGGCGGATATGAGAGACGCAAAGCAGCTGTTTAAGCTTCTTGCGTTTATCTATGCCGCAGTTATTGTGACGGCTGTTTACGCCATCATTCAGCGCAAGTTCAATCTTGTTTACGCCGATGCCTCGTTGACCGATCTGACGATCAATTCCGGCATACCGGGTCGTGTCACCTCAACGCTTGACAATCCGAACAATTATGCGGAGTTTCTCGTGCTGTTTATGCCCCTGTGTGCGGCTTTCGCCGGCACCCGAAAGAATCAGCTTAGCTGCGTTGCGCTCCTCATAGGTCTTGTATTCCCCGCAGTTGCGCTTATCATGACCTACTCTCGTTCGGGCTGGATATCCCTTATGCTTGCGGCTCTCATATACGTCTGGCTGCGCAACAAAAAGCTCATTCCGCTTTTTATTGCACTGGCATTGCTGGCAATCCCATTCCTGCCCTCCACCATAGTGACCCGTCTTACCACAATTGTCACAAGCTTTCTCGGCAGCAGCGGTCACATAGACAGTTCTGCTCAGTACAGATTCCAGCTGTGGGAGAGCGTCGGGTACATGATCCGTGACTACGGTGTGAACGGCATCGGCCTGGGTCCTGCCTCGTTTGCTTCGCTGTCCCCTCTGTACGACACCGTTGACGGTGCAGTGCATACGCAGTCGCAGTACTTTGAGCTTATACTTGAGACCGGTATACTCGGTTTTGTCTCGTTCATGTGGCTCATTCTCCGCTGCATAAAAGACTCGGTCATTGCACGCAGACGTGCTGACGGTCTTGTCAGAGCGCTGCTTATCGCCTGTACGGCCGCATTTGTCGGAATCGCCTTCTCCTGCATAGTTGAGTATCTTTGGTTCTATCCGAGAGTCCTGTTCGCATACTTCATACTTCTCGGAATCACCTTTGCGGCGATATTCATGGCAACCCCCGAAGCCGAAGCAACTTTATAAAATCAATTCCGCAATAGCAAAAAAACAGGCAAAGCAAGGCTTTGCCTGTTTTTTATTATTTTTATCAGACCTTGAAGTTTACGGAGGTGGAGCCTTCAGACTCCTGCTCGAAGTCGTAATCCTTACCGGGGAGTATCGCATTGAGGAGTATGCCGACGACGGATGCGACCGCAAGTCCCGAAAGGCTTATGCTGCCTATCTGTATTGCACCGCTTGCGTTGTAGTACTTGATACCGATCGCAAGCACGAGTATGAGCGCTGCGATTATGACGTTGCGGTTGTTGGAGAAATCCACCTTGTTCTCAACGACGTTGCGGACGCCGACTGCTGAGATCATGCCGTAAAGCACCATGGATACGCCGCCTATCGTTGCGACCGGCATTGCAGCGATGAGCGCCGCAAACTTGGGGCAGAAGGAGAACACTATCGCAAACACCGCTGCGATCCTGATGACTCTGGGGTCATAGACCTTGGAGAGCGCCAGAACGCCGGTGTTCTCGCCGTAGGTCGTGTTTGCGGGTGCGCCGAAGAGCGCCGCCATTGTGGTCGCAAGGCCGTCGCCCAAAAGCGTGCGGTGCAGACCGGGGTCGTCCATGTAGTTGCGCTTGCAGGTGGAGGATATTGCGCAGACGTCGCCGATATGCTCGACCATGGTCGCAAGAGAAAGCGGAACGATGGTGATGACGGAGGTCACGAGAAGCTGCTTATCCACCTTGCCGCCGAAGAGTCCGAACACGGTGTCCTCCCACTGAAAAGGCAGTCCGACCCAGCTTGCGTCATTAAAGGCGCTTGCGACCGCTGTTCTCTCTGCGGGGTCAATGATTATCGCAAAAACGTAGGAGCTTATTACACCGAGGAGGATGGGGATGATCTTGGTCATGCCCTTGCCCCACATATTAAAGCCGATGACGACCAGTATCGCAAAGCCGGCGATGAGCCAGTTCTTAGAGCAATTCGTTATCGCACTTGCGGAGAGGGTCAGACCGATGGCGATGATGATGGGTCCCGTGACTATCGGTGGGAAGAAACGCATGACCTTCTTCGTGCCGAATATCTTAAAGAAAGCGGACAGGATGACGTACATAAGTCCCGCAACCGCAACGCCCACGCAGGCATACGGCAGCAGCTCTCTTTCGCCGTTGGGGGCTATTGCGAAGTATCCCGCAAGGAACGCAAAGGACGAGCCGAGGAACGCAGGGATCTTGCCCTTGGTGATGAGGTGGAACAGCAGAGTGCCGAGACCGGCAAACAGCAGCGTCGCCGAAACGCTCAGTCCCGTGAGAGTCGGCACAAGCACCGTCGCACCGAACATAGCAAACATATGCTGAAGTCCCAAAATGCCCATTTTACCTGCCCCAAGTGTACGGGCATCGTACACGGGGCCGCTGATCGCTTTCTTTTCTTTCATCGTTTTGCCTCTCTTTATATTTATTTTTCGATCTCGCAAAGATATACGCCGGTTTCGCCGTCATACTCCGGCAGCCGCACCTCGATAAGCTCGCTTCTGGAGGTCGGAACGTTCTTTCCGACGTAGTCCGCCCTTATGGGCAGCTCACGGTGACCCCTGTCGATAAGCACCGCAAACTGGATGCTTCTCGGTCTCCCGGCGGAGAACACCGCCTCGAACGCCGCTCTTGCGGTCCTGCCGGTGTACAGCACGTCGTCCACAAGCACGAGGTCCTTGTCGTTTACGTCAAAGCCGAAGTCGGTGTATTTAAGCTGCGGCACATCGCTTTGCTTCGTGAGGTCGTCACGGTAAAAGCTGATGTCCACCTCGCCGCAGGGTACGCTTTGTCCCTCGATCTTTTCGATGTTTTCGCAGATGCGCCTTGCTATCGGCACTCCCCTGCGCCTTATTCCGAGCAGAACGACGTTTTCCGCTCCCCTGTTTCTTTCGACGATCTCATGCGAGATACGCATGAGCGCACGGTTCATCGCCGCCTCGTCCATGAGCTTTGATTTTATCTCCATTTTTGCCTCCGGGCATACATTTCTTATTTTAGCATAAAAAAATATCCTGCCGCCTCCGGCAAGATACGCAAACGCAGACGTGCCAATGCACGACTCTGCAATATGAGCGACTTTGCCGGCCTCACGGGACCTGCTTAAAAATCTTTTTCTATATCATAAGGGCTTGCCGTCTGTTTGGCAAGCCCTTTTTTCAGTTTCGGCGTTTTGCGAAAGCTTTGCGCTTCGCCGCCGGAATCTTTGTCGATATTGACTATTTCGACACGGTGTAAAGATCCTCACGCAGCCTAAGGAAGGTCGGAAGCTGCTGCCTGACCGAGTCCACCTCCGCAAGGTCGATGTCGCACAGCATGAGCTGCTCGGTCTCGTCGCAGGAGGCGATCACGTCGCCGAAGGGACTGACGACCGCCGAGTGACCCCAGCATTCGTAGTCAAAGCCCTCATAGCGTGCCGCAGAAGCTCCGACGAAAAACAGCTCGTTATCCATCGCCCTTGCACGGAGGCTCAGCTCCCAGTGCTTAGGTCCCGTCGTCATGTTAAACTGCGCCGGGCAGAATATGAGCTTAGCGCCCCTTTCCGCCATGCTCCTGCACAGCTCCGGGAAGCGTATGTCAAAGCACACCATAACGCCCATTTTACCGAACTCCGTGTCAAACACCGTTATCTCGTTTCCGGGTGAAAAGTGCTTGGATTCACGGAAAGAGACCCCGTTTTCTATCTGAACGTCGAACATATGTGCCTTGCGGTGCTTTGCGATAAGCTCACCGTCACGGTCAAAAACGTAGCAGGTGTTGTACATTTTATCCCCGTCCTTTTCCGGCACAGAGCCGCCGACGAGGATGATGCCGTTTTTCTTTGCCCAGCGTGACATCTCGACAAGGCTTTCGCCGTTTTCGTCCTCGGCAAAGCTTCTGAAGTACCTGCTTGAATACGGGCAGTTGAACATTTCGGGAAGCACCGCAATGTCGGCTCCCTTGTCCGCCGCATCCTTTATCATGGCGGCAGCCTTCTCCATGGTCGCATTTTTATCCGTCTCCGTCCTGATCTGGCAGACGGCAAGGTGCAGCTTTGTTTTCATTTTATCACCTCAAGATATGCGTCAATGTCGAAATCTTCGGTCACGGCGTCGCTCCTCAGATAGAGCGGATGGTGGGGATGCCCCTTCTTGCTCCTTTTGCCGACCGACAGCCAACGTGCGCCGTAGCTTCTGCCGATCTCCAGCATATCGTACAGGCAGTCACGCAAATACGGGCGCTTTTCAATGACGGTACCCCATGCCGCCCAGACCGCAGGCGTATGCCCCTCGCCCACATTCGAGAGTATGTAGCGAAACGCCTTCATATTCTCTGCGTGCAGGAAGCCGTTCGGTATCCTGTCCATGTCGTCGGGGTTCGTCGCCCGCTGTGCGTATACATTAAACATTATGAAGCTGTCGTAGCCGTTTCCCTTTGCGATACGCTCCACGCTCTTGAGCGTGTTGTCGAGCGCATCGGGCGCAGCCGTCGAGGGGTTTATCCCGATGCAGATGAGAGGATTTACTCCCCTCGTTCCGAGGATGTAACGGTAATCGGAGTAGTGATCCGGCACATAGAGCCAGCGCTCCGGGTCGTAGCCCTCAAAGCTACGACCGTCCAGCGCCTCGTCAAAGCCCAAAAGCTCAAGCTCCGTGCTCTCACAGCTCGGAATGTGCATCACTTCACCGCCGCTATGAGCGCTTCGATCCTGTCGGTATCCTCCCAACGCACGCCAAGGTCGGTACGTCCCATGTGACCGTAGGCTGCGAGCTTGCGGTAGATGGGCTTTTTGAGGTCGAGGTCACGGATTATCGCCGTCGGGCGCAGGTCAAAAACGGTGTTTACCGCTTCCGCAAGCTTCTCGTCGGAGACCGTTCCGGTGCCGTAGGTATCGACCATGACGGACACGGGGCGTGCAACGCCGATCGCATATGCAAGCTGAACAAGGCACTTGTCGGCAAGTCCGGCTGCAACGATGTTCTTTGCGGCATAGCGTGCTGCATAGGCTGCGCTGCGGTCGACCTTCGTCGGGTCCTTGCCGGAGAAGGCACCGCCGCCGTGGGGTGCGCTGCCGCCGTAGGTGTCGACGATTATCTTGCGTCCCGTAAGTCCGGAGTCGCCCTGAGGTCCGCCGATGACAAAGCGTCCGGTCGGGTTTACATAATACTTGGTGTTCTCGTCAAGCAGCGCTGCGGGAATGCAGGGACGGATGACTAACTCTATCATATCCTTACGGATGGTGTCGAGGGAAGCCTCGGCTGCGTGCTGAGTGGACAGCACCACGGTGTCAACTCTGACGGGCTTACCGCTGTCATCGTACTCGACCGTGACCTGCGTCTTGCCGTCGGGACGGAGGTAATTGACAAGGCCGCTCTTTCTGACCTCGGCAAGGCGCTTTGCGATCTTGTGGGAAAGGCTTATCGCAAGGGGCATAAGCTCCTCGGTCTCGTTGCAGGCATAGCCGAACATCATGCCCTGGTCGCCGGCGCCGTTATCAAGCTCGCCGTCGTCCTGAGCCTTCGCCTCAAGCGATTTGTCAACGCCGAGAGCGATGTCGGCGGACTGTTCGTCAATGTTCGTGATTATGCCGCAGGTGTCGCAGTCAAAGCCGTACTTTGCTCTGTCGTAGCCGATCTCACGGATGACGTCTCTTGCGATCTTGGGAATATCGACATAGCAGCTCGTGCTGATCTCGCCCATGATGTGGATAAGCCCCGTGGAAGCCGTGGTCTCGCAGGCAACTCTGCCGTCGGGGTCCTGCTCAAGTATTGCGTCCAGCACCGCATCGGAGATCTGGTCGCAGATCTTATCGGGATGTCCCTCGGTCACGGACTCGGAAGTGAAAAGCCTTTTGCTCATTTTATTATCCTCCAATTGTGTAATTATTTACTCTCAAAAGCGCATCGCAGGGAGGCTCAGGGCAAAGAAAAACCCCGCCCTTCGGCGGAGTCCGATACCTGATAGCATTCCTCATCTTTCGATCATCACCGCCGGATTTAGCACCTTGCCTTTCGACAGGTTGCCGGGTTTCACAGGGCCGTTCCCTCCACCGCTCTTGATAAGGTATTGAGTTTGTGTACCGAATTATACCACAAGCCGCCGCATTGTCAAGGGTTTTTTGTCAAAGCAGCTCTGATCGCTGTTTTTCATTTTGACTGGAGTCGGAAACTGTTGTATAATGTAATGATTAAACTAACGGGGGTATATCCATGATAATCATACTCCGCCCTCATGCGGCGCCCAAGCAGGAGCAGTCGCTGTGCGAATATATCGAAAGCTGCGGTCTTAAAGCCGTCTCCGTTCCCGGCGACGGCAGAAGCGTTCTGTGCGTCGTCGGCGATGCATCGGCGCTCGCCGCAGATTATATAAGAAGTCTCGATTTTGTGGAGTCCGTCAAAGCGGTCACCGCTCCGTACAGGCTCGCAGGCAGGCTCTCCCACCCCGACGACAGCGTCATATCGGTCGGAAGCGTCAGCATCGGAGGCGGCGGCTTTGCCGTGATCGCAGGACCCTGCTCCGTCGAAAGCCGTGAGCAGGTGTGCGGCATCGCTTCGGCGGTCAAGGCGTCGGGAGCGACCCTTCTGCGTGGCGGAGCGTTCAAGCCCCGCACCTCGCCCTACGATTTTCAGGGTCTGCGCAGTGACGGCATCCCGCTTCTTCTCGAAGCCAAGCGCCTCACGGGGCTTCCCGTGGTGAGCGAGATACTCGATATGTCTCAGCTTCCGCTCTTTGTGGACGTTGACGTCATACAGGTCGGCGCACGAAATATGCAGAATACGGAGCTTTTGAAGGCGCTCTCCCGCTGCGGCAAGCCGATACTTTTAAAGCGTGGCTGGTCGAACACCGTAGATGAGCTTCTCACCTCGGCGGAGTATCTCATGTCCGGCGGTAACGCCGACGTCATCCTGTGCGAGCGTGGCATACGCACATTCGAGACCGCAACGAGGAACACTCTCGACCTCTCGGCGGTGCCCGTCATCAAGGAACGCAGTCACCTGCCCGTCATCGTCGATCCAAGCCATGCGGCCGGGAAATCGGCATATGTTGAGCCGATGGCGCTTGCGGCTGCCGCCGCAGGTGCGGACGGCGTTATGATCGAGGTCCACAACGACCCGGCGCACGCACGGTGCGACGGTCCGCAGGCACTTACGCCGCAGCGCTTTGACGCTCTGTGCAAAAAGCTTTTTGCCGTCAGAAAGGCGGTCATGTCATGCGAAAACTGAGGATCAACATCGGAAAGGGTTACGACGTTCTCATAGAACGTGGTCTGCTTTCGCACTGCGGCAAGTATGTGCGCAGCGTAAGCAGAGGTACCCGTGCAATGGTCGTCTGCGGTGAGACCGTATCAGGGCTTTACTCAGACACTGTGCGTCAAAGCCTTGAAAATGCAGGCTTTTTGACCGAGTGCTTTGTTTATCCCGGCGGCGAGAAACACAAAAACGCCGACACCTATATCGCCCTCCTCAATGCGATGGCGGACTTTCATATGTGCAGGAGCGACTGCGTTGTCGCCCTCGGCGGCGGAGTCACCGGGGATATTGCGGGCTTTGCAGCGGCAAGCTATATGCGTGGAGTGAGTTTTGTTCAAATACCGACGACGCTGCTTTCAATGGTCGATTCCTCCGTCGGCGGCAAGTGCGGTATTGATCTGAGCGCCGGAAAGAATCTCGTGGGGGCATTTTATCAGCCGCTCACGGTTCTGTGTGACCCAGATGTACTCAGTACGCTTTCTCCGGACGGCCTCTGCGACGGCTATGCCGAGGTCGCAAAGTATTCAATGTTATGTAAACCAAATTTGCTCTCCGTTCCCGACTGCGAAACGGAGGAGATCGTATACGAATCGCTTGACGCAAAGCGCAGCTATATTGAAGGCGACGAGCGTGACGAGGGTATGCGAATGTATCTGAACCTCGGTCACACGATCGCCCATGCCCTTGAAAAACAAAGCGATTTTACTCTTAGTCACGGCAAGGCGCTTTCCATCGGGCTTGCCGTCATGTCACGGTACGCAGACGATGTCTGCACCTATCTGAGGTCACACGGTCTGCCCACGGAGCTGAACGTTGACACCCAAGAATTATGTAAACTAATGATGAATGATAAGAAGCGTCGTGGAGACGATGTAAGTCTTGTGCTGTACAAGGGTCTCGGTTCGTGCGAGCTGAAAACCGTGAAATGCTCCGAGCTTCACTCCATACTTTTCGGTAACTGAGATGGCGACTATTTTTCCTTCGACCTTAAACGGCAGCGTGAAAGCGCCGCCCTCGAAATCCTGTTCACACAGGGCTCTCATATGCGCCGCTCTGTCGGATTCGCCGTGTGCCGTCGAATCGTTGAGCGGCTGTGACGATGTTATGTTAACCAAGCGCTGCCTTGAGGCACTGGGTGCCGAGTTTGACGGTGAGACGATCATCCCCATTGACAGGGCAAGAGCAAGGTCAGGCGTCATCCTCGACTGCGGCGACAGCGGCAGCACCTTGAGATTCCTGCTGCCGATCGTCTGCGCACTTGGCGTCAGTGCCGAGTTTCGCCTTTCGCCGCAGCTTGCCAAGCGCCCTATCGCATCGCTGTGCAAGGTGCTTTGTGCGCACGGTGCGTCCATACAGCAGTGCGGTAATACTATTCGTATGAGCGGCAAAATCACGTCCGGGCGCTATGAGCTTGACGGCTCAATATCGTCCCAGTTTATAAGCGGTCTTTTAATGGCATTGCCCCTTGTCGGCGGCGGTAAAGTTAACATAATACCGCCAATCGTTTCGGCAAATTATATTGATATTACAACTGATTACCTGCGATTGTCTAATATTTATGTAAACCAAATTGACAACACGTTTTCCGTATCCGGCGATTACCGTTTTCCGTCCCGTCACACGGTCGAGGGCGACTGGTCGGCAGCGGCATTCTGGCTCTGCGCCGGCGCTATGGGACTCGGGAAAATCAGAGTTGACGGTCTGTCTTGCGCCTCAAGTCAGGGTGACAGACGCATACTCGATATACTCCGCACGATGGGTTTTTCCGCCTCGGATTTCGGAACGGTGTCCCCCTGCGGACCGTGTCCGAGTCGGATCACGGTAGACGTGTCGGGCGTACCCGACTTGTTCCCTCCCCTTGCGGTTTTGGCTGCCGCCGCAGCTGCGGAAACACACTTTACCGGGACTTCGAGACTACGCTTCAAGGAATCCGACAGGCTGCGTGCCGTTGATGTTATGTTAACCTCTATGGGCATACGCACCGAGCGTTCAAACGATACATTTACGGTATTCGGCGGCAAGCTTTACGGCGCTGAGCTTTCGGCATCTAACGATCACCGCATTGCAATGGCGGCGATCATTGCCGCCTGCGCCGCTTCGTCGCCGTCAAGTCTCGACGACATTTCTTGCATCTCAAAATCGTACCCCGACTTCATCCATGACTTCAAATCACTCGGAGGGCAAATTCTGTGAGTGTCTATTGCGGAAAAAATCTCAGGATCGAGATCTTCGGCTCTTCGCACGCAAGCGAGCTTGGCGTGTGCATATCCGGGCTTCCGAAGGGGCTTGCCGTCAATGAGACGGCGCTGCAAAGCTTTCTCAGGCGACGCAGTCCCGGAAACGATCCGCTGTGCAGCAAGCGCCGTGAGGACGACGTTCCGATCTTCACTCAGGGTATAACCGACGGCGTGACGGACGGTACCGTCCGTGCCGTTATAAAAAACAGGGACGTTAAGCGTCAAGATTATGTAAACTTAACTTCCGTCCCCCGCCCCGGTCATGCCGACCTTGCGGCATGGCAGAAATACGGTCTTGACTACGATATGTCCGGCGGCGGTCCCTTCTCCGGCAGGATGACCGCAGCCCTGTGCATTGCGGGCGGCATCGTCATTCAGGAGCTTGATCGCCGTGGAATTACGCTTTGCACCGAGGTCGTTTCCCCTTTATCCGGTCACGATCTGCGCAAGGATGCCGAAGTTGCAGCACGCCTCGGCGACTCCATCGGCGGCATCGTGAAATGCACTGTTTTTGGGCTTCCCTCTGGCATCGGAGGAGAGCTTTTTGACGGCATTGACGGTCACATTTCCGAGCTAATCTTTGCAATTCCGGGCGTTAAAGGCATTGAATTCGGCGCAGGCTTTGCATCCGCTGCACTTCTCGGCAGCGAAAACAACGACCAATATTCCGTTAAAGACGGCAAAGTCGAGATACTTTCCAACAACGCAGGCGGTGTTTTGGGCGGCATCACAAACGGCATGCCGCTCCGATTTTCGGTTGCGTTTAAGCCCACGCCGTCGATCGCCAAAGCGCAGAAAAGCGTCGATCTCAAAACGCTTCAAAACGTGGATCTGCACATATCCGGCAGACACGATGCCTGCTTTGCGCTTCGCACTCCGCCCGTGGTCGAGAGTGCGGCAGCTATTGCGCTGTATGATATTATGTTAACCGATTGTGCCACGCAGGAGCTTTCGGAGCTGCGGCGAAAAATTGAGCTTGCCGATGCGCAGATCATTGAGCGGCTGAAGGAGCGGCTGGAGCTTTGCTCCGACATTGCGGAGTACAAGCGTGAGCATGGGCTGCCCGTACTTGACGCCGAGCGTGAGCGCAGCGTCCTTGACGGCGTACCGCCGGAGTTTCACGACCTGTATCGGCAGATATTCGAGATTTCTAAAGCACGACAAAAGGAGATAATCGGACATGACTGAGTTTGGACTGCTTGGCAGAAAGCTTTCGCACAGCCACTCTCCCGAGCTGCACAGGATGCTCGGCGGCTATGAGTACGCTCTGATCGAAAAGGAGCCGGAGGAGCTTTGCGGATTTTTCGGCGACAGGAATTTTAAAGCTATAAACGTCACGGTCCCCTACAAAAAGGCCGTCATTTCCTACTGCGACGAGCTTAGCCCGACCGCAGCCGAGATCGGCAGCGTCAACGCAATTGTAAACGACGGCGGCAGACTTATAGGCTACAACACCGACTATTCGGGCTTTATGAAGCTCATCGAAAGCAGCGGCATTTCGGTCGATGGAAAGAAGTGTCTTGTCCTCGGAAACGGCGGCGTCGCCCCAACTGTCAGAGCCGCTCTGCGTGATTTGAATGCCGCTTCCATCGTCACCGTCACGAGAAACGGCGATGTGAATTATGTAAACTTGTGCAATCATTATGACGCCGAGATTATTGTAAATGCGACCCCCGTCGGAATGTATCCGAACAACGGAGAAAGCCTTATTGATCTCAGTCGCTTTCATAAATGTACCGGGGTTTTTGACCTCATATACAATCCCCTCAGAACCGCACTTTTGTGTGATGCGGACAGTCTCGGCATCCCCGCAGCGGGCGGTCTTTTCATGCTTGCAGCGCAGGCAGCCGCCGCAGTACGGCTCTTTACGGGAGCTTCGGTTTCGGAGAAAGAGCTTCAGGATGCATATGGCAGTCTGCTCCGCCGTGTGCGGAACATCGTGCTTATCGGTATGCCCGGCTGCGGCAAAACGGCCACGGGTTCAGAATTATGTAAACTTACAGGAATGCGGCATATAGATTGCGACACCGAGTTTGAAAAACGCCGCAATTGCACGATACCCGAATACTTTGCACGTTACGGCGAGACTGCATTCAGGAAGCTTGAGACTGAGATTTTGGTTGACATAACAAAAGTAGGCGGCAGCATCATATCCACGGGCGGCGGTGTGATCCTGCGCCCCGAAAACTATCGGCTTCTGCATCAGAACGGCGTTATTGTATTCCTCGACCGCAGCATATCCGAGCTTCCGACCGACGGTCGTCCCCTGTCTCAGGCAGGCTCTCTTTACGATATGGCGGAGAAGCGCTTGCCGCTCTACAGAAGCTGGTGCGATCTGACCGTCAGCGGCAGCAGCGCCGCCGAATGTGCCACACAAATAATGGAGGCGTTAAAATGAAAATACTCGTTATTAACGGTCCGAACCTGAATATGCTCGGCATCCGTGAGCCGGATATATACGGCAGACGGGATTACAAAGCATTATGCTACTATATTATGTCAACTGCTTCTGACTTGGGTCTCAGCGTTGAGATATTCCAGTCCAACCACGAGGGAGCGATCGTCGACAAGATACAAGCGGCATACGGAGCTTTTGACGGCATCGTAATAAACGCCGCTGCGTACACTCACACCTCGGTTGCGATACTCGATGCGCTCAAGGCGGTCGGCATTCCCGCCGTCGAGGTGCATTTGACCGACATAAACGCACGGGAGGATTTCAGAAAGCGCTCCTTCCCCGCCCTCTACTGCTTTGAGAGCATAGTCGGAAAGGGCTTTGAGGGCTATGCCGATGCGCTGCGACTTTTTGCGGAAACTAATTCTTGACACAGGCGCTCCCGTATGCTATTATATTTGAGCGGCTATGCAGAAGTACCCAAGAGGCCGAAGGGGCTCCCCTGCTAAGGGAGTAGGCGTGTAAAAAGCGCGCGAGGGTTCAAATCCCTCCTTCTGCGCCACAAATCGGCAAGGCTCTTTTGAGACTTGCCGATTTATTTTTTGCAGCATTGTAAAGCTGTTTGCGTCCCGACGTGTTGACACCGATACGCAAATATGTTATAAATATTTGATACATGGAGAGTTACCGAAGTGGTCATAACGGGGCGGTCTTGAAAACCGTTAGGCGGCAACGCCACAGGGGTTCGAATCCCTTACTCTCCGCCATATACAAAAGCTCCCGTCATAGGCGGGGGCTTTTGCATATAATAAAAACCGTTGGGATTCGAACCCGAGGGCTCTTAGCAAAGCGCCGGGGGCGCTTTGCAACCCGAGGCGGCCTGCGCCGCAGCGCAGGTCGAATCCCTTACTCTCCGCCATATACAAAAGCTCCCGTCATAGGCGGGGGCTTTTGCATTGACCGCACGAAAGGAGAGCGGTAACATGACTTACCTTCTGAATACTGTCATCATTGTGTTTCTCATGTGGATTCTCTTTGCGTTCGGCTCGGCGCTGTTTGCCGGACTGACGACGATCCTCGCAAAATGCGGTATCAGGAAAACCGACTCCGACGCTGCGACTGCGATAAGAACCGTCATCGTACTGCACTCGGAAAAATCGGCATCGACGGCGTCGAGTCCAATCTCGGAAGCGCCATCTATACCCTGATCTGCTTTATCAACGCTATCTTCATTCTGTTTGCAGACGATTTAGATGAGCTTAGACTCAAATTAAGGTTCCTCAGCGCCAAGCCTGCCAATGCGGACAAGACCGAACGATACGCATGTCATGCCCTTGCGATAATCGCTGTTCTGATTACATATATTATTTGCTTGAAGTAAGTCGTCAGGCGGGCGGCGCTTGAAATCGGCGGCGGCGTATGATATCATTTATATAATGAATATGCCGAGAGGTTTTTTATGACTCTGATTGACTTTACCTGCCCCAAATGCGGCGCTGCGCTGAAGATCGAAAACGGTGCGTCACAGGTAAGCTGCGAATACTGCGGCTCGTCCTTCATCGTTGACGGTGCATCAGCCGCCGCTCCCGCTCCCACCCCCTCGCCCGCTGCCGCTCCGCAGCCTACCGGAAAGAAAACACCGTGTGGTGGGTACTCGGCTGGATATTCATTTTCCCCGTTCCGCTTACGATACTCATCCTCAGAAGCAAGACGCTCAAGCCCGTCTTAAAGGTCCTTATAATCGCACTTGCATGGATAGTTTACATAGCCATCGCCGAGAGCGCCGATGAGGAGGAAAAGAACACGGACGGCGACGAAAAGGCGTCCGTCGAAATGAAGGAGCTTTCCGAAGCCTGCGCCTAGGAAAGCATTCTCGACACCGAATTTTGCCTTTAAAGCCCTGCACAGCGGGACTTTTCCATGAGGAGATACCACCGTGAATATCATTTACTGCAATTCGGATTTAATAGTGTGCATAAAGCCCGCCGGGGTCATATCCACCGACGAGCCGGGCGGCATGCCGGAGCTTATCCGCAACGCTCTCGGCGACGAAAACGCCGACGTCAGGACGGTACACCGCCTCGATCAGGTCGTGTCCGGACTTATGGTGTATGCGCTCAACCCCGAAACCGCCTCCGAGCTGAGTCGGCAGATTCGTGAAAATCAGTTTAAAAAGACCTATCTTGCAATAGTCCACGGCGTTCCGCAGGAGCGCAGCGGCAGAATGGAGGACATTCTTCTGCGCTCGAAGGAAAAGCACAAGACCTTCGTCGTGAACAAGCCCTGCCGTGGCTCGCAGGACGCCGTGCTTGAATACGAGCTGCTCGCCACAAAAGACGACAAGAGCATGGTCGAAATAAGGCTCATAACAGGACGGACACACCAAATTCGTGCGCAATTCACGCACCGCCGCCTTCCCCTGCTCGGCGACAAAAAGTACGGCGGTCGGGACGACGGCTGCAACATTGCGCTTTGGTCGTACAGGCTCGGCTTTGTAAACCCCGCAAGCGGAAAGTTCATGCGTTTTCAGGTAAAGCCGCCGAAGGAGTACCCGTGGAGCGAATTTGACCCTTCCGTCTACCCCCGTCTCGGTTAATATAAAAAAACAGCAAAGCAAAGCTTCGCTGTTTTTTTATATCGTCCTTAAATGAGGATGCCTCTCTTCTTTGCCTCGAAGGTCAGCTCGTCACGGAAGTCGGGGTGAGCGATGGCGATGAGCTGCTTTGTTCTCTCGCCGAGGCTGCGGCCTCGAAGGTGAGCAATGCCGTACTCGGTGACTATGCAGTCAACGTCGTTCTTGCTGGTGGTGCAGATGGCGCCGGGGGTGAGGATGGGCTTTATCTTGCTGATGGTACCGCCCTTTGCGGTGGAGGTGAATGCGATAAAGCTCTTGCCGCCCTTGGACTGGCAGGCGCCTCTGACGTAGTCGATCTGACCGCCGGAGCCGGACATATGCTTCGTGCCGACGCTCTCTGCGCAGACCTGACCGAAGAAGTCGACCTCAAGCGCCGCATTTATGGAGATCATGTTGTCGTTCTTGCAGATGACGTTGGGGTCGTTGACGTAGTTTACGGGCAGTATCTCAATTGCCGGATTGTCGTCGATGTAGTCGTAGATCCTCTTTGAGCCGTATGCGAAGGTGGTAACGCTCTTGCCTCTGTGGATCTGCTTTTTGGAGTTATTGACCGCTCCGCACTCGATAAGCTCGACCATGGAGTCGGTGAACATCTCGGTATGTATGCCAAGGTCGTGCTTTGCTTTCAGCGCCATACCGGTGGCGTCGGGGATAGCGCCGATGCCGAGCTGGATGCAGGCGCCGTCGGGGATCTGCTCTGCGATGAGGTTGCCGATGGTTATGCTGACCTCGTCAAGCTTCACGGGAGGCAGCACGGGCAGCTCGTGGTTATACTCAACGATCGCATCGACCTGCGAAACGTGAAGCTGAGTACCGCAGAGGCAGCGGGGCTGCTTGTCGTTTACCTCGACGAAAATTCTCTTTGCCTTGTCGAACATGGCTTCGATGTAGGAGCCGTTAAGTCCGAGTGAGAAGTAGCCGTGGCTGTCCATGGGAGAAACCTCGACGCAGACGGCATCGTAGCTGTACTCGGTGAGGATGTGTCTCGGAATATCTCTGTAATAGCAGGGCAGCAGATCGGCATATCCGCCGTTTATCGCCTTGCGTGCGCCGCCGGAGGAGAACCAGCTATAGCCCGTCATCTTGCCCTTGAGGGACTCGTCTGCGTAAAACTCAAAGGGGTAAATGTCAAGCAGGGTCTGGACCTTGACGTCGGTAATGTCGCTGTTTTTGATCTTCTCGGCAATGGCGCTCATAATTGCGGGAGCCTGAGAGGGACCGGTGTCCATGCCCATGAGCCAGCCGGACTTGACCTCCGCCGCAATTTGGTCGGCGGTGGTGAGCTTTTGTGCGTACAATGCTTTATAATCGGTCATTTTTGCACCTCGAATTATATTTTTGTATTTATTACAATTCATTATTATATAATAGCGTGACAGGCTTTTCAAGTGGTGTTATAATCTTGACGGGGTGATTTGATTGAAATTTACAAAAATGCACGGAGCCGGAAACGACTTCGTTATAATCGACGCCGTATCGGAGGGCATTTCCCATGACACGGCGCCCGAACTTGCACGGCGCTTATGCGATCGCAGGCTCGGCATCGGCGCAGACGGGCTGATGCTCGTGTGCCCCCCGGAAAACGGCAGCGATTTTAAGCTGCTGTTTTATAACGCCGACGGTTCACTCGGTGAGATGTGCGGCAACGGCGCAAGATGCATTGCCCGCTACGGCTATGAACACTCCCTCTCCGGGAAAACACAGCATATCGAGACGACGGCGGGACCCGTGGTTGGAGAGCGCATAAGCGAAACACTCTACCGCATCCGCTTAAACGACCCGACTCTAATTGACCTACACCGCACGGCGGAAGGGCTTGACTGCGCTTACGTCGAGCTTGGCTGCCCAGGTCTGCCGCACGCCGTTTTGCTTTTAGACGACTGGGATCGCTTAGACCGCAGTGAGCTTTTTGATCTCGGAAAGCGGCTGCGATACTCCGGTGCCTTCCCGAAGGGCGCAAACGTGAGCTTTGTCAAGATCCTCGACCGCAGCTCCGTCAAGGCGATAACCTTTGAGCGGGGCGTTGAGGACTTCACCCTTGCCTGCGGCACGGGGAGCGGCGCCATCACCACGGCGCTGACGCTCATGGGACTTCTCTCCGGCGACGATGTTACGGTCTCGATGCCCGGCGGCGACCTCACCGTCACGCTTGCCGACAAAACGACCCCCGCAGAGCTTTACCTCACGGGTCCGACCTGCGTCGTCTTTACGGGCGAGACGGCAGAAATTTAAAAATTTTTATTTCCCGTGCAATAAAACAGCTTTCTCACGCATTGACCTAATGAAAGGACTTGAAAGGATGCTTACGATGGTTTTTGGTTCCGCCATAAAAACCGAACACGAGCCAAACGAAAGGCATGAGCTGTCTGCGCTCATTGAGCGCATTGCCGAAGGCGACAAAGCCGCACTCGGCGATTTGTACGGTCATACGGCCGATGCCGTCTACGCTTATGCGCTTTCCGTCCTGCACAGCTCCCACGATGCCGAGGACGTCCTGCACGACACCTTTATTAAGATCTACTCAGGCGCCGCAGGCTATACCGACCACGGCAAGCCCATGGCATGGATAATCACCATTGCCAAAAATTTTGCCCTGATGAAGCTTCGGGAAAGCGGTCGCATAACGCCGACCGACCCCGACGAGCAAATGCTGTGCGGGATAAAGGCGGAGGGTCTCAGCCATGATGAGCGGCTGCTGCTCAAAGTGGCGCTGGGTGCGCTCACTCCCTCGGAGCGGCAGGTGGTCATGCTCCATGCGGTAGCGGGACTCAGGCACCGTGAGATAGCGGCAGTCACCGACATGACCCTGTCGGGTGTCCTTTCAAAATATTCAAGAGCGATCAAAAAACTGAAGGCAGCAATGGAGGCGGAAATATGAATTATGATCCCATTGAGGCAAAACTGAAGTCTGCCTTGCAGAAGGCAACTCCGGACATACTGGATGATATTCTGGAAGGCTGCGACCGTGAGAAAGGACAGGTCATAAGCATGGAAAAAAGGAAAAATAAAAAGCTCTCCCGCATCTTATCTATCGCAGCGGTTTTCGTTCTGCTCATCGCAGGCGTGTTCCTCTACAAGAACTTCACGGGAAGCGACGCAGCGGCGCTCGTTTCCATAGACGTTAACCCCAGCATTGAGCTTGAGGTCGACGCCGATGAGCGCATCATAATCGCAAGGGCATTGAACGACGACGGTAAAAAGGTCCTCTCCGGCATGAAGCTTGAGGGTACAGACCTCAACACAGGTGTCAACGCCATCGTCGGCTCGATGCTCAAAAACGGCTACATTGACGAGCTGAGAAACTCCGTTTTAGTCTCCGTTTCCGGCGACGGCAGCATCGACACCGCAGCACTGGAGGCAAAGCTCATGCAGGAGGTCTCCTCCGCTCTCGACGGAGCGGGCGCAGTCGTTGCTCAGAACCTCGACGACATCGACGATGACACCCGCAAGCTTGCCGAGCGCTACGGAATATCCGTCGGCAAGGCGGCGTTTATCGAAAAGATCATTGAGCTTAACCCCACCCTCAAGGTCGAGGAGCTGGCTCCTCTGAGCATAAACGAGCTTTGCCTGCTCGCAAACGGCAAAGAGATCGGCGGCACGCTGTACAGCGGCAGCACAAGCGACAAGGCGTACATCGGTGCCGAGAGGGCAAAGAGCATTGCGCTCAGCCATGCCTCTCTTGCGGAGACGGCGGTTTTCGACCTCGACTGTGAGCTTGACTACGAGTACGGCAGAATGGTCTACGAGGTTGACTTCGATGCAAACGGCGCAGAGTACGAGTATGAAATTGACGCTAAAAGCGGCGACATTCTCCTCTTTGAGATCGAGCGCAACGGCGCAAAGCAGCAGGGCGGCAGCATGACGCAGGAAAGCGCAGGCTACATCGGCGACGAAAAGGCAAAAAGCATTGCGCTGTCTAACGCAGGTCTGACCGCTGCCTCGGTCACGGGGCTTATCTCCGAGCTTGACAGCGACGACGGTGCGGCCGTGTACGAGGTCGAGTTTATATACGGCGGCTACGAATACGAGTACAAGATAGACGCAAAAAGCGGCGCAATAATTGAGTCGGACAAAGAGATAGCGGACTAAACATAATGTGCAAAAAGCAGACATTCGTTTATGAATGTCTGCTTTTTAGTCACATTTTTCCGTGTGTCTGTATTTATACTTCGCTTTGTGCTGTTATTCTGAAATTGTTGTATGGGGTGCCGTTTCAGCCCCCTCCGACACCCGCCGTACCCGATAAATCCCATCTCCCTCTAAGCTGACGGGAGCCGAATTCCTCTCAGCTCAACTTGTCCTTATGTCCTTATTTGATTGCCGATTTCTTCATCTTATCGGGTACGGCACATTGTAATTGAGGTGATTTTGCATGAAGCGCTTCCTTTCGGTCTGTCTTGCACTGCTGCTCCTCGTCGGCATCATGCCGGCGGTATCGGCAGAAAGCAGTCCCGACACCCTCACCGTTCAGACCAGAACGGGCAGCTACACATTTAACGTAGGCGACACCTTTACATACTCCTACTGGCTCAGGCTCGCCCCCGACATTGTAAACTACAGCGAAGACTTTCTTGTCGATTACATTGCCAAGATCGCCGAGGAAAACGGCATCACCCTGCCGAGCGGCTCTCTCAGCGGCATCGACATCGGCACGCTGACCAAGATGGAGCTTAAATCCGCAGGCGGCAACATCAAATACGACACCGACTGTCTCACGCTCATAAGCTCCGAAATGCCCAACACCCGCAAGGGCTACATCGTGCAGAAAACCGACCTCCTTGCTGGCACTCTTATCGACAGCGGCGTCCTTGACTTCACGAACGCCGACCTCGGCTTCTGGACGGGCAAGGTCAACAAGGATGCGGACAAAAAGGTCTTTCAGAACACCAACATTCTTATCACCTGCAAGTTCCGTGTGACGCAGGGTTCCGACACCCCCGTGTATCTGCGCACCCGTCTGCGCCACCTTGAGGTCACGACGAACGGTCTTTTGGGTCTTACCGACGGCACCGATCTCGTGCTTGTCCACAGGGATCAGTCGGTCTTTATCCCCTACGAATCCTATGAGACCATAAACGACGAAAAGCCGCTCTACGTCCTCAAATCCCTTGTTGACGACGTCGGGCTTGACATTCGCTACCTGAACACCTCCGGCGACAAGGAGGATTACAGCCGTCCCGGTGCCGGAGTCACGGTCAATATGTACGGTGTTTCCACCGACGGACGCTACCAAAAGCTCAGCACTCAGACGACCGGCGACAAGGTGACGTGGTTCTACGACGTGCCGTACGGTCAATATTATGTAAACTGCTCATTTAAGAACGAGCAGGGCAACTTCTACGCAACGCCCGACCCCGAAAAGGCGGAGCATATAAACGTCCCCGCAACGGGCGAGGTCCAGGCGCTGTGGCTCGTTCGCAGCGATCCGAGCGTAAATAAGCAGATAGACGTCTATATTAACTGGAAGGACGACGAGGGCTACCTGCCCGCACGTCCCGACTACCTCGTTGCGGAGCTTAAATCCGACGGTGCGCAGAATGTTCTGCACAAGCGCCTTATTGAGCGTGATCAGAGTCACGAGAGCTTTGACTGCGTTGACATTTATGATGAGCAGGGCGAAGCGATAGACTACTCGCTGAAGATCAGCGCCGTTATCGGCGCATCCGAGATAGCCTCCGGAAGCGGCGTTTTCCCGTACAAGGTAACGGTCGAGGAGCAGCTCGGTGACGACGGCTTTGAGGACTTCTATGTAACGCTGCGCTACGTCGGCGACCCCGACGATCTGGGCAAGATCACTCCCGACGAAAACGGTCACTACTGGGACGAGGACGGCACTCTGCGTGTTGAGCCTACCTGCACAAGTCCCGGCAGAGCCTACTACGTCTGCAAGCTGTGCCACGCAACGAAGTACGAGGTTATAAGCGCTACGGGTCATAGCTGGGACGAGGGAAAGGTACTTCGTGAGCCTACCGAGACTAAAATCGGCGTAATGCTCTACACCTGCACCGCCTGCTCCGCTACTCGCTACGAGGACATTCCCACGCTTGAGCATCAGCACAGCTACGCCGCCAAGGTCGTCGCTCCCACTTGCACGGAGCAGGGTTACACTCTGCACAGCTGCACCTGCGGCGACAGCTACAAGGATAATTACACCGATGCCACGGGTCACAAGTGGGACGGCGGCACCATGATAAAGGTCCCGACCTACGACGAACCCGGCATCATACGCTATAACTGCACCAAGTGCAGCAGCTACTACACCGTGTACGTTCCCTCTCCGGAGCGCCCGGCAGAGTACCCGTTTACGGACGTTGAGTATGAGGGACGCCACGCACCCTTTGCCGACGCCATTTTTTGGGCCTCCGATAACGGCATAACTCAGGGCTACGGCGACGGTACCTTCAGGCCCGATCAGGCTTGCACCAGAGCGCAGGTCGTCACCTTCCTTTGGCGTGCCGCAGGCTGCCCCGAACCCAAAAGCAGCGTAAACAACTTCTCCGACGTCTCCTACGAGGGCGCACTCGTCCATTACTACAAGGCGATACTTTGGGCATCCGAGCAGGGCATCACCACAGGCTTTAACGACGGTGCCTTCCGCCCCTTCGATGTCTGCACGAGGGCGCAGTTTGTGACCTTCCTTTGGCGCTACGAGGGCAAGCCGACGGTGAACATTGAAAATCCCTTTACCGACGTTGTTCGCAACTCCTACTATGACGCCATCATGTGGGCTTACAAACCGGTGTAACTCAGGGCTACGGCAACGGTCTCTTTAAGCCCGACAGCGTCTGCTCCAGAGCGCACGTCGTCACCTTTATCTACCGTGCCGAAGTGGAGAATAAAGCTTAAACAAGCGCAAAAAAACACCTGCCTCCGGCAGGTGTTTTTTGCATTTAACTCACTTTTTCTTTGTAAAGGTGTAACGAATGTTGCCGTTTAAAAGCTCGCCCAAGCGCAGTATGCTCTGTTCGGGAGAGTTCTTCATCCCGTGGCTCAGCCACTCAATGACTATGCCCGCAAGAGCGTACTTATAAAACGTCACCATCAGCTCAAGGTCCGTGGGGTCGGGGTCGAGGTCCGCCGTCTGCTGCTCTATCGCCTTGCTCATAACAAACTCCGCAACGCTGTAGAGATAGCGCTCAAGTACGTCCCTCTCGACGGAACGGTAGACGTGATATATCGCCTGCTTATTTTGAAGCGCAAATTCGGCAGCCTTCAAAAAGCCGTTTTCCCAGCTCGTAAAGCCGTCCACCGACTGCATGGCGGCCTGCACCTCGTCGTCAAGCACGGCTTGCAGCAGATCGTAAATATCCTCATAGTGATAGTAAAAGGTGTTGCGGTTGATACCGCATTCTTCGACTATCTCTTTGACCGTTATCTTGTCAAAGGGCTTTTTATTGAGCAAAGTCATAAAGGCTTCCTTTATGGCAGTTTTCGTGGAATTGCGCATTCTACCGCCTCCTTTGCTCAGACTATAGCATGTTTACGCTCAATCGTCAAACCTAACAAATCCCGTGAGCGTTCCGAGGGGGTAGCCCAGCGACCACTCATTTGCGCCGCATTCTGGACAGACGACTTTTTTCTCATGCAGCTCGTCAATATACGCTTCTGCACGCATGACGTACATATTGGTTTTTATGCAGTATTTGCATTTCGGGCAGAATACGAGGTAGTTTGCAAAGCTGTCATATATGCCCTTTTTCCGATTCTCCCGCTCCTCATAGGACAGGTGTCTCGGTACTATGTTCTTGTTTCTGAAACTCATAGCGTACCTCCTCAGATAAGATGCTCACGCTTCACGCTGTCGTGATGCTTGTTAAGCAGCGGAATGACCACGGAGCGCATAAGCTTCATATCGAGATTGTAATAGTACACCGCAAAGAGCAGTCCGAGCGTTATTGCGGACGTTCCGAGAATTTTTCCGACTATTTTCATATTGTCCTCCTTACCAGCCCATTTCATCGTCAAAGTCAACAAGGCTCGGATCGACCGGCTCCTCGTTGAGGACGCTCTGCATATACTGATTGACGGTCTTTCTTGCCTCGTTCGTGGGAACGATGCGGCAGTCCATCAGCGAATGCGGCATCCAAATAATCTTGAACTTGTCACGGTGCTTGTGGAATTCCTCCTCAAGAAGTCCCTGTGCGCCCGCCATGCCCTTGCAGCCGATGTCGTCGTACATGATAATGGTATCGCAGTTGAACTTCTCCGCAGTCTCCCACATCTGCATGAGGTGGCGGTTGCCGCCGACGGTGTGGGTGCGCATGGGGGTACGGGCGTGCCAGTCGGCAAGGTCGCTCATCATGGTGTCTCTGTCGGTGGTGTCGACGATGTTGTGACCCGTCAGCGAGTCCATGTTGATAACGGTCATAATGCCCCAGCAGTTGTACAGCCACAGGACGCCGTGTGCATAGTAGGTCGAGCCGCAGGACCACGCCAAGGCTCTGTGTCTCGTGTGCGGGAAGGGGTGGATGTTGTTCCGCACACACTTTTCAAAGACCTTGTTGAGCTTCTTATTTGCCTTGTTGAAGTACTTATTGCCGCCCTGCTGGTAGAAGTAAATTCTGAAAAGTCCCTGCACGCAGGGGTTCAGAGCGCCGTTATCGCTCCTTGCGTATATATCCCAACGGTTGAGGGAGCCCTCGTTAAACTCGTTCGTCTCCTCGATATGCTTGATGAATGCGTTCCAGTCAAAGGGCATACCGAACTGCTCCTCAAGGAATTCGATCGCCGAGTATATCTCGTGAACGCCAAGCTCCTTCGTCGTGGGGTCGTCGTACATGAGGGGGCTGGTGAAGGGATGCACGGCCTTCTTGCCGTCGCCGGAAAGCGCACGCCACATTGCGTTGTTGTCCATCATGTTTGCGTCGCAGGGGTTGTTCGTCGTGAGCCAGCAGTTGCCGATGTCGGGGTACTCGCCGTCGACCGCAACGCCGACCTCAACGAGAGGCAGCGTACACATATCGCCGGGAATGCCGCAGGCGACCGCCTGATCGACGTAGTAGCAGCCGAGCTGCTTTATCATGAGCGGCACCATGAACGCTGCGTGCTGCTGAATATTTACGGCATAGTGTCCGGGGAAGCCGTAGATTATATGGTTCGGCAGGGTGTAGTCAAAGGCAACGGTAACGTCCGTCCACTTCGACTCGCCGAGTCTGCGGTCCGCACGAAGCTCATTCCAAATGGTGTAGACAGAGTGGCTTATCATGCAGTCGAGCGCATAGAGGTCGGCACGCAGCGCCTCTCCCCTGTCGCCCTCGATCCACTTGTCGACCATCATGGGTGCGGCAAGATATGCCGACAGCCAGCGGTATTTCCAAAACGCCTTGGCGATACGAATGGGATCGCGCATAACGAGTCCGCCCATCTTAACCCATGTTGACAGCCATTTGTAAAATGCAAATGCGGTGTCCTTAACGCCTCTCCACTCACGGCGGGCGTAGAAGTTGGTGCCTTCAATGTAGCGCTGACCTATGTAATGGCACGGCTCATCGCCCTTGAGGAAATGCTCAAGCGTGCCGTACTGTTCCTTTAAGCTGACTTTTCTTTTCCACATAGCCTTCCCCTCCTTAGTCCTGCGCCTGGATCTTCTTGATCTCAAGCGATTCCACAAACGCCTGGAAACGGGTGCGGAGCTGACCTATCGCAGCGTTTGCATAGTCCCGTTCTATCTGGCAGGTCGGTATCGCCTCCGGCAGATTTCTGCCCTCGGCAAGCCACTTTGCGGCGATGGCTCTTTCGTAGCCCCAGTACTCGCAGAACTTCATGTTCTGAAGGATGATGCCCTCCGCCTTGTATTCCTTGGCAAGGTCGTACATATAATTCCTGCGGCTCAAAATACTCTCCGTACCCATGGTGCGGGGACACTCGTTCGTCATCATATAATGCTCGGCGAGCGCATCGAGAGGATGCTGACCCTCCTTGACCGTGATCTGCTCTCTGCCGGGCAGCGAACCGAAGCAGTAACGGTCGGCACAGACGTATGCACCGCACATCTCGATGAGCTTCGTAAATTCGGGATCGTCGATCTCCGAGCCGACGAGCATGACCCTCGTGCGGTACGGGGACTTTGCGTCCGGCTTTCTCTCTTTAAGCTCCTCAAGCGTTTCACGGAGCTTATCCATGATGAGGTACTTAGGGCAGGTCTGGCTCACAAGCTGGATGACATGGAACTCATAGCCGGTGATGACCGGGTTGTCCGCCTTGCGCATATCGCCTATCTCGGTGATTATGCGGCACAGCTCGTTGTGGCGCTCTATCGCTTCCAGTATCTTTTCCTCGGAAAAGTCGATGCCGTAGACCTTGGAAAGCGGCGCTATGACCTTCTGCTCGATCTGACGGCGGAAGTATCCGGCGTACCACTCGCCCTTCTTGACCGGCATATCTATGCAGGTGACAAAGAACTTTTCGTTCGGAATGATCTTGCAATACTCAAAATACTGCTCCATGCGGTTCATGGTGGTGCAGCATTCCTGACCTATCAGTGCGGAGAGGAAGTTGTAGCCTCCCTCAAATGCACGCTCAAGGATACTCTTGGAGTACGGGCATGAGCGGTTGGTCATGTAGTAGGTCGCAAGGTCGGGATTGGTGCAGCCGGGCGCACGGAGCCTGATGCCGAAGCAGCCCTCGATGTCGAGCAGCGGTTCGGGTATGTACGAGCAGTTGTAGGCAAGCGCCTTCTTGCCCTCGGCGACGGCCTGCTTTACAAGCTCGTTATTCGCCTCCTGCAAGAGGTTCTCAAAGTAGATAAGATGCTTTAAATCTCTCATTATTACTCCCCCTATGCTTAAATAGCCTATGTTATTATTTTAGCACCGTGACACCGAAAGTCAATTCGTTTGTAAATTTTCGCCGTATTGTCTATTAACTCGGCGCTTATTTGTGCACATTTTACAATGCGCTCTGTCGAAACATTCACGTCAAAATGAAACGACCGACCCCTCCGGCAATGCCGGAAGGGTCGGTCTTGCTGTGTTTTTTAGGTCAGACGTACTGATTGCGGGGCATTCTGTCGTAATGTCTTGAGAGGAATGGTTCAATAAAGGTCGCCATAAACTTCATGTCGAGGTTAAAGAAATATATGGTGAACAGCACCGCAAACACCGAACCTGCGCCGCCCAATGCCATGAGAGGTATCTTGATACATTTATTCATGTTAGTTCTCCTTTACCATGCGTTGTCGTCGGGCTGTACTTCTATCGACGGGTCAAGCGGCTCCTCACGCATGACGGTGCGCATATACTCGTTGAACTGGTCACGGATCGCCTGACGGGTGTAAACTCTGGGGTCGCAGAGGTCGTGGCAGACCCAAACGAGGTGGATGCCGCGCTCTCTCGCCTGCTCCTCAAACTGACCGTGCATACCGGTGAGCGCCTTGCAGGACATATGCTCCCACATCATTACCATGTCGGCGTTCATTCTCTCGCACAGCTCCCAAAGCTCGTCGACGAGTACCTTGTAGCCGCCGTGGGTGCGGTTGCGCATTATCATGTTCTCGTTGAGGTACGCCATGTCGTAATACGCCTGCTCTCTGTTTTCGGGCGTATCCTCCTCGGCGATCTCCTTGTCGATAACCATGGACAGCATATCGGTCAGCGGCACGACGCCCCAGCAGTTGACCATCCAGTAGAGCATATCAATGACGTACTGCGGCTGCACGCCCCAGACTATACATCTGTGGCGGTACTCCGGCGCCATCATGGTCTTTCTCTCGTAGCCCTGATGAACGAGCTTCATTATCTTCTCGTTTATGGGCGGGAACGCTGCCGATCTACCGCAGTTGCCCATGTAATTGGTGTCGTTGTAAAGCGAGAACACGGAGCCGATAAACTGCGGGTAGTTGGTGCTGTTTATCTGCAGCCACTCCCAACGGTCACGGGTGGTCTGATTGACACGCTTTGCACACTCAAAGTATGCCTTCCAATCCCACTTGACGCCCATGTTTTCCTCAATAAAGGCAATGGCGTTTTTGATGTCCTGTGCGGCGTACTCCTGAACGTCCTCCTCCTTGTGACGCATGGGAGCTACGAGCTGGAAGGTCTTTATGCCGTACTCACGCTCAAGGCGCTTTGCGATAAGACCGTTGCCCATGAGCGAGCCGTCGCAGGTCGTGTTGACCTGGACCGCTATCTTGCCGAGTACGGGGAAATCGTCGTCTATGGACATACCCGCTTCCGCCTCCGGCATCGGGCAAACGTCGCCGGGGATGCCGTGCTCCTGCGCAACGTCGAGGTAGTGCATTGCGGAGTACTGGTTAAGAAGGTTTGCCGAGAACATACACGGCACCTCACGCAGTATCGCATTGAGCATCGGGAAGCCCATCATAAATGCGGTCATCGCATTCTCGTCGGTCAGGACGCAGGTGTCGGAATACGCCTTGTCTTTGCCGGTCCTGCGGTCGCCCCGAAGGGAGTTTTTTATGCACTGTGCAACGTCTTTTACGACGAAGTCCATTGCGGTGTGCGTAATGCGCAGAGGCTCGTCACGCATACCCATGGTGAATTTGTCCAGCATATGCGGAACGGCAAGGTAGTTTGCCATCCATCTGTAGCGGAACATACCCTGAACGAAACCACGGCTCACGGACGCATCCGCCATGATGCCCCACAGGTACAGCCAACGGCCGAAATCGTACAGCGTGTCTTTAAGTCCTCTCCACTCACGGCGGCGGCGGACCTTGCCCCCGTTAAACAGGACGCCTAATTGCTTATCGCCCTTTCTCTTTTTGCTGTTATATACGGTCTCTGCCTTCTTCATTATTTTGCACCTCCCTGAAGCCTCTTGATCTCAATGCTCTCGACAAACGCCTGTACACGGGTACGCATCTGTCCGACGGAGGAACTGATATTGTACGGTCTGTCAACAGACAGCACGGGGTAGCCGTAGTCGTCACGCAGCATGACGGAGCCGACGGTCTTTTCGTATGCCCACGGGTCGCAGAACTTGATCTGCTCGTATATGATGCCGTCTGCGCCGTATTCCTTGGCAATGTCGTTTACATATGCCTTGCGGCCGTAGACCTTTTCCATGTTCATAACTCTGGGACACTGACCACGGTAAACGTAGCTGCGGCAAAGCTGAGTGAGTGCATCCTCCTCGTCGTTAAGCTCGATAACGTCTCTGCCGGGGAGCGAGCCGAAGCAGAAGCGGTCGGCACAAACGTATGCTCCCGTGTCCTCGATGACCTTTATAAAGCCGATATCGTCCACCTCGGAGCCGACGACGGCGACTCTCGCACGGTATTCCGTATCGTCCGGCTTTCTCGTTTTAAGCTCTTCGAGGGTCTCTCTGAGCTTATCTATGAGCAGGTACTTTGGTGCAACGTATGTAGCAAGCGTCAGCACATGGAATTCGTAGCCGGTTATTCTCGGCTTTCTCTCCTTGCGCATATCACCTATCTCACGGATTATGCGGCAGACCTCGTTATGCTCCTCGACCGCCTTTCTTATAGAGGCATCGGAAATGTCAATGCCGTACTTCTCGTGCAGAGGCTTGAGAATGTGGTTCTTGCACTGCAACACAAGGAGGTTCACGCCGTTTTCGTCCGCCTTGAGCGGGATCTCCATGTACTCGTGGAAGAAGCTGTCGTTCCCCTCGCCCATGGTTCTGAGCAGCTCCATATTCTCGACGCAGCGGTTCATCATGGTGCAGCCGTCGGGGGCGATAACGCAGTCGGCAAAATTGTATCCGCCTTCGATGGCACGCTCAAGCAATGCCCTCGTCGTCTCGCACAGGAGGCTTGTCATGTAGTAGGTCGCAACGTCCATCGAGCCGGTGTTCGGTGCGAACAGGCGCACGCCGAATGCGTTGCCGAGATTCATCAGCGGCTCCGGCGTATTCTCGCAGACATATGCGACGCAGATCTTACCGTCCTTCTTGGCCTGATCTATCAACTCATTATTAGCTTCCTGCAGGAGGTTTTCAAAGTAAGTCAGATACTTCAGGTCTCTCATAGTTATTCCCCCATTCATATTTTTTGCATTCCCCTACAATAATGCTTGTTAATATTTTATCTTTATTTACATGATAAGTCAATTGATTTATACATTTTCTACATTTCGTTCAGTTATTTTAAAGATTTTTGTGTAAATTCACAACATCCGTCTTGCTTTTTGTGCAAAAAATATACCCGACATCCGAAGATGTCGGGTATATACTATGCGTGACTATTCTTATTTAGCACCGGGGATCGTGAATATGCCGGACTCAACAAGCTCCTTAAGACCCTTGTGAGAATCGTACATGACGAGCAGTCTGCTCTCGATGACAGCCCACTTCTCCTCGATCTCGGCATCCGCCGCCTCAAGGCGCTTCTGTGCAACGGCTTCCGCCTCGGCAATGATCTCGTTGGACTGGCGCTCGACCTCCGCAAGTGCCTCCTCGGAGCGTGCTTCCTGCTTTTTCACGTTCTCGATATAGGTGTCAACCGTCGCCTGAGCCGCAACAAACAGGTCGTTTATCTGCGCCGATGCCTCGGCAAGACTTCCGACGTTAGAGATCTTTATCTCGTAGTTATCAAGCTTTGCCTGAAGCTCGCTCACCTGAGCCTTGAGCTTTTCGATCTCCTGCTCCTGGTCATGCATGACCATTATCATTTCGTTCTTGGAAAGGTTTATGGAATCGTTTCTCATATGTAATACTCCTTGCTCTGATTTATTTTATGCGTATGCCTTGCTTTCGCCGATCGCCCTGTACAGGAACATGACCACCTGCCAGCGGTTACACACCTGATTCGGTCTGAAGTGGGTCTCATCATAGCCCGTGGTGATGCCGCAGCCGTATGCCCAGAGTATTGCCGGGCAGAACACGCTGCTGTCGCTCACGTCAACGAAGGGGTTTGCCCCCGTCGAGGCGGCAGGCTTTCCGAAGTAGCGCCAAAGGAAGGTCACAAACTCCGCACGGCTCACGGTCTTGTGCGGCTGGAATGTGCCGTCGGCGTAGCCCGTGGTGATGCCCTGCTCGGCCGCCCAAAGAATTGCGGTGTAGTAAGGTGCGCAGCGTCCGGTCGAGGACACGTCGGAGAATGCGTTCGTCGTATTCTTGGGTTCGGGACGTCCCGCGGCACGCCACAGGAAGGTCACGACCTGGCCTCTCGTGCAGGAGTCGTAGGGCTTGAAGTAATTGTCCGTAACACCGGAGGTTATCTGAGGCTCAAAGGTGTACGCCCACATGACGGCGGTGTAGAAGCTGTCCTTGTTGTTGACGTCATAGAAGGGGTTTTGGAAATACTGACCGCAGCCGGTGCATTTGCCCTTGACGATGCTATGACCCTTTGCGGGGGTCTCGTCGCTTATGTACTTTTCATTGCAGATGTTGCAGACGTGGGTGGTGTAGCCACCCTCGGTGCAGCTTGCGGGAGTGACGATGACGTCGTATCTGTGATCTCTCAGAGCGCCGTAATGGTCGCCGCACTCGGTGCATATTGCCTTTTCCTTGCAGCTTGCGACGCCGCCGCTGTGCGCTTCCTTGGCGCCGATCTCGTACCATGCGTCGCTGATGAATATGCCGTTTTCCTCAAACTCGGGACGAAGGTCAGCAAGGGTCTTGCCGCAGAGCTGACAGCCCAGCCAGTGGTACTCGTCGTCGTGGCAGTGGTCGATGTCCTTCATATGGATGTTCTTGAGGAAGTCCTCAACGGTGATGGGGCCGGTTATACCGCCGCCGGAGGTCGCATTCTTTATTATCTCGAGAACCTGCTCCATGGTGAGGTCGGTAAAGCCGGAAGCTTTGATGAGGTCCTTAAGGGACTTTGCGCTTATGGCCTCCTTGCCGGGGTGCAGCTCATGACCCGTGCATTTATCGACTACGCCCGCCTCGTCGGTCGGGACGGTCGCATTTGCGTCAAGGTACATATTGCCGCAGACGGTGCAGACGAAATGCTCCTTAACGCCGTCCTCGTAGCAGGTACGGGGAGTTCCGGCGACGTAATACAGTGTCGATGCACAGCCTCCGGGACAGGCGGTATAATACTGTCTGCCGTGCTGGGTTATCTCGCCGCAGCCGAGGCAGTAGGTGTCGCCTGTGTAGCCGGGCTTGTCGTCTTGGGGTTCATACGCTCCCCTAACCTCGGTGCCGCCGTCGTGCTTTGAGGGGTCCCTCTGCCCGTCGTCATAGCCGCAGACGAGACAGTAGTCACCGCTGTGGCAGGTAGGCTCTGCGCCCGACATCGTGTGTGCCTTGGGCGTTTCAAAGAGCGGCTGTGCCGCCTCGCACCACTTGCAGACACGCTGATGGGTAAGCGCCGTGATCTTCCAAACGTAGCTGTGGCTTGCCTTTGCGATAACGGTATCGTCTGCACTTATCTCGTTTTCACCGTTTTCGTCGGAGAAGCGGACGTTGCAGCGTTCGCAGCGCCAGTATTCGATGTTGCCCTCCTCCTGGCAGGTAGCTTCCTTTGCTTCGACCTTGCTCAGCACATGAGCGCAGCTCCTGTCGGTCACATGACCCTGCTGCACCAGCACGCCGCAGTCAAGGCAGTAAAGATCGCCGGAGTATCCCTCGGAGTCGGGAGTGGGAGCGACGAACTTGCGAAGCTCGGTATTGATATGAGTATTTGCATCCGTTTCGCCGTACTCAAAGTTGCAGGTCTCACAGACCGCCTTGCCGGAGCAGTAGGCGGTGCCGCCTGTGTGGCTGCCCGTGTCGGTAAGACCGCCGCACATGGAGCATTTGCGGGCGTGGTACTCAACGCCGTCCTCGCTTATGGCGATCCAGTGATAGTCGTGCTTGAGCTGGTCCAGTACGGTGTCGCTCTTCTTTATTTCGTTCTTGCCGGCAGCGTCGGAATAGTAGTTTTCGCAGCCGGCGCAGTACCAGTAGCGGATATTGCCGGGAGCGGTGCAGCTTGCGGCCTTCGCCTTATGCTCGATAAGATTCGTGTGGTTTGCGGGGTCCTTGTCGAGTTCGGTCTCCGAGCGCTTCATCTCGGTCTTGCCCTCGGCGTCGGAGTAATACTTGTCGCAGCCGTCGCAGTACCAGTGGTGAACATTGCCCTTTTCGCAGCAGGTAGCGCTCTTTGCCGTGACCTCCGCAAGGTTCGTGTGGTTTGCGGGGTCTTTTGCAAGCTCTATGGAGTCGGCAGATATCTCGGTCTTGCCCTCGGCATCCGAAAACAGCTTGCCGCAGATAAGACAGGTGTAATGCTCTTTAAGTCCCACCTCGGCACAGGTAGGCACCGACGCATCGACGTGAACGACCTCGGCGTGGGTGTTGAGCACCGCAATAGTGCATTCCGCAACCGTGGTCTCGTACTTTGCTTCCTCGTCGATGTAGCATCTTCCGCAGACGGAGCAGTGGTAGTACGGAAGGTTGCCCTCAGTTGCACAGGTCGCCTCGGTTGCGGGGACGAAGCTGAGCGTATGCTCGTCGCACGCCTTTGCGTTGACGTGCAGCACCGCAACGCTGCTGAAGGTCAGATCCTTGGGAAAAGCTAAGGTTTTCTCATAGTACACCGCACAGCGCACACGCAGTCCGTCGGACTCCTCGGTCACGTTTGTGAGTCTCAGCGTCTTGCCCTCGCCGAGCTTTGCCGCCTTGATCTTGTCGATCGCAGCTCTCAGTTCCTTGTAGTCAAGATCGGCAAGATTCACCTTGTCGGCATCGAACCAAAGGTACTTGAGATTCGTACTGTCCGGATTCGTCGCCGCTATGGTGAAGGTCGCCGTCTGACCGGGGTTTACAGTGACATCCTTCGGCTGAGAGGTGATCGTGCAGTCGCCGACGGCAGCGGTGTCATATACCGCAATTGCCGGAGCAGGCACAAGGCTGAGGATCAGCACAAGCGTCAGCACGAGGCTAAGAATGCGTTTTTTCATCTTATCCGTCTCCTTCGTTAGTGTTACTTTTGATTATACAATCATTGCCTGTTTTATTCAAGCACATGTTGCCGCAGTTTTTACTGTGCGTTGCAGGCAAGGCTTTGCGATTAAGCAAGACGAAGCCTGCGTCGCTTAAGTCAAGCTCCTATATTGTTCCTCACGGTATTGCATGGTGTACAGCTTGCGGTACTCGCCGTTCAGCCTCATAAGCTCTGCGTGGGTGCCTCGCTCGATTATCTTGCCGTCGCTCACGACGAGTATGAGGTCCGCCTTGCGGATGGTCGAGAGCCTGTGTGCAATGACAAAGCTCGTCCTGCCGTTCATCACCTTGTCGATCGCGTTCTGGATAAGCTGCTCGGTCACGGTATCGACGGAGCTTGTCGCCTCGTCAAGCACGAATATCCTCGGATCGGCAAGCAGCGCCCTTGCAAATGACAGAAGCTGCTTTTCGCCCGTGGACAGACCGCCTCCGCCCTCGCCCAAAACGGTGTCGTAGCCGTCGGGCAGCCTGCTTATCATCTTATCCGCCGAGACCGCCTTCACCGCAGCCTCTATCTGCTCCATGCTCGCATTTCGGTTGCCGTAGCGCAGATTCTCAAGTATTGTACCCGAAAACAGGTGCGGCGTTTGCAGAACGTAGCCGATGTTAGAGTGCAGCCAGAGCTGACTGCGTTCCCTTGCGTCAACGCCGTCTATGAGTATTTTGCCGGAGGTCGGCTCGAAGAAGCGGCAGACGAGGTTCACGAGCGTCGATTTTCCCGCTCCCGTCTCGCCGACTATCGCAACGTTCGTCCCCTGCGGTATCTTCAAATTGAAATGCTCAAGCACATAGTCGTCGCCGTCGGGGTATCGGAAGCTCACGTCGCAGAACTCCACGTCGCCGTGCAGCGGCTCCCAGTTTTCACGCTTTGGTGAAAAGTCGTCGCCGTACTTTTCTATGACTTCGGGGCTGTCCGCAACGTCCGGCTGCGTTTCCATCAGTCTCGTGAAGCGCTCCACGTTGACCTGAACGTTTATGAGCGAGGAGATGACCTGAACGAGAAACTGTATCGGCTCCATCATGCCCTGCGCATAGCTGATAAACGCAGACAGCGTGCCGATGAGCATGACGCCTTCGGCGCTGATAATGCCGCCCCGCCACAGCACGACGGCAAGTGCAATAGAGCAGACAAACGCAGTACCCGACATGAACAGGCTGCGGAAGTGCATATGCTTTAAGCTCAGCCGCTTCATCTCGGCGGTAAGCCCGTCAAACTCCGTCTCGGTCTTGTCCTCAATGACCAGTGTTTTTATGGTCTTTGCACCGCTTATGCCCTCGTTGAACGCCGAGGTTATATGCGAGTTTGATTCTCTGACCCTGCGCTGGTATTTCAGCATTTTCTTCTGAAAAATGCTGCCCATGACTACCGCCGCCGGCACCGCCGCAATGACGCACAGTGCAAGCTTCCAGTTGAGTACCAGCATCATCACGATCGCAAGCACAAGGTACGCAACGTACCACACCGACTCCATGATGCCCCACGCCAGCGTTCCCGCTATGCGGTCGGTATCGGACATCACCCTTGCGTGTATGTAGCCGACGCTGTTCTGATTAAAGTACGAAAACGACAGCGTTTGCAGGTGATCGAAGCTTGCACGCTTTAGGTCCCTGCCGATGTACATTTCCGCTTTGCAGGCGCCGAACGCCGAAATATAGTTCGTCACCACCTGCACCGCCATGACCAAAACGTACAGTGCAACGAATATCCAAAGCCCCGACAGCGTTGAGTTTGCGACGAAGTTGTTTATCGCATACTGCTGGAACAGCGGTATAACTGCGTCCATGCCGCTGCCTATCGCACCGGCGACCACCATGGTGACGATTAACTTTTTGTATGGTTTTATGTAAGGCATGATAGCGGGGATGCCGAACCATGAAAATTTCTTTTTCATACGCTCTCCTCCTCTATCGCCATTTGTATGTCGTATATCCTTCTGAACAGTCCGTCCCTTTGCAGAAGCTCCTGCGGCGTTCCGATGTCGGACGCCGTACCGTTTTCAAGTACAAGCACCCTGTCGCAGCCCAAAAGGGTAGTTATCCTGTGTGAAACGATAATGTTCGTAATGCCCTTGAGGTCGGCGTTGAGCGCCGTGCGTATGCGCTCGTCCGTCTCGGTATCGACAGCGGATAGCGAATCGTCAAACACGATGATCGGCGTTTTCCTCGTGAGCATTCGGGCAATGGCAACACGCTGCCTCTGACCGCCGGACAGGGTCACGCCCCGCTCGCCGACCATGGTGTCGTAGCCGTTTGCAAAGCTCTCGATGTCCGAGTCGATGCACGCCGTGCGTGCCGCTCTGCGCACCTCTGCATCGTCGGCGCCGCAGATGCCGATGTTCTCCTCGATGCTCCTTGAAAACAGGAACGGCTCCTGAAGCACCACGCCGACGTTCGAGCGCACCCATTTTGCGGGCATCTGCGCAATGTCGCTGCCGCCGACGCATATGCTGCCTGAGTCGGGGTCGCAGAGCCTGCACAGCAGCAAAATTATGCTGCTCTTGCCGGAGCCGGTGCTGCCGAGAACGCCGAAGCTGCTGCCTGCCGGTACGGTGAAGGACAGATCCTTCAGCACCTCGTCACCGTCCTTGTATGCAAAGGACACGTTTTTAAACTCTATATCTCCCGTCATGGGAGCGGCTTCGGCGTTTTCCGCATCCTTTTCCGTCGGCGCCAAAAGCACGTCTGCGATTCTGGACACGGACACGCCCGCCTTGCTCATCTCGGAGATCATTCTTCCGAGACGGCGCACCGGGTTTATGAGCATGGAATTATACACCGTAAACGATATAAATTCGCCTGCGCTCATTTCGCCCTTAACGCAAAGCACGCTGCCGAATATGACGGTCAGCATGACCTGAAGGCAGCTCGTAAGGTCACCCACCGCCCAAAACGAACCGAGAGTGCGGCAAAGCTTTATCCACAGGCTCGTGTAGTGTTCGTTCTGCGCATCGAAGCGGCGGCGCTCGAAGTCCTCCTGACCGAAGGCACGAACGACACGGATGCCCGTGAGGTTCTCCTGCGCTATCGTACTCAGAACGCCCTCGTTTTCGTCACAGTCGGTGAAGCGGTCACGGATCCTGTTGTGGAAAAGCCACGAGTATAGAATGATTATCGGGAACATGATGAGCGCAACGAGCGAAAGCTTGAAGTTCATTGCGATCATGCACACAAGCGACAGCACAATGAGTATCACAATGCGGAAAACCGCAACGAACTGCTCCTGGAAAAAGGTCTTAATACGCTCAATGTCCGAGGTGCAGCGCTGAATGATATCGCCCGTGGGGTTTTCGGAGTGCCAGCTCCACGGCAGTCTCTGTATATGTCCGTACAGAAGGTCTCTGCCGGTCTTGACGAGGGTCTCGCCCGCCTTTGCGTTATACATATTCATCGCATAGCGAAAGACTGCGCTCAGTCCGCCGAACAGCAGCACCAGAAGCGCAAGGCTCCACATATTCGCTCGCACAGCGGCAATACCGCCCACGGAGTCAAGCGCCGACAGCAGAAACGTCGGAATATCCGGCTTGCTGTCTCCGATGACGGAGTCGACCGAGACTCTGAGTATCTGCGGTATCACAAGCTCGCAAACCGTAAACAGCACGCCCGCAAGGATGCAAAGCACGAAATACTTCATACTGCCCTTTAAAAGCTGCCGTATGACCTTCATATTTCCGCCCTTTCTGACGGTACCGTTCAATGGGATCACCTCATCTCTAAATTATTATTTTAACATATGCATAAAAATTTGCAAGCCGTGATTATCGCTCATATGCCGCCGCAGCCATACATATACATTTACCATGTAAAAACGGGGAGTGGTGTATTTGCATACAAATATCGAAGAGCGTGCCTGCGATCTTGCCGTGTACATAATCGAGAACAAAACAACAGTCCGAAAAGCGGCAAAGCACTTCGGCATCTCAAAAAGCACCGTACACAAGGATCTCACCGAAAGGCTGCGAACGGTCAATCCCGCCCTGTATTCCGAGGTTCGGCAGGTGCTGGATCTCAACAAGGCCGAGCGCCACATCAGAGGCGGCATGGCTACAAAGCGGAAGTACAAGGGAATATAAAGCATCGGCGGGCAAAGGTCTTAGCTTTTGCACGCCGATGCTTAAACAAAAAAGAAGCGGCAGCTGCCGCTTCTTTTTATTATAGGTATAGATTACTGTGCGTTTGCGGCATCCTTGCCGGCCTGAAGTGCCTTCATGTTGCCGGGGAGGAACTTTGCCTTGCGCTCGCCGAGCTCGATGCGGATCGCTTCGCTCATGCTCTCGTCGCTGGTGACGGGTGCCTTTGCCAGCATTGCGCCGAGGATTGCGACGTTTGCGCCCTTGGGGTTGCCGACTTCTTCCGCTATGCGGTTTGCATCGCAGTATACGACGGTGATGTCGTCACGCTCTGCCTTGCGGTCGATGATGGAGCTGTTGATTACCAGAATTCCGCCGGGCTTTACATGCGGCTCGAACTTGTCGAGAGAAGGACGGTTCATGGCAACGACAACGTCAGCCATGTCGACCAGAGGAGAAGCAACGGGATCGTCGGAGACGATGACGGAGCAGTTTGCGGTACCGCCACGCATTTCGGGGCCGTAAGAGGGAAGCCAAGAAACGTGCTTACCGTCGAGCATGCAAGCCATTGCAAGGAACTTGCCGATCAGGAGCATGCCCTGACCGCCGAAGCCTGCGAATATAAATTCTTTTTTCATATTATTCGGCCTCCTTGTCTTTCTTAACACCGAGGGGATAGTAATGAATCATGTTCTCTTCCAGCCACTTCATGGCTTCGACCGGGCTGAGGCCCCAGTTGGTCGGGCAGGTGGACAGAACCTCGATGAGGCAGAAGCCCTTACCTTCCATCTGATAGGTGAATGCCTTCTTGATGGCCTTCTTGGTCTTCATGATGTTGCCGTTGTTGTTGACTGCGCAGCGCTCGATGTAGTAGGAGCCGGGGATGGTAGCCAGCATTTCGGCAATACGGATGGGAGCGCCGCACCATGCTTCGTCACGGCCTCTGGGAGAGGTGGTGGTCTTCTGACCTACGAGGGTGGTAGGAGCCATCTGACCGCCGGTCATGCCGTAAATTGCGTTGTTGACGAAAATGGTGCAGATCTTCTCGCCACGGTGTGCGGCGTGAACGATCTCTGCGGTACCGATGGAAGCGAGGTCGCCGTCGCCCTGGTAGGTGAATACGAGGGTGTCCTTGCCGACAACACGCTTTGCGCCGGTTGCAACTGCGGGAGCACGGCCGTGTGCGGCTTCGTACATATCGCAGTTAAAGTAATCATATGCAAAAACGGAGCATCCGACAGGAGCAACGCCGATGACCTTGCCTTCCTCGATGACGCCTTCCTTTTCGAGCTCTTCAATGGACTCTGCTACCAGGCGGTGGATAATGCCGTGGTTGCAGCCGGGGCAGTAATGGAACTGCTTATCGGTAAGGAGCTTGGTTTTTTCAAATACTACGGACATTTTACATAGCCTCCTTCATGCTCTTGATCTTCGCGACGATCTCGTCGGTGGTGGGCATCTGGGAGCCGCAGTGACCGAAGAAATCAACGGGCTTGCTGCCGTTGACTGCAAGCTTGACATCCTGCAGCATCTGGCCTTCGTTCAGCTCTACGTCCAGAACAGCCTTTACGCTGTCTGCGCCGATGACCTTTGCCATTGCGTCGTACGGGAAGGGCCATACGGTGATGGGACGTACCAGACCGACGTTGATGCCCTCGGCCTTCAGCTCGCTGATAGCGGACTTTGCGATACGTGCAACGGTGCCGAATGCGGTGATGATAATCTCTGCGCCTTCGCAGTTGTACTCTTCCCACATCTGCTCGTTTTCAATGACCTCTTTGTAGCAGGCCTGCAGAACGTCGTTATGATCGCTGAGTTCCTCGGTGGAAATGTAAATGGAGTTGATTATGCCGCGCTTCTCGGGATCGTCGCCGGGCTTCCAGCCGGTGCAGGCCCAAGGCTTCTTCTCGGGGTCGATCTTGAAGTCGACCATTTCGGGCATCTCAACAGGCTCCATCATCTGAGCGATGATACCGTCAGCAATGAAGAGAACGGGGATGCGGTACTGCTCTGCCTTATCATAGGCGAACATCATGATGTCGATAGCTTCCTGTACGGAGGAGGGAGCGTAGGTCAGCAGGTGGTAGTCACCGTTGCCGCCGCCCTTGACTGCCTGGAAGTAGTCGCCCTGAGAGGCCTGGATGTTGCCGAGGCCGGGGCCGCCACGCATGACGTTGAGGATGACTGCGGGAAGGCGTGCGCCTGCGCAGTAGGAGATACCTTCCTGCTTCAGGGAAATACCGGGGCTGGAGGAAGAGGTGATGACACGTGCGCCGGTGCCTGCTGCACCGTAGACCATGTTGATTGCTGCGACTTCGGATTCAGCCTGCAGGAAGCAGCCGCCGATCTCGGGCATACGGGCTGCCATGTACTCAGGGATCTCAGTCTGCGGGGTGATAGGATAGCCGAAGAAGTAACGGGCGCCGGCTCTGATGGCGGCCTCTGCAATAGCTTCGCTACCCTTCATAAGAGTTTTGGCCATTTTTCTGTTCCTCCTTATTCTTTCTCGATGTGGATTACCACATCGGGGCAAGTGCGTGCGCAGGATGCGCAGCCTATGCATTCTTCGGGTCTTACGACCTCAGCCGGGTGATAACCTTTTGCGTTGATCTTTGCCTTGGAAAGCTCAATGATATGCTTGGGGCAGGCTCTTGCACAGAGACCGCAACCCTTGCACAGGTTTTCATTGATGGTTACCTTTACCATGTTACTACCTCTTTTCCTAATTTTTGCTAAAATTTAGTGACGTGTTATATATGAACTGCTCCCGCAGGACATATCAAAGATTTTTCTGCCTCGGATCGACGGTATTGAGTCCGTACTTTATGTAGGAGTCCCAGTCACGGTGCATGAACATATCTATCGCAACGGGGGTGCCTATGTACTTGGGGTCATGTCCCTCCGAAAGGAACTTCTCAAGAAACTCCTTCTTGCCGGTAGTATATGCAACGGGGATGCCCGTCCTGTCCGAAACCTCTTTCAGCATATAATAGCCGTCCCGCAGCTCCTCCTCCGAGGTCTCGGTCGCAAGGTTCGTGTTGTTTATCATGCCGGTTATCTTGAGACGGGAATGCAGCTCCATTCCCTCCTGAAGTCTGATCAGCTTTTCGACGGTACCGGAAAGGGGTCTGCGGATGTTCACGACGTTTAAGACCTCCAAAGCGCCCTCTTCAAGATCCATGAAATCCTGATGGTATCTGCCGAGCGCCGTTGCGCCGACGTCATCGCCGCCGACGTCGAATATGACGGTATCCCAGTCCAAAACGAAAGCGGATGCGACCTCTGCGGGCAGGGACAGCGTTTCGATGCCGGAGCAGGCATAGTTCGGAGATACGAGACGGATCTCCTTCTGCTCGACCATCTTGCCTCGCTCGGTAAGTCTGAAGTATGTATTGACCATGTCGAGGTCAAGCAGCTCGGTGCGTTCGCCCCTTGCCGCCGCCTGCATTGCAAAATTCAGCGCAAGCTCGCTCTTGCCGCTGCCGTAATTTCCTATAAGCACTTTAACGTCTTTCATATATCTGCTCCTCTGCGCAGCATATGCATACTGCAACGGCTATATTTTAACATCAACGAGTGCTTCGGTCAACATTTTAACCCGTTAATTTCTAGACAAGCGCCATTAAAAACCGACAAAAATCACCCTGTTTTTTTGTGGATATTAGACAGTGCATGCCTTATGATGCAATTTTTGCACTGCTTTTGAATGCATTTTTCTCTGAAATGCCCAAAAGTGCATTTTTATTTAATGCGGATGCACAAATTGGCAAAATCGCCGATTTTGTTTTTGTTTTCATACATATTCCGTAAGCATGACAAACCAAACACAGCGTTCAAAAAATCCGACGTAAAAATGCAAATTTCGCTCTTGAAATATTTCCTCGGCAATGCTATACTGACTGAGTAGTCCGTTTCGGAGAATTAGCTCAGCCGGTTAGAGCGCTCGCCTCACACGCGAGAGGTCAGCAGTTCGAGTCTGCTATTCTCCACCAAAAAAAGAACAGCCGCTGCTGCGGCTGTTCTTTTTTGCGGAGAAAGTTTTATCCGCTTTGAAAAAACGCCCAAGAGGGCGTTTTTTTCATTATTCTTCTTCGATCGGCACTTCGTCCTCGACGGGGCGCGGGGAATCGTTATACGAGAGCGCCTCGCCGGAAACGAGCCTTCGGTGCGAGACCTTTTTCGTTATGGAGCCGGCTATGCCGCCGACCATGGACTGTGCGGCAAGGTGCCTGCCAATGATTGTCGAAAGATCGGTCTCCGGCGCAAGCTGGGAGACGGTACCCTCCATGATGGATATGCTGCGCCAGAACATCGTCATCGACCTCGGAGTGCGTATACCGTACCTGAGTGAGATCTGATACAGGTCGGAGAATATATCGACCGTGCTGCTCATCTCCTCCATGGTGATGATGCGGTACTTGTCGAGATAGGCGCGCATACTTGCGTAAAAACCGTCTCTGTCTATGTTCTCCGGCGTTTCGCAGATACGCATAACGGCGTCGGCAAAGGAGATGTGGTCGTTCGTGACGATGGCACGCATACAGACCTTAATAAGCTCGGCGCCGTCCTCTGTGAGCGTTCCCATCATGCCGAGGTCGAGCCAAACTATCCTGCCGTTTTCGACATGGATATTGCCGGGGTGCGGGTCTGCGTGGAAGAAGTGATCCTCCGCAAACTGCTTTATGTAGTTGTTTATAAACTTCGTGCAGACCTCGGAGACGTCGTAGCCGTCACGGAGCAGCGCCTCGGTGTCGTTGAGCTCACAGCCGCCGATGTACTCCATGACGAGGATGTTTTTCGTCGTCAGCTCGTCAAAGACCTTGGGGCAGTAGACGTACTTTATGCCCTCGATGTTTTTGCGCAGACGGCGAATGTTCTCCGCCTCACGCAGAAAATCCATCTCCTGCTGAGCGACCTGCCACATTTCGTCGAGCGTGTCTCCGAGATCCATGACGTCGTTTATCTTCTTGAGCTTCACTATGCCGAGCGCCGATTTGAGGAGCTTAATGTCACGCTCCATCGTGTCGTATATGTCGGGGCGCTGTACCTTGACCGCAACACGGGTGCCGTCGGGCAGGTACGCCTCATGCACCTGCGCAATGGACGCAGAGCCGAGGGGTATAGGCATTATGCGTGAAAACACCGTGTTCCACGGTCTGCCGTATTCCTCGCTTATGATCTCCTTTATCTGCACCGTCACGAGGTGCGTTGCGCTCGTGCGCAGGCTCTCAAGCTTTTTGCAGTATTCCGGCGGAACGATCTCGGGGTGCATGGACAGAAGCTGACCGATCTTGACGTAGGTCGGGCCAAGCTCCTTGAGCATTTCGCAGAATCTGTCGGGCGTAAGCCCTTCGCCGAGATTGTAGCGGCTGAGCGTTTTCACGATCTCAAGAATACGCTTTACGCCGCCCATGCTGTCATACATCAAATTTGCCATTATCTCAGTCCTTATTCAGAAATATCGGTATCGAGGATGCGGCAGAAGCAAAGCTGACTGCCGTCGTCCGTAAAGCTCACCTGCGTACCGTCGATGAGCGTGTAAGCGTCGGGCTTTACGGCAAATACCGTGTTTGTGCCGACCTTCCAAAGGTACACGGCACCGTCGTAGTCAAGCTCTCCGGCACGGAGCGCCTGACGTATGCTCATCCCGACGTCCTCGTAATTAAAGGGACCGTCCCCGCTGAGGCTGATCCTGCCCAGCTCGTTCGGGGGCGACTCCGGGTCAATGACGTAGCCCGTCATCTCGGTGCCGTCCTCGTCGATAAAGCTTACACGGGTAAAGCCGGACTCGCTTCCTGCGATTATGGTGAGGTCGTCGGCATCCGTCAGGAACACGGCTCCCTTGCCGCACCAGACCCAAACGCAGCCCTCATGGCCCTCGGACGCTTTTTTGAACTTTGCGTAGTCGGCTCTGCATATCGCCTGAGCGTCGGCAGGGGAGTCGGCGGAAAGGCCTTTAACGTTGAGCTTGCACACGGGTGCAATGCGTGAGGTGTAGATAAGCACGACTATAAGCACCGCAAACAGAACGACTGCGGTTATGATTATATATGCGGCGTAGGATCTCTTGGAGGAGCGCCTGCTCCTGCCTCTGCTGTGTGCTGCCATCGTCTGCCTCCGTTCGTAATAAGCATACACTTTATAATACCAAATTTCCGACATCCGCACAAGCCCTTTAAGCCCAATAATTGCATTGTCGAAAAAGTAAAAATTTGCTTGTGCTTTTGCGGTATATGTGGTATCATATTACAATAATGCGCAGCGGAGAGAGATTACGCATGTTTTGTAAAAATTGCGGTGCGGCAATAGAGGAAGGACAAACGAGCTGTCCCGTCTGCGGAACGGCGGTATCGTTATTTAACGGGAACGTTGGTGTCGTGGAATGGATTCGTAAACAAATCGGAAAGCTGAAAAGGAAGTAAAACAGAAGAAGCAGTCCACTTGTAAGTGAACTGCTTCTTCTTGGTGACCCGTACGGGAATCGAACCCATGTTACCGCCGTGAAAGGGCGGTGTCTTAACCGCTTGACCAACGGGCCAAATAAAAGGCGCAGTATAATAGGCTGCGCCTTTTTGGTAGCGGCACCTGGATTCGAACCGGGGACACTGCGGGTATGAACCGCATGCTCTAGCCAACTGAGCTATGCCGCCATCTCTCAAATGAGCAATGAGAATTTTAGCAGAAACAGCCCATGTTGTCAACCGTTTTTTCGTTTTTTTCAAAATTTATTGCGGCGGGAGGTAGGAATCGGGGTCAACACTCACGCCGTCAACGCTCATTGCAAAGTGCAGATGCGCAGGCTGCCCTATCTCGCACAGGGCGCTTTCGCCCACGGAGCCGATAACGTCCCCCGCTCTCACGCTGTCACCCTCGCTCACGGTCGGGGTCTCGGCAAGGTTCGAGTATACGGTCTTGATACCGCCGCCGTGCTTTATCACGACCGTGGTGCCGTAAAGATCGTCCTGCTTTATGCTTTCGACCGTTCCGTCCGCCGCCGCACGGACCACCGCACCCGCATCGGTGCTGATGTCGATGCCGTCGTGCGTCCGCCAATCCTTCATCGTCACGTCATAGGCGAGCGTTTCGATCGAATAGGCACGGTCCACCTGCCCCACCACGGGGCGCACCCACGAGGTCGGAGCCGTGTCCGACACGACGGTTCCGGTGACTTCCGCATCGTCGATATTGACTTCGGGCGTCGGCTGCGGGGGATTGGTGACGATCACGGGGAGCCGGTCCTTCTTGCTGTCGTCGTTCTTGATGACGTCGGAAATCTCGATCTTGGGATTCGCCTTTGCGGCGTCGTCGCCTCTCGACGCAAGGCTCCACACCGATGCGCCTATGACCGCTATACATAGTACAAGGACTATGTAATAGCCCTTTCCGGCAAAGAATTTTTCCATTTTTCCGCCGGTTTTACCGTTATCCATAGAATCAACCTCCAATATTATCGGTTGCTTCTATTTTTGCCGTGTTTTGTGTTTAATATACACAAAAACTCAAAGCGTGGAAGAGACGCTTTACCTCGTCCCCGTGGAGCCGAAACCGCCCCTGCTTTCGCTTTTGAGGCTCTCGACCGTTTCAAAGCACAGCGCCGGCTGATTTTCCATTATTCTGAACTGGCAAATGCGGTCACCCTTGTGAATGGTCGTGTCACGCAGAGCGATGGCGGGCATACGCCACTCGTCCTCCTCGCCGCAGAAGGAGTTGTCGATGACGCCGACGCTGTTTGCGGCGATGATGCCGAACTTTGCAAAGGTCGACGACCTCGGCGCAAGGTGCGCTTCAAAGCCTTCGGGCAGGATCATTCCCACGCCGAGGCGGATAAGGCAGAACTCACCGCTTTTCATGGTGACGTCCTCCGCCGCACGCAGATCGACCCAGTCGCCCTTGCACATCGGTGTTACAGGCTCAATGTCAGTAAAATACTTTATCTTTATCGTTTCCATTATGCTCACCTACAATAACAATATAAAATCAATATAACACGACCTCCGCCGTATAACAACAGCTTTTTGCCTTGCCTCCGCACTCTTCGGCGTTCGGCACCGTGACTGTATCGTGCGGATGAATAATGAACAATACCTGGTCATTCAAACCAAGTATCGCTCATTTTCTTTTTTGCTAACCTCGACTGCCAGATGCCATAATCATTGAAAATTTGTTGCTTCCTGTGTTATGGGCACCCAGCGTTTGGGCGGTTTTTTGTTAAATATTCAGGAAATCGGATTTGCCCTGCAAATCAAAAAGGCTTTGAACGAAGCTCTTGTAAAAGGGAATAAAGCGTCCCTCATCCATCATTCGAAACACCTCGTCCGCAGTCGCCCATGCGACCGACTTTACCTCCTCCGGCTGGAGGCGCAGCTTATGTATATCCACGTCCCGCACAAGGATGTAAAAGTCGTCAAAGCCCTCGTCGAAATTGTGCGTAAAGGTCGGGCGAAGTGTTGTAAAGTCTATGTCGAGTCCCAGCTCCTCAAGCAGCTCCCTGTGCGCCGCCTGACGTGAGTTTTCACCTAAAAGCGCACTGCCGCCGACGGTCACGTCCCAATACTCCGGCCACGTTTTCCACGGCTGCCGCTGCTGAATGAGCAGCCGACCGTCGCTTCCGAATATGCAGATGTGTATAACCAAATGCATATCCCCCGGCGCAAGCACCTCACCCCGCACGGCGGTGCGTCCCGTTTTCACTCTGTCGATGTCGTAAACATCCCACAACTCAGGCATTTTATCCATCTCTTTTCTCACAGCTTTCTGCCGATGTCCCACGGCTTGTTGCCGTTTTTCACGACGGCTATTCTCCACATAAGCTCCGCTCCGAGCTTGTACATCAGCGCCGGGATATTGACCTGCGTGTAGTGTACGCCGAAGCAGCCGAGACAGCGACACAGCCTGCCGTCGGGCTTTACTATTATATGTTCTCCGCCGACACTGAGCTTCAGGTCGGGATCGTCGCAAATCACAAGCTTCATCGTTTTCCTCACTTTTTCGTGACCTTCATGCCGTCGCAGAACAGCACGACGCTGCCGTCGAGGTCCGTTCTGTACACCGTGACGTCGGCGTCACTCAGTCTGCTTAGTACCTCCTCGTGCGGGTGACCATAGCTGTTGTCCTCGCCGCAGGATATGACGGCGATCTCCGGCGACACCTCGTACAGGAAACGGTAGCTCGTCGAGGTCGATGAGCCGTGATGCCCAACCTTCAGCACGTCGCTTGAAAGCTTCACCCCGGAGTCTAACAGATCGTTCTCGGCTTCCCTCTCCATGTCGCCGGTGAAGAGAAAGCTCTTGTCGCCGTATGTAAGACGCAGGACAAGGCTGTTGTTATTCGTGTCGGAATACTCCTCAAGGGGTCCTATGAAGGTAAACACCGCCTCGCCGAGCCTGTACTCGGCGCCGAAGTCGGGAACGCAAAGCTCCGCTCCCACCTCGTCCGCCGCCTCAACCACCTGCTTATACTGGTTTATCTCCGTCGTGTAGGGCGACGTGAACACCGTCTCTGCGCCGAAGCGCTCTATCGCCTTGTCAAGCCCTCCGCAGTGGTCGGCGTGGGAGTGGGTGCATACCGCATAGTCAAGCGTCTTGACCCCCTGCCGCTCAAGGTAATCGACGAGCCTGTCCGCCTCGTCCACCTCGCCGCCGTCTATCAGCATTGTTTTTCCGTCGCAGACAATGAGCGACGCATCGCCCTGACCGATGTCGATAAAATGGACGTACAACCCGTCCATAGGCTCCGTCACTCTGTCCTGAGTAAAGTAATCGACCGCATACACTGCGATCGCCGCTATCAGAATGACGATGACCGCCCACTTAGGCAGCTTTTTGCTTCTTCTCATATGCTTCACCCTTCTGTGTTCGCTGCTTACATTTTCTCACATGACGGGCAAAAAATCAACAATTACCCTTTTCAAGCGTCGATTTTTAGTGTAGTATAGATTTAATTTTTATTATTAGGAAGATGCTTATGAAATATGTACTTATTATAGGCGACGGAATGGCGGATAATCCCGTTCCGGAGCTTAACGGAAAAACGCCGCTTGAGGCGGCGGAAAAGCCCTTTATCGACGCCCTTGCCGCAAAGGGCGAGGTCGGCAGCGTCCGCAATGTGCCGGAGGGTCTGCCCCCCGGAAGCGACACCGCCATTCTCTCGATCTTCGGCTGCGACCCCACGCTGTACTTTAAGGGTCGTGCGCCCTTGGAGGCGGCGGCAAGCGGGATCGAGCTTTCCGACGGCGACATTGCGTATCGCTGCAATATGGTCACGCTCTCCGACGGCGATATGCCCTTTGAGGAAAAACGCATCCTGTCCCACTCCGCCGGCAGCATCGACGGGGACATGTCAGATGCGATAATCACCGCTCTGTTTGAGCATCCCGACTTTGCTCCCTTGGCGGAGAAGGCGGGGATGAAGATAAACCTCGGTCACTCCTTCAGGCACATTGCGCAGCAGTCGGGCGCAAGCATTGAGGGGATAAAGCTCATACCGCCGCACGATCACCTCGGCGAAAAGATCGGTCCCATCCTGCCCTCCGGCTGCAAAAACGCCGAGACCCTGCTTGAGCTTATGCGCCGTGCAAACGAGATACTCGACCGTCACCCGCTGTGCGAGGAGCTTCGGCGTGAGGGCAAAATGCCCGCAAACGGCATTTGGTTCTGGGCGGAAGGCACCGCCGTTGCGCTTCCCGACTTCAAAGAGCGCTACGGCTTTGACGGAGCCGTCATTTCGGCGGTCCCGCTCTGCCACGGCATCGCAAGGCTCATAGGGCTTGACATGATCTGCCCCGACGGTGCCACGGGAGAGATCGACACAAACTACGAAAGCAAGATGAACGCAGCGCTCGACGTGCTGAGCATGCATGACTTTGTCGCCGTCCACGTCGAAGCGCCCGACGAGTGTACGCACAACGGCGACCTTGACGGTAAGCTGCTCGGCATCCAGTGGCTCGACACGAGGATGATCCGTCCCCTGTGCGCCGAGATGGATAGGCGAGGCTGGGACTACCGCATCCTCTTCCTGTCCGACCACAAAACCCTCACCTCGACGAGAGGCCACGACGGAGACCCCGTGCCGTATATGCTCTACGACAGCAGATATTCCGACGGCTGCGGTCTGCCGTACACCGAGAAGAGCGGCGAAGCGGGTCCGACGGTAAACTCCGGCGTCGCCCTAATGTCCATGCTGTTTGAAAAATGAAAAGTATCAACGAAAAGGCTTTTGCCAAAATAAACATTTCGCTCGACGTTATAGGCAAGCGTCCCGACGGCTACCATGAGATGCTCATGGTCATGCAGTCGGTCACGCTGAGTGACGACGTTTATGTGGAGCTGCGCCAAGGCTCCGAGGTCACGGCGCAGACCAATCTGCGCTTCATTCCCTGCGATGACCGGAACCTTGCCGTTCGTGCTGCAAAGGTGTTCTTTAAGGCGCAGGGCATAAGCGACACGGGCGCATTCATCCTCATAAAGAAAAACATCCCCGTCGGTGCGGGCATGGCGGGCGGATCGTCCGACGCCGCCGCCGTTCTGCGTGCCTTAAATACGCTGTACGGCAAGCCCTACGACAGGCATGGGCTTGAAGCCCTTGCTGCCGGCATCGGCTCGGACGTCGCCTTCTGCGTCTCCGGCGGCACAGTCCTTGCGACCGGCAGAGGTGAGATGCTGCTGCCTCTGCCCTCACTCCCCGATTGCAATATAGTCGTCTGCAAGCCGGAGTTTTCTATCTCCACGCCGGAGCTTTTCCGAAAGCTCGACTCGGTGAAGCTGCGCTGTCACCCCGACTCCGCCGGCATCTGCGAGGCGCTCATAGACGGGGATCTAAGCAAGCTTGCACGGCGTATGTACAACGTGTTTGAGGACGTTCCCGACCGCCGCATGAGCAGCATCGCCGAGATAAAGAACCGTATGCTTGACTGCGGTGCGCTCGGTGCGATAATGACCGGCACGGGGTCTGCCGTTTTCGGCATCTTCCCCGACCGGCAAAGCGCCGAGGCGACGAAGAAAACGCTCTCCGCAGAGTATAAATCGGTTTTTCTCACCGAAAATAAGCACCATACCGAGATTTAAGCATAAGGGGAGCATCCGAACTCCGCCTCTGCCATGATTTTTTGTCCTTTCTCTTCGTTGTCGTTCCTTGAATGACGCCATCAAAGTAAAAAAGTCGGAAATAACCGAAAGGGTACGCCGACAGGCTGCAGGGGTTCAGCTACCGTCAGCTTTAAAACGGGTTTGGATACTTCCCTTATGCTTATGTTTAAAAACCGAAAAAACCTCCGATACTAATGTCAGTACATAGTTTCGGAGGTTTTTGTTATGAATATCGAAAATAAACGGTTCAGAATATGGGAGATCTCGCTCATGCTCGCACTGTGCGTCACGCTCTGTCTCGGCACTTGGGCGCAGGCCCGGCAGGAGTCCATAAGCGGAAGTCTTGTAAGACTGCACGTTCTTGCAGTGTCCGACGACTCAAACGAGCAGCGCATAAAGCTCAACGTGCGGGACAGCGTACTTTCCTACATAAGTCCCAAACTTGAGGACGCCGAGTCCCCGGACGAGGCAAAGCGGATCATAAGCTCCGAGCTTGATGGGATAAAGTCCGCCGCCGAGACCGCCGCCGAGGGGCGCCCCGTCAAGGTCACGCTGACGCAGGAGTACTATCCCACACGGGACTACGGCAGCTTCTCGCTCCCCGCCGGGCGCTACGAGTCGCTGCGGGTCATCCTCGGCGAGGGCGAGGGGCACAACTGGTGGTGCGTCGTGTTCCCGCCGCTGTGCCTCACCGCAGCCGAGAGCGACAGCGCCGTAGAGTCGCTCGACGGCGAGACACGGGGCATCGTCACCGAGGGGGACGGCTACCGCTGCAAGTTCCGCATCGTCGAGCTGTGGGGTGAGGTCTGCGATTTCTTCGACTCCGTTTTCTAAAGATCACTCGGTTACGGGGAGGCTCTTAAAGCCAGCTTCAAGCTCCTCATCCGTCGGGATGTAATCGCTCATTTCGCCGCTGTTATACTTCTGGTAGCCGCTGAGGTCGAAGTAGCCCGTACCAGTGAGGCAGAAGAGTATCTTCTTTTTCTCACCCGTTTCACGGCAGCGCAGTGCTTCGTCCATCGCAGCCTTTATCGCATGGCTGCTTTCGGGTGCGGGGAGGTAGCCCTCAACCTTTGCAAACGCCTCTGCCGCTTCGAAAACCTTGGTCTGCTCGTAGCTGACCGCCTTGATATAGCCGTCGTGATAGAGCTTGGAGATGGTGCCGTTCATGCCGTGGTAGCGCAGTCCGCCGGCATGGTTTGCGGAGGGCATGAAGCCGCTGCCGAGGGTGTACATCTTGATAAGCGGAGTGACCTTGCCGATGTCGCCGAAGTCGTATGCGTATCTCCCCCTCGTGAGGGTCGGGCAGCTTGCGGGTTCGACCGCAATGAACTCGGTATTCGTCTTGCCCTCAAGACGCTCCGCCATGAACGGAGTTATTATGCCGCCGAAGTTGGAGCCGCCGCCGGCGCAGCCGATAACGACGTCGGGCTTTATGCCGTACTTGTCAAGTGCGGTCTTAGTCTCCTGACCGACGATGCTCTGGTGCAGCAGCACATGATTCAGCACGCTGCCGAGAACGTAGCGGCAGTTCGGGGTCTTTACTGCGACCTCGACCGCTTCGCTGATGGCGCAGCCGAGGCTGCCGCCGGTGCCGGGGTACATCTCGTTTATCTTCCTGCCCGCCTCGGTCGTGTCGGAGGGGGATGCTATGACCTGTGCGCCGTAGGTCTCCATGACCGCCTTCCTGTGCGGCTTCTGCTGGGCCGAGACCTTGACCATGTACACCTTGGTGTCAACACCGAAGAATGCGCTCGCCATGGAAAGCGCCGTACCCCACTGACCTGCGCCCGTCTCAGTCGTAAGGCTCTTTAAGCCCTGCTGCTTTGCGTAGTAGACCTGCGGTACCGCAGAGTTTAATTTATGGCTGCCGGAGGTGTTCGTACCCTCGAACTTGTAATATATCTCCGCCGGGGTGTCGAGCGCCTTTTCAAGGTTGTAGGCTCTCACGAGCGGCGAGGGACGGTACATCTTATAGAAGTTGAACACTTCCTCCGGGATGGGGATGAACTTGTCGCTAACGTTTAACTCCTGCTCTATGCAGGCGTCGCAGAACACGGGACGCATATCCTCAAAGCTCACGGGCTTGAGCGTCGCCGGATTGAGCATCGGGTCGGGCTTATCCTTCATATAAGCTCTGAGATTCTGATAGGAACGAGGCATTTCGTCCTCTTCGAGATAGATTTTGTAGGGAATGTTTTTCATTGTGTTTGCTCCTTTCTTTCATATTACAGAGATAGGATGCAAACAAAAAACTCCTGTCTCTGCATTATGCAGGGACAGGAGATAATATCCTGCGGTGCCACCCGGCTTGGCGAATTTTTCGCCCACTCATGCGTACTACCATACGCCGACGGTATTAACGGCCGTCACCCCGTCGCCCCTACTGAAACTTCGGTTTGCCCTCACAAGTCCATTCATCCGAGATCCGATACCGCCTCACACCGAACGGCGGCTCTCTGAAATCATCGCACGGATTACTACTCTTGCTCATCGGTTTTTTACATATTAGCACCGCTTTCCTCTCACGTCAAGGGGCAAATTGGCAAAAGCCGCTTGTCAATTTTGCCGTCTTTGTATATAATTATCACAAAGTGCGCAAATATATGCGCAGATTACGGTGAGAGGGAAACGCAAATGGGGAGAAAACTGAAGCTTGTAATAGGCATAGCGGCGGCAGTGGGACTGCTCGTCCTTGCGGCACTCATGCTGCTTATACGTTTTGGGATCATTGACGAGGAATTTCTGTCATCTCCTTCTCCGAACGCAACCCCCGCTCCGAGCGACGCCGTGCAAACGGAGCCGGAGCATGAGCGCTTTACGATAAGTCTCGTCGGCGACTGCACCCTTGAGGGAAACAGGTTTCAAAGCCTCTGCGGCGACGACATGGGCTACCCCTTCGAAAACGTCCGTAAGTATTTTGAAAACGACGATGCGACGATCGCAAACCTCGAATGCAATTTTTCCGACGCCCTTTTAAGCTCCGGCTCGCTGTTTCACTTCAAAGCGCCGACCGAAAACGCCGATATGCTCGTCTCCGGCGGCATCGACTTTGTGACGACCGCCAACAACCACATTATGGACTACGGTCAGCGTGGGCTTGACGACACGCTAAGCGCTCTCGACGAGCGTGGCATCGCCTACGGGATCGACGGGCAAAGCGTCGTTTTCACGACCGAAAGCGGGCTGAAGCTCGGCATCTACTGCGGCTACGGCAGCTTTATGATAAGCGAAACGCAGATAAAGGAAGCGATAGACAAGCTTAAAGCCGACGGCGCCGAGTACATAATCTGTGCGCTACACTGGGGCGTGGAGGGCGCATACCGCCCCAACGCCTATCAGAAAAATCTCGCTCATGCTGCGATCGACGCCGGAGCCGACCTCGTGTACGGCTCGCATCCCCATGTCTTGCAGCCCGCCGAGGAATACGGCGGCGGTCTTATCCTGTACAGTCTCGGCAACTTCTCCTTCGGCGGGAACTCCTTCCCCCGTGACTATGACTCCGTTATCGTGCAGCTCACGCTGTGCCGCAATGCCGACGGGGGTGTTTCGCTCGAAGCCTGCGACTATATTCCCTGCTCCATAAGCGGCTCGGACGAGAATAACGACTTCCGCCCCACCCCGTACAAGAAAGGCAGCAAGGAGTTTGAGCGCACAATGAGTAAGCTCGACGGCAGCTTCACGGGTGCTGACCTTGTGGTCGATTACTCCTTCCTTGACCCCGATCCCTCGCCCGAACCCTCAAAGCGTCCGGAGTTGCCCGGCTCGGAGGAGCTTCCGATCCCCTCGCCCGACCCCGAGCCGAGTCCCATTCCCGTGCCGGAGCCTGTCGATCCTCCGGTCGAGGAATAGTAAGACAACTAAAAAACGTCAGAGGAAATTCCTCTGACGTTTTTTCGACGTTTTTTGTTAAGCATAAGGGGCGTATCCGAACCCGTTTTTAAGCTGATATGAGCGCCGCAGACTTCGTTTTGCTCAATCACAAGTTTTTGTTCTTTATCAAGGCGGAGGACGAAGGAATACTGACGTATTTCAAGGAACGACAACGAAGAGAAAGGACAAAAAATCATGGCAGAGGCGGAGTTCGGATACGCCCCTTATGCTTAAGTCAACTTATGCAGTCCAAATGCCGATGGCGTCCTTTTCGTCACGAATGAGCGCCGCCTTGGGCTTTTTCTTCAGAAGCCCGCAGGCGAGGCAGTAGTACGGCGCAGGTATCGCAAGGTTGATTATCTGTATTATGTAAACTATCCAGAACAGCGATGACGGCAAAATGATGCCCGCAAGGAGCAGTATCAGAAACATTGCCGCCGTCGGAAGCAGCGCCGCCGTAAAGTACGCCTTCACCGAGAACCAGTCGGAGCTCGTAAACCAAAAGCTGCGGCAGGCGGCGTTCACCCTGAGCGTGCTTGCACCGAGGAGCTTTTTGAGTACGACGGAATGCAGAAGCTCAAAGAGCGCAAGATATGCACAGGTCAGAACGACTATGACGAGAAACCTCAGCATAAGATGCCAAATGCCGCTCACGTTATAAAGCTCGGAAACGGGGACCGCAATGCAGCCGACCGCAAAGCAAAGGGCGGCAGCCGCAAGCCCGACCGCAGTCACCGCAATGCGTCCCTTCTTCGTGTTAAAGCTAAGCTCGGCAGAGCGCCGATAGTCCTTGGGACACGAGCGCAGCACCTCGCCCTTTAACCCATTTTTTGTTTTATCCATCATCATGCCTCCGGAAGCGGAATACTTTTGTCAAGCAGCACCTTGCCGAAGCAGAGCAGCGTTATTCCGGACGTTGCGCTGATGTGTACGTCCGCATCGGAGCGCTCCCTGTTTGCGGAGAAGAGGTACACGTTGCCCTCACTGTCCTGGCAGTATTGCTTGCACTTCATGTCGCCGTCGACAAAGAACAGTCCGACGTCGCCGTCGTGGATTATCGCGCCTCGCTTGCACAGCGCAACGCTGCCGTCCTTTATATACGGCTCCATGCTGTCGCCGTCAATGCGCACGGCAAAGTCCGCCTTGCTGTCGCCGGACACCTCGTAATCCTCGTAATCGTCGCCCAAGGCAGGCGAAGCATAGCCTGCGGCGGCGGGGGTGGTGTAGAGCGGAATGATCTTGCCCGCAGTCGGCTTAGCCTCGGCTGTGCTTTCGCAGCGCATAAGCTCCCTGTCGATGACAAGCTTTGTAAGTTCCCTGCCCCACTCGTCGAGCCGACGGTAGCGGCTGAGCATCGAAAACTCGTCGCTGTCCGGCAGAGCGGGAACGGTCACATCCTCGCACATACGCTCGACCGGGACGTTCAGCTCGGAGCAAATGCGCATCATCAGGTCGAAATCGACCTTCTGATTGTCACGCTTGACCATGCTGTACAGGGTCTGAGCCGGGACGTTGAGCCGACGTGCAAGCTCGTTTATGTTGGTTTTCTGTTCCCTGAGTATCTCCTTGAGCATCGAACCTCTCATGGCGCACCTCCATCATTATACTCTGAGCATAGCATCACCCGCAAATTATGTCAAGAGATAATTATTTAATAACAAATTATGTAGTTGCAGATTTGATTATTCCTCTCCGCTGGTGTAGACTTATAATAATGTATTATGCCCTTATTATAAGGAGTTGACCATGCAAAATAACAAACGACCGTCCGGGCTGGGTATGCTCCGGCGTGAATTGCTTATAACGGCCCTCGGCGCTGCGCTCTTTGCCGCAGCGTGGATAGTCTGCGGCGCCCACTCGGAGCTTAATTCCTCTCTCGTGCTGGCGGTGTTCCTCGTCCCGTATGTTCTGACCGGCTTTAACACCATCCTCGGCGCCTTTGACGCCGTTTTAAAAGCACGGCTCACGAGCGACGAGCTGCTCATAACGCTTGCAAGCGCCGCCATGCTTGCCATCGGCTCATATCACGAGGCGGTCGGTATAATGCTCATCTATCGGCTCATCAGCGTACTCATTATGTTTGCACGGCGCAGCTACAGCGTCGGTTCGCTCGACGGCGGCAAGCGCCGCAGACTCCCCGATACGATGCGCTCCTCGGCGGACGCTCCCGCAAAGACCGAGACGAAAGTCTCCGGCTTTGTAAAGATCTTCACTCCCATGCTCGCCGTGTCCGGCGTTTTGTTTGCGCTCGTCCCCTCGATAAGCGACGGCAACTGGGTACAGTGGACGCAAAGGGGCGTCGTGTTTCTGCTCGCCTCATGCACCTGCTCCCTCGTCTCATCCGTCGAGCTGTGCTACTCCGGCGGCATATCCTGTGCGCTGAATAGCGGCGTCGCCGTCACGAGTCACTTGGGACTTTCGCAGATATCGGACATCGGCACCGTCGCGCTCGACAAGACGGGCACGGTCACGGAGGGCAGCTTCACCGTCACTCAGGTCGAGCCTGTCGGCATTTCGGCGGAGGACCTGCTGACGCTTGCGGCAGCCGCCGAGAGCAGCTTTAACCATCCAATAGCGCAGGCGTTAAAGGCCGCCTGTACAAAGCTTCCGCCCGCCTCGCTCATAAAGCGTCCGAACAAGATACCCGGTCGGGGCATCGAGGTCACGGTGTGCGGCAGGAAGGTACTTGTCGGCAACATCGCACTTATGAACGCACACGGCGTCAAGGCGCCCCCCGTGAAGTCGGAGGCGACGATCATACACGTCGCAGCCGACGGACGCTACGGCGGCTACATCGTCATCGACGACCGCATCAGAAGCGGCGCAAAGGAGTCCATCCGCTCTCTCCGCTCCCTCGGCGTCGAGAACATCGTACTGCTCACTGGCGACTCTCAGGACACCGGAAGCACCCTCGGCTATGCGCTCGGTGCAAACGACGTCATAGCGGAGCTTGTGCCGGAGCAGAAGGCGATCGCAATAAAGGAGCTTACCCGCTCATTGGACACCGGGCTTGTCGCCTTCGTCGGCGATCCCGTGTCGGATTCCTCGGCGCTCAATGCTGCCGACGTCTCCGTCGCAGAGGGCAGGATCGGCGACGGGAACAGGCTCTGCACCGCATATCTTCTTGATGACGACATTTCAAAGCTGCCGCTCATGCTGTATGCCGCAAAGCGCAGCGTTTCCTATGCAAAGCGCAATTTCTGCCTTGCGCTTACGGTCAAGGGCATCATAATAATACTCGGTCTGTTCGGGCTTGCAAGCGTTTGGCTTGCCGCCGCAGCCGACGGTGCGGCGCTCACCCTTTGTGCGCTCACCGCATTAAACAGCTCAAAAACTCCGAGAGGCAAAAGATAATGAATACTTACGATTTTGACAAGACCATATTCTATCCCGACTCGTCCTACAGCTTCATTAAATGGTGCTTAAAGCGCCGTCCCTCGCTCTATCTGTTTTGGCTCCCCGCTGCTGCGGCGGCCGGCATCGGCTACCTCGTGGGGCTTAACTCAAAGGAGCATCTCAAGGAAAAGGCGTTCGGCTTTCTGCCCCACCTTAAGGACATCGACTCCGAGGTCGAGCTTTTTTGGAAGGAGCATGAGCATAAGCTCTCCGACTGGTATCTCAAGCAGAAAAAGGACGACGATCTCATAATCTCCGCATCGCCGGAATTCCTGCTCAAGCCCATCACCGACAAGCTCGGCGTAAAGCTGCTTGCGACGAAGATGGACAAGTACAGTGGAAAGATACACGGTCTAAACTGCTTCGGTCACGAAAAGGTCCGCCGCTTCCGTGAAGCCTTCCCCGATTCCGCCACCGAGGAGTTTTACTCCGACTCCCTCTCGGACTCCCCCATGGCGGAGATCGCCGACAAGGCGTATATCATAAAAGACAACGCAACGAGGCCCGAAGAATGGCCCGAAAGAAAGGAAAAATGAATAACGAACTTAGCCCCAATCCCCTTTGGACAAAGGATTTTACGATAATCACGATTGGCAGCGTGGTGTCCATGCTCGGCAGTGCGCTGTCGGGCTTTGCCATGAGTCTGCTTGTACTCGACTACACGAAGTCCACCTTCATGTTCGCCCTGTACAACGTCATCTATATGCTGCCGAATGCGGTCGTACCGGTGCTGTGCGGTCCGTTTCTTGACCGCTTTTCCCGAAAACGCACCATCTACACCCTTGATTTTATAAGCTCCGCTTTGTATCTCATCATGGCGGCGATACTCATGCTGGATCTTTTCAGCTTCCCGATACTGGCGGTCGGCTGCTTCCTGCTCGGCACCATAAGCAGCGTCTACTACGTCGCCTACGACAGCTTCTATCCCCTGCTCATCACCGAGGGCAACTACTCGAAGGCGTACTCCATCGCAAGCACGCTTGAGACCCTCGCAATGATAATGATCCCCATCTCCGCACTCGTGTACAACTCCGTCGGAATAGTGCCGCTGTTTCTCTTTAACACCTGCACCTACTTCATTGCGGCGGTCATGGAGACCCACATCGGCGCCGAGGAAAAGTACATAGAAAAGCAAAAGCAGAGCTCAAGCGAGGTAAGCGGCGGGATACGCCGCTTTGTCTCCGACTTCCGCAAGGGCATGGAGTATCTGTACAGCGAAAAGGGTCTGCTTGCCATTGCGATATACTTCGTCTTTTCCTCCTTTGCGGGAGGCGCCACAGGATCGCTGACCCTGCCCTACTTCAAAAGCACCTTCCACAACGGCGAATACGTCTACATGATGGTCTGGGGCATGATGGCGGTCGGACGGGGCATCGGCGGCTTTATCCACTACAAGGTGCATCTGCCGGTGCAGAGGAAATTTGTGATCGCACTGTTTGTCTACATCACTCTGTCGCTTTTGGAGGGCAGCTACCTGTACTTCCCCGTGTGGGTGATGATGATAATGTGCTTCTGTGTCGGCATCCTCGGCGTTACGAGCTACAACATTCGCATATCCGCAACGCAGCACTACGTTCCCGACGAGCGCAAGGGCCGCTTTAACGGCACCTTCGGTACGCTGAACACCTTGGGTACCCTCTGCGGTCAGCTTATCGCCGGAGCTTTGGCGGAGTTTTTGCCCGTACGAGCCATAATATCCTCCGCAATGTTCATAAACCTGCTTGCGGCGATATTCGTCATCGGCTTCGGTGCAAAGCACGTCAAAAAGATCTACAACGTACAAAACTAAGCATAAGGGGCGTCAGCTTAAACGCCGGAGGCAGAGTGCCTCCGGCGTTTTTACGCATATTTTCCGACCCGACTCATAGGCTTTTCCATGGTCAGAAAAAAGCGTTTGATTTTTAATACCGCTCTGCTCACCGGCACCTCCCTGCTGATGAGCCTTATTTCCATGGCGTATCGGGTGTGGCTCTCGGTGCGCATCGGCGCTGCCGGGATAGGTCTCTTCGGACTTGTGCTGTCTGTCGGCTTTCTGTGCAGCACCTTTGCCATCTCCGGCGTGCGCTTTGCCGCAACAAGGCTCGTCTCCGAGGAGCTTGGCTGCGGCAGAGATTCTGCGGTCGCCTCGGCGATGAGGCGCTGCTTTGCCTATGCCCTGTGCTTCGGCGTTGCCGCCTTCTTGCTGCTCGGAAGCTTTGCCGAACCCATAGGCTTTCTTTGGATAGGCGACGCAAGGACGGTAAAGCCTCTGCGCATCCTTGCGATCTCTATGCCGCTCATATCGCTCACCGCCGCCATGAGCGGCTACTTCACCGCCTGCGGCAGAGTGTGGAAGCCGGCGCTCGTACACCTTATAGAGCAGCTCTCGACGATCCTTATCGTCGTAGCGCTGCTGCGCTCTGCGCCGGAGGGCGACATCGAAGCAAGCTGCTCCGCCGTCGTAACGGGAACCGTCTGCGGCGATCTTTTGTCCTTTGTCCTCATGCTGCTGTTCTTTCTCAACGACGGGAGAGCGGCACCCGGCAGCGTTAAATGCCTTCGTCTCGGCGGACGTATGCTGCGGCTTGCGCTGCCGCTCGCCTTTTCCGCTTACGCAAGAAGTGCGCTTACGACGCTCGAGCATCTGCTCGTTCCGAGGGGACTTAAGGCGTCCGGCTGTTCCGCCGACCGTTCGCTGTCGGTATACGGCACGGTGCAGGGCATGGTCATGCCCGTCATCGCCTTCCCCGCCTGCCTGCTTTCGGCGCTCTCGGAGCTTATCGTCCCGGAGCTTACCGAGGCTCAGATGCGTGACGACAGGAGCGAGATCGCCCGCTGCGTCCGCTCTCTGATAAAAAAGAGCCTCGGCTACTCCGTAACCGTGGCTCTCTTGCTGTTTATTTTCGGTGAAAAGATCGGTCTTGCCGTCTACTCCTCGTCCGAGGCGGGGTATTACATCCGTGTGCTATCTCCGCTCATTCCGATCATGTACCTCGACACGGTGGTGGACGGCTGCCTGAAGGGTCTCGGTCAGCAGCTTTGGAGCATGGGGATAAACATCCTCGACGCCGCCCTCGGCGTTCTCCTCGTGTGGAAGCTGCTGCCCGTCTATGCCCTCACGGGCTACATTGCGATAATCTACTTTAACGAGTGCCTCAACCTGTTTTTAAGCATCCGAAGGCTCTCGGCTGTTACTTAGCGTGTCTTTGGCGGAGCCTTTCGTCGCCCTTGTGCAGCAGCGGCGACACACGCTTGTAGAGCAGCATGGTGACGACCGTAATGATAATGCCCTTCAGGAGATTAAACGGCACGACGGCAAACAGCACCAAGGTCGAAACACTGTTTATCGCAGAGTTCACCTCTCCGCCCATGGCGATTATCGCATCGAGCGGCAGTCCGAAAAGCTTTGAAAACGCAGGCAGAAGGTACACCGCATTGAACAGGCTTCCGAACACCGTCATCACGGCGGTGCCGGCGACCATGCCCCAAAGCGCCGACTTCTTGCTCTTTTTGAGGTGGTATATGCAGGACGCCGGAAGCACGAAGGAGCAGCCGACGACGAAGTTTGCAAAGTCGCCGACGAATGCGGTCGTCGTACCCTTAAACGCCAGCTTCACGATGATCTTGAGCAGCTCCGCCACAACGCCCGCCACGGGTCCGAGGTAGAAGGTACAGATCATTATGGGTATCTCGCTGAGGTCGATCTCGTAGAATGAGGGAGCGAAAAACAGCGGTATCTCAATGAACATCAAAACTCCCGCCATTGCGGAGAAAATTGCGGTGTACGCAAGGAAGTGCGTGCTGCCGAGCTTTTTGCGCTGCTTCAGCACGCAGCGCTCAAAGATGAGCGCAAGCGCAAAAAGCGCCGCAAACACCGCAAGGCAGGTCAGGACAAAGGTAAGATTGTCCTTCACCTGCAAATACAGGCTTTTCAGGTTTTCCATTTTTGTTACCTCCGAGAAAAATAATCGCCCGAAAGATAATATCTTTCAGGCGCTCGCAGATAACGCAAGCATCTTCTTCCATCCAGACTGTACTGTCGGTTCCGGAATCACACCGGATCTGCCTTTCGGCTCGCGGACTTTACCGCCGGTCGGGAATTGAACCCTGCCCTGAAGATACGTCTATTCGGTTGATTTCATTATAATCACCTATGCTGTTTTGTCAATAGCCTTTGACTTTTTTCTCTCAATGGGATAAAATATCTTCATAGCATAGAGGGAGGAACGCAAATGGAATTCGGGAAAAGCTGCTGCTTTACGGGACACAGACCCGCAAAGCTTCCGTGGGGCTACAACGAAAATGACCCCATGTGCGTCGGGTTTAAGGAAAAGCTCTGTTCCGTCGTCGAGGCGGTCTGCGAATCGGGCGTGACTCACTTTATATGCGGCATGGCTCTCGGCTGCGATATGTACTGCGCCGAGGCGGTAATCGCCCTGCGAAAGCGCAGAGTCGGGATAACCCTCGAAGCGGCCGTTCCGTACGACGGACAGGACGAGCGCTGGCCTGCGGAAAGCCGCAAGCGCTACCGTGACATACTCATGGAGTGCGACGCCGTGCATCTTGTCTCCAACCGCTACACGCCCACCTGCATGATGGACCGCAACCGCTACATGGTCGATAAGTCGAGCATTCTCATCGCCTGCTACGGCGGCAAAAGCGGCGGCACATGGAACACGATAAAGTACGCAATGGACAGAGATCTTGAGATCATAAGACTTCCGATAACGTGAAAAATGACGGTGCAAAGCACCGTCATTTTTCATTTTGTCAGTATCTCGTAGAGCTCCTGCGTCGTGTCCGCAACGCAGAGTGCGCCGTGGCTCATAAGCTCGCCCGGCTCTGCGTAGCCGTAGGAAACACCGATGCAGTCCATGCCGCACTTTTTGGCTCCGTCAACGTCGTACATTCTGTCGCCGACCATCACCGCCTCGTCGGGCGAGATGCCGAAATGCTCCAAAACGTAGGCTATGACCTCGTGCTTTTTGCCCCTCGTGCCGTCAAAAAGCGAGCCGCCGACAAAGTCAACAGCGGTAAGAAGTCCCGCATTTTCAAGGATGGCGTTGGTGAAATACTCCGGCTTTGAGGTCGCAACGGCGATCGTTATGCCCGCCTGCCGAAGTTTGGTTAAAAGCTCCGCCACTCCGTCAAAGGGTCGGCACTCCTTCCAGCCTATCGGCTTGTAGCGCTCTCTGAAATAGCCGACCGCCTTGAGCGCCGTGGCCTCGTCCATGCCGTATTTTTGCCTAAACATATCCTCAAGCGGAGGTCCGGCAAAGCACATAAGCTCGCTCGGCTCTGCATCTATCCCAAGCTTTTTGAGTGCATACTGCACGCTTTTGACTATTCCCTCCGCCGTGTCGAACAGCGTTCCGTCGAAATCGAAAAAGACGTATTTTTTCACCGTGTTCCTCCTGCCTTCACATATGCGCCGTCGGCTGCATAGCATGATTTGAATTTATGTATGGGGGTCAAATTATGGCTGTAGAATTTTTTCTGGGCGCAAACTCCGCCCACGGCTTTCACTCGCTGTACGTCGATTTTGTGTCAAGCCCCGGCGACTGCCTGCGGCTTATAAAGGGCGGTCCCGGCTGCGGCAAGTCAAGCTTCATGCGGAAGCTTGCCGAAAGCGCCGAAGCGCACGGCTTCGAGGTCGTCTACATACTCTGCTCCGGCGACCCTGAGTCGCTTGACGGCGTGTACTTTCCCGAACTGCGCATCGGCTACGCCGACGCCACGGCGCCGCATATCCTCGAACCGAGGTTCTTCGGATATGATTCTGATTATGTAAACCTCGGTCGCTTCTGCGCACACTGCGACGACGAGCGCATCCCGCAGCTCACCGAAAAATACAGAGCAATGTACAAAAGCGCCTACGCCTATCTCTCTGCGGCGGGCAGCGTAAAAAGTGCCGAAATTCCGGGACTTATCGCAAAAAACACAGTTTCCGCCGCCGAAAGCTGCGCAAGGAGCGCCGCCGCTCTCGGCTCAAGCGCACAGAGCGGCTCCCCGAAACGGATAAGCGAAGGCTTCATCCACTCCATCGGCTGCACCGGAGAGGAGGTGCTTTGCGGCACCGTCGAAGAATTATGTAAACACGTTTATCTCATCGACGACCGCCTCGGTCTCGAAAAATACTACTTTGATGAGCTGCTGCGGCACTTCGGTGGACGCATCATCCGCTGCCGCTCGCCGCTGCTGCCGGAGCTTACTGAGGCGCTGCTTCTGCCTGACTGCGGGCTTGGCTTCGTGTCGGCATCGCTCATGCCGGGGGCGAAGGCAAAGCGCCGGATACGGCTCGATGCGCTCGTGCCTAAGGAGACTCTCGCAAGGCACAAGGATGAGCTGCGGCGCCGTCAGGAGCTTAAAAGGTCGCTCATTGCGGAGGCTTGCCGCTACCTTGAGCAGGCAAAGCTCCTGCACGACGAGCTTGAGGCGTGTTACCGCCCGAAGGTCGATTTTGCCTCCCTCGACGAGTTCTGCGCCGAGGAAGCCGAACGGCTGTTTGCATAGTATAAAAGGGACTGCTTGCAGTCCCTTTTCTTACATCATATCGCTTTATTCCGTCAGCAGCAGCAACCGCCCCACGGAGTACACATCGAGAAGCAGAGGTAGCAGCCGCAGGGGTCGCAGCAGCCGACCGAGGTCTGATCCGAATATTCACGGTACTCTCTGCCGCTGTTTTGCAGCATATCCAAAAGCTTCTGATAGCGGGTGTTGTCCGGCTCGATCTCCACGGCACGCCTTGCATTTTCAAGCGCCGCAATTCTGTTGCCTGCGGACAGGTTTGCCATTGCGTTAAGGTAGTACCACCTTGCGTCGCGCTGCGCCACCGGGATCGTCGCAAGGACGCTTATCGCTTCGCTGTATCTGTGGTTGCGCATATAGTTTATCGCCGCACGGTACTCCGGCGGATCGTTCGGCTGTTCGCCGCCGGTGCCGAAATCGCTGAAGCCGCCAAAACCACCGAAACCGCCGAAGGGGTTGTAACCCGCTCCGTAGGGTCCGTAGCCGCTTTGCTGATCGACGTTGCCGTTTTTGATCTGGTCATAGGCGGCATTTATTTCGTTCATCTTCTGAGCGGCGTACTCGTCCCCCGGATTGCGGTCCGGGTGATATTTCTTTGCCAGCTCACGGTAAGCTTTTTTGATCTCCTCGTCTGATGCGTCGGGCGAGACACCGAGGACCTTATAGGGGTCTTGTACCATCAGGCACTGCTCCTTTTATGTTGTAGTGCTTGTTGAATTTATTCCAAACACCGAAACAAAGTATATTTTTCAGTATGTCGGCATCCCGCACCAGGGGCAGAGCGTCAAAGCTCCTTACGCAGTCGGCCATGAGCATTTCGAGTATCTCCCGAAAACGCTCCTCCTCGTCGATGCGCCCGTACAGGTCGAGAAGCGGATTGTATTTATAATAGCGCTTATCGCTCCGCAGGTCAATACAGGCATCCATAATATAAATGAATTTTCCGAGCGCCATACCGAGCGCACGAAGTCTCCCGCTCCAGCGATCCTCTTTCCACACGAACAGCTCCGCCATCAATCCGCCGAAGGCGGCTGCTGCGGCGTCGGGCGCAGGCACCCGACTTTTCTCGATGCGGTCAAGCTCAGACATACCCGCCTTGACTGCGGCAGCCTGTCTCGGATACATGAGAAGTATACGCTCGGCATTGCTATTTAGCGCTCTCGCCTCGGCAAGCTTTAAGACATTCATATCGTCCTGCCAGTCGTCCCGACAGTTGAGGTAGGCAAGCAGAACATTCATATCCGCCGCATAGTCGCTTATCTCCGACTGCCAGTAGCCCCGACGGGAGAGCGGATGCGCCGAACACCTCGCCTCGCCGTGAAGCTCCGCCGGCTCGTACAGCGAATTGAGCAGCAGCACAAGAAAGGTCATGTCATAGGTAAGCCCCAGCTTTGCGGCAAAGCCGTACCTGTCCTTGAGCGCATGGCAAAGTCCGCAGTAGCACTCCTTATATCGGGCAAACCGCTCCTTTGTGAGCATGGCGGGATTCGCCGCAACAAAGCCGAACATGGCTCAGCTCTTGCCTCTGAAGGAGTAGCCGCACTTGCGGCACACTATGTTGATGCTGCCCTTGCCTCTCGGCACTCTGAGCGTCGTCTTGCATGAGGGGCAGGTGAAGAATTTATACTCCCTGCGCTGTCTCCAACGCTCCTGCCTGAGCCTTATAAACGACGAGACCTTGTATCTGAGCCTCAGGTAGCGGGTATTCTCGTCGCTGCGTCTGTTGAAGTCCTTTGAAAACGCACGGTAATATACGATGGCAAGAAACGCAAGGGCGATCACCCAAAGCACGCTGCCGACCGGGCTGTCGCTCATGGCGAAGCTGAATATTATAGCAAGCACCGCAAATGCAATGCTCACGAACGAGACAAGCCTGTTGAGCTGGTCGCCTCCGTAGCGTCCGGTCATAAAACGTATAAACCAATTCCTCATCAAATATCACCTTGAATCGAATTTTCAAAAGCCCTGCGCTTCGGCGTTTTCCACACCTCGGCGCACAATATATAATGAGTATATGTTAACACAGACAAAAGAAAATAAATTTAAAATATTTGTTAATTATCCCTTGCTGTACTGCCATGTGTAGCGCACGGTGCTGCCGGGCGTACCGTCGGAGTGCGAGGTAACGCAGCAGATGATGTTGCCGATGTCGTCGTATTCATAGCTTTTTTCGGTGCTGCTTATAAGCTCCCCGCCCTCGGCGAACACGCTGCGCTTTATCTCATTGCCGTTTTCGTCGTAGCTGTACTCCGTGCGGCTGACAACATTGCCGTTTTCGTCGTAGCACTGGTCGGTGAGCAGTCTGCCCATGCTGTCGTATGCGTAGTTATTTTCGCTGCTGTCGCCCTCGATATAGTCCTTGCGGGTGCAGCTTATCACCCTGCCGTTTGCGTCGATGCGGTAATCGTACTCCGCTATGCAGAAGTCCGCACCCTCGTAGCGCTTCTCGCTCACGAGATTTCCGCTCTCATCGTAGCCGTAGACGGTGCGTGCCGTGACAGCACCGCTCTCCGTCCTCGTTATCGACAGAAGAAGTCCCGATGCGTCGTACTCATAGCTTTCCGTGTAATAATCGGTGTAGCTGCCGTCCCCGGCGCTGAGCTTATAGCTGCGGCTGCTTATCTTGTCGCCGTCGAGGTACTCGTATGAGAGCACGCCCTCCTCTGCGTCGTTAAGACCGAGGTGTCTTTCGCTTATCACCCTTCCGCTGCCGTCGTAGCTATACTCGACGGAGGCGTATTTCATGCCGTTGGGGTTGTAGTAGCTCTCGGTGTCGAGCTTTCCGTCCTCCTTGCTAAAACGCACAGGCTCCGGCGTTGCGGTGACCTCCGGCGTTTTCGGCTCTTCGGTGCCGCCGCAGGCGCACAGTCCGAGAGCTATGGCAAGGCACAAAAGTACGGGCAACAGTTTTTTCATAAAGGCTCCCTCCTTGAGGTCTGTGCCGACGCTTTTCGCCGACATTCTTTAATGTTTTATTATATCACACAATTTCCGTTTTCGGGTGCAGTTAATATAAAGTTTACAGAAAAAAGAGGATGCCTTTGGGCGGACTCAGATAAGGATAAGTCGGTTTTGAGCGGCTCTTTTCCGCCCATACTTCATAAAAAATCTCGGTAATACACAAAGTATTGCCGAGATTTTGTTATTTTGTCTGAACGAAAAATATCCCGCTCAAAACTGCTACGCACCCTGTAAAATTGGATTTTGTTCTGTGGCAAGGCAAAAAGCGCAGGAATAATGGAGATATATTTCGAGCATTTTTAACGAAGCCACAGGGCAAAAGACTTTTTACAGGGCGGCTTATCCTTATCTGAGTCCGCCCTTGCATCCTCTTTTTTCACAGCACTCTTACTCTCAGCACGCCGTCCATGCTCCGTATGCTGTTTGTCATGTCCTCGTCTATCCTGTCGCCGAGGTCTATCATCGTGTAAGCATAGCCGCCTCTCGGCTTGTTTATCATATGCTCAACGTTGATGTTCCTCTCAGTAACGAAGTCGAGTATGCGGTTTATCATACCCGGCACATTGCGGTGTATGACGCACAGCCGGCACACGCCCATGCGCTCAAGCTTTGCGTTCGGCAGATTGACTGAGTTTGTGATGTTGCCGTTTTTCAGGTAATCGTACAGCTGCTTTGCCGCCATCTCCGCACACCTGTCCTCACTCTCCGGGGTGCAGGCTCCGAGGTGCGGCAGCGCAATGACGTTTTTGCCGCCGAGGATCTTTTCGTTCGGAAAGTCGGTGACGTACTTTGCAACGACGCCGCTCTCAAGCGCACGGAGCATCGCATCGTCATCGACGACCTCCGCTCTCGACTCGTTTATTATGCGCACACCCGGCTTCATCATCGAAAACGCCTTTTCGTCGAGGAGGTGATGCGTGTTCTCGTTGTAGGGGATGTTTATGCTGATATAGTCGCTGTTTCTGAATATCTCGCCGATGTCCTCCGCCCTGTCAACGTCCTTCGACAGACGCCATGCCGCTTCCACCGACATGAAGGGGTCGTAGCCTATGACGGTCATGTCCATTGCAAGGCAGACGTTGGCAACGAGCGCACCCGTGGCGCCCAGTCCCAAAACGCCGATGGTCTTGCCCATGAGTTCGGGACCCGAAAATGCGGACTTGCCCTTTTCGACGAGGGCGGGTATCTCGCCGCCTCTGTCGGAAATGCTCTTTACCCACTCGGCAGCACCGAGAACGTCCCTCGACGCCATGACGAGCGAGCAGACGCTCTGCTCCTTTACCGCCTCGGCGTTTGCGCCGGGGCTGTTAAAGACGCATATTCCCAGCTCCGCCATCTTTTCCACGGGAATGTTGTTGTAGCCCGCTCCCGCTCTGGCGATGCCCATAAGCTCCGGGTTCGGCTCAAAGCCGTGCATATCCGCACTGCGGACTATGATGCCCTGCGGGTTCTCGGCATCGGGCGATACCATGCAGCCGAGCTGCACGAGCTTGGCAAGTCCCACGGGCGATATATTGTTTATGGTCTTTATTTTAAACACGGTGTTCCACCTCAAAGTCTTTCATATACGCAACGAGCGCCTGCACACCCTCTATCGGCATTGCATTGTAGATCGAAGCCCTCATGCCGCCGGTGAGTCTGTGTCCCCGAAGGTTCAAAAGCCCCTGCGATGCAGCGCCCTTCAGAAACTCCTCGTCAAGTGCGGGGTCTCCGGTTCGGAAGGTGACGTTCATGTCGCTGCGTGAGCCCTTCTGAGCATGGGGGATAAACATCCTGCTCTCGTCGAGGTAATCGTACAGCAGTCCCGCTCTGAGCTTTTTGCGCTCCTCCATTGCGGAAAGTCCGCCCATATCCTCCACCCAACGCAGCACCTTGCCGAGCATATATATGCACCAGCACGGCGGTGTGTTCAGCATGGAGTCCTTATCTATCTGCACCTTGTAGTCCATGACCTTCGGCGTTATCGGCAGCGCCTTCCCCGCAAGACTGCGGTCAACTATAAGCACCGTAAGTCCCGCAGGCGCCATGTTCTTCTGCGCTCCGGCATATATCAGTCCATAGCGTGAAACGTCCACGGGCTTTGAAAGGATATCCGAGGACATATCGCACACGAGCGTCGCCTTAACGTCGGGTACCGTCTGCCACTCGGTGCCGTAGATGGTGTTGTTTGCACAGTAGTAGAAGTAGCTTGCGCCCTCGGTCTCATTCACCGTGTCGGGTATGCGGTTGTGACCGAAGGGGGTGCTGTCGCAGGCGATGTGAACATTGCCGTACTTTTTCGCTTCCTCGGCGGCAAGGCGGGAGAAGTTCCCCGTAACGGCGTAATCCGCCGTGCCTCCCTGCCCCAAAAGGTTCATGGGTATTGCGGCAAACTGAAGCGTTGCGCCGCCCTGAAGCAGCAGTATCTCATGGCTGTCCGGCACCTTTAACAGCGCTTTGAGCCGTGACTTTGCATCCTCAAAGATCTCCGCAAAGCAGGCGCTGCGGTGGCTCATCTCCATGACGGACATACCGCTGCCTGCGTAATTCATTATCTCGCTTCCGGCGCTATGCAGCACCTGCTCCGGCATGACCGAAGGGCCTGCCGCAAAATTATAAACTCTCTCCGAAAACATCGTTTCACCTTCTTCGGCATTCTTCGTCATGCTAATACTTTAGAGTCGAACCCCTGCCGCCTGTCGACGTACCCTTTCGGTTATTTCCGACTTTTTTGCTTTGATGGGCGTCAGCCCATCTGCATCAAAGAAAGCCGAAAATCCCTCGAAAAGCACTGCCGACAGGTGCTTTGCAGTTTTGCCGGAGCGGATTTTTGTCCGGGCAAGGCAAAGCCCGCAGAGAATACTTGACGTATTGTCAAGGGATTTAACGCAGCACGGGCGGAAATCCGCCCGTCAAAACCGACAGGAGTTCAACTCCCGTCAGCTTAAATTATAATACCGATGCGGGCGCACGTCAACGTATCTCTCCTACGAGTATTTCCCCGGAAACACCAGTGATTTTGACGTTTTTGACCAATCCCCGCAGGTCCTCGCCCTCTGCCTCCACCAAAAAGTAGGTGTCACTGTGACCCTGCCACCTGTCTCCGTCCTTCGTTTCAAACAGCACCGGGAGCGTTTTTCCGACGCAGGACTCAAGGCAGCGGCGGCGAGCCTCGGCTGCAACGGCTCTGGCTTCCCGTGAGCGTCTCGCCTTGGTGCTTCTGTCTATCTGCCCGTCCATCTTATCCGCCGGGGTGCCGGGTCTGCGTGAGTACGGGAAAATGTGAGCGTCGGAAAATCCGACCTTTTCGATGAAGTCAAGCGTCGTGCGCTGATCCTCGTCGCTTTCGCCGGGGAAGCCCACGATGATGTCGCAGGTTATCCCGCAGTCGGGGAAGTATTTCCGCAGAAGCTCCGTTTTCTCGAAAAAGGTTGCGGTGTCGTACTTGCGGTTCATGTTTTTCAGCGTCCTGTCGCAGCCGGATTGCAACGAAAGGTGGAAGTGCCGGCACAGTGTTCCGAGCGACGCAAGGCGGCGGCAGAAGTCCTCGGTTATGACCGTCGGCTCAAGCGAGCCGAGACGCAGCCGCATATCGGGCGCCGCCTCCGCAATTGCACACACGACGTCGGCAAGGCTCGGCTTTCCCTCAAGATCGACGCCGTAGGAGGCGATCTCGATACCCGTCAGAACAAGCTCTCTGTATCCCTCGGCGCAGAGCTTGGCGGCAGCGGATGCGGCGTCGGCAATAGGCAGGCTCCTGAGGCGTCCCCTCGTGTACGGGATTATGCAATAGGTGCAGAAGTTTACGCAGCCGTCCTGAATTTTGAGCAGCGCTCTCGTTCTGCCCTCGGCGGCTCCCGCAGGCAGCTCCTCGAACACTCGCCGCTCAAAGGGCTTATCGACGCAGCGCTCCGATGCGCCCCCGGCGCAGGCCCTCTCTATGGCGTCGACGAGCTTCACCCTGTCGCCGGTGCCAAAAATGACGTCCGCACCGAGCTTTGCGGCGGTGTCGGGGCTGAGCTGCGAATAGCAGCCGGACACCGCAACGACCGCACCGGGGTTTTCCTCACGCAGACGGTTTATCGCCTGTCTCGACTTGCGCCCCGCCTCGGCGGTCACGGCGCAGGTGTTCACGATGACGGCATCGGCGGTCTCGCCCTCCGCCGCCGGCGTATGGCCGTGTTCGCCGAGCAGCGTTTCCATAGCCTGAGTTTCGTACTGGTTGACCTTGCAGCCCAAAGTGTATATAATGTATTTCATCGTAAATCTCTCCTAAGGAGTACAAAATGGAAATCTATCTTGACAACGCCGCCACAACGAGAGTCTGCGACGAAGCGGCAAAGACGGCGTTTGAAACCATGACATCGTTTTACGGCAACCCCAGCTCGACCCATACCAAGGGACGTGAGGCGGCGGTCGTTCTGACAAAGGCAAGGGGGCAGGTCGCCTCCGCCCTCGGCTGCAAGCCGTCGGAGCTTTTCTTTACCTCCTGCGGCTCGGAAAGCGACAACTGGGCGATCCTTTGCGGAGCCGAGGCGATGAAGCACCGGGGAAGGCACGTTATAAGCTCGCTTGTGGAGCATGATGCGGTGAGAAAGTCCCTCTCGGAGCTTGAGCGCCGGGGCTTTGAGGTCACCCGCCTTGCGCCCGAAGCCGACGGCAGCATAAGCGTCTCGGCGCTTGCCGAGGCTCTGCGCCCCGACACCGTGCTGGTGAGCCTTATGACCGTCAACAACGAGACGGGCGGCATAACGGACATCGCCGCCATGCGCCGTCTGCTCGACGAGCGGGGTTCATTCGCACTCCTGCACACGGATGCGGTGCAGGCATTTATGAAGCTGCCCTTCACCGCAAAGGGCTGCGGTGCGGACATGATCTCGATAAGCGGTCACAAGGTCCACGCACCCAAGGGCATAGGCGCATTGTATATCAAAAGCGGGGTGAAAATCAAGCCCTATATACTCGGCGGAGCGCAGGAGAGCGGTCTGCGAGCAGGTACCGAGGCAATGCCTCAGATAGCCGCCTTCGGCACGGCGGCGGAGATCGCACACGCTCGCTTTGCCGAGACACAGAAGCAGCTTTCGGAGCTTCGGGCCTACACCGCCGAAAGGCTCACATCACTCATACCGCAGCTCGTCCTCATCGGCGGCGGCGCACCGCATATACTCAGCGTGTCGCTCCCCGGCTGGCGGAGCGAGGTGCTGATGAACTTCCTTGAGGCGGACGGGATATTCGTCTCCCGCAGCTCAGCCTGCAAGAAGGGTGCAAGGAGCCACGTTCTCGAAGCGATCGGTCTTCCCTCAAAGGTCATTGACGGCGCTCTGCGCATAAGCTTTTCACGCTACAATACCACAGACGACGCAGATGCGCTCTGCGCTTCCCTGCTCCGTGCGTCGCAGACCCTTGCGCACAGGTAAATTCCGATAATAAAAACGCTTTCGGTTTAGCCGAAAGCGTTTTTATTATCTTCACTTTTTATCTTCCTGTGCGTCCTCGGTTTTCGGTTCCTCGGACTTAGGCTCCGCCGCCATTACGATGGTGGGCGGGACCTTCACAAGCTCGCCCGTTTGCGGTTCTATATAGTCGAGGTCCTCGTAGCTTGCGTCGTCATCGGGCAGATTGCGCTTGCGGAGCTTGCGCTCTATGAGCGTATTGATGCCGGTGTATATGACCACGAACACGGGAACGCCCAAAAGCATGCCCCAGAAGCCGAACAGTCCGCCGCCGAGTATGATCGCAAACATTACCCAGAAGCCGTTTATGCCGACGGAGCCGCCCATTATCTTGGGGCAGATGATGTTGCCGTCGACCTGCTGGAGAGCAACGATGAATATGACGAATATAAGGCACTTGAAGGGATCGACCATCAGCACCAAAAGTCCCGACGGTATGCCGCCGATGAACGGTCCGAAGAACGGGATGACGTTCGTTGCGCCGACGACCACGGCAATGAGCAGCGCATAGGGTATCTTCAGTATGCTGCATCCGATGAAGCACAAAATGCCGACTATGAGTGCGTCGGTGAGCTGACCCGTAATGAAGTTGCGGAAGGTCTGATCCGTGAACTTCAAAACGGAGTTTACGCGCTTTGCGTTTTTCGGCTTGCAGACACAGTACAGTAATTTCTTAAAATGGGTGCGGACGGATTCCTTGTTATACAATACATATATGGAGACGATCATGCCGATGACGACATTGTAGATGCCCATGACGACGCTGTAAACGCCGCTCGTCACGTCCGCAATGATGGTGTCCATATTCGGCAGGACGGTATTCTGCGCCCACTTTATGAGCGTGTTGTTCAGATTCCCGAATATCGCCTCTGCGTACTTGTCCATTTCGGGGTGGTTTGCAAGCAGCTTGTCAAGCTTTGCATACGCCTTCGTGAGATAGTCCGGCGCTGCGGTGACTATGCTTTCGATGCTGGCATAAAGCTGCGGTATTACAAGATACAGCAGAGTCGAAATGAGCAGTATCATAAGTGTTTCCGAAAGAAATACCGAAAGTCCCCTCGCCAGCTTTTTGCGCCGCTTCATCTTCGGGTGCGACTCGTAGAGATTCTTCGTGAGCGGGCTGAAGAGCTTGCTCTCGAATATGTTCATAAACGGCAGCAGCAGATACGATATCACAAAGCCCCACACAAAGGGGTTCAGTATGCCGAGAAGCTCTCCCAAGACCTTGAACATATCGCCCAGATAGTCCAGTCCGAAATAAAACAGTATGCTGGCAGCAACGACGACAAACGCCGTCAAACCCCAGCGGAAGTACTGGTTATTCGATTTAATACGCCGCTTCATCACTTTCCCCCTTGCAATGTACTTAGCCTTTTTATTTTACTATCGCAGTCAAATAACGTCAATAACTATTCTGTGAATTTTTCGCATAATTATAACAATTCCGTATATGTGTTATGTAAACTCAATGTGCATATTTACCGCCGTCGACTTGCGGCTGCGTATGTTGAAAACTGTGTTGAAAATGTTTAAAACCCTGTATTTGCAGCGGCTTTGTTCACTGTGCGTTCATTATTGCCCGATTCATCCGTGTCGAATAAAGCATAATTCTGTCAACCTGCATTATCCGATACCCGCCCCTCATAGTATGTCTCGGAGGGATATGCCATGAAAAGAATGCTGTTTACACTGCTGGCTGCGCTTCAGCTCTTCGGCGGCGCCGCTGCGCCCGAAACGCTCCGTGACGACGCGATAGACATCAAAGCCCCCTCTGCCGTTTTGATGGAAAAGCAAAGCGGCGAGGTGATATACGAGAAAAACGCACACGAGCGCATGGCGCCCGCAAGCGTCACGAAGGTGATGACCATGCTGCTCATCGTCGAGGCGATCGAAAACGGCGATATTTCGCTCGACGACACCGTTATCGCATCCGAGAGAGCGGCTTCCTTCGGCGGCAGCTGCGTTTTCCTTGAGGAGGGCGAGAAGATGAGCGTCCACGAGATGCTCAAGTGCATCTCCGTCGTGTCGGCAAACGACTGTGCCGTTGCGATGGCGGAGCATCTGTGCGGCTCGGAGCAAAGCTTCGTCGAGCGCATGAATGCGAGAGCCGAAGAGCTTGGAATGAAAAACACGCACTTTACAAACTGCACCGGGCTTTTCGACGACAGAGAGCATTACACGAGCGCATACGACATTGCGCTCATGTCGAGAGAGCTTATACGGCACGATCTCATAAAGGACTACACCACGATATGGATGGACTCCATACGCAACGGCGAATTCGGACTTTCAAACACCAACAAGCTCGTCTACTACTACGAGGGCTGCACCGGGCTTAAAACCGGCTTTACCTCGCTTGCGATGTACTGTCTGTCTGCGACCGCCATGCGTGACGGCGTGGAGTATATTGCGGTCATCATGCACGCCGAAAGCGTCGATTCGAGAAACAACGACGCAAAGGCGCTTTTAAACTACGCCTTCGCAAACTACACTCTGTGTCCCCTGCGGCAGGGGTCCGCCCTGCCCCCGGTCTACGTCGAGCTGGGCAAGGGCGACTGCGTTCAGCCGGAGTACACGGGTCCCGAAGCGGCGCTCATTTCAAAGCAGGGCTCGGGCAATATCGAATATACGCTGCAGCTTCCCGATTCCGTGGCGGCACCCGTCAAAAAGGGCGACAGCCTCGGCAGCATGAGCGTTCTGATAAACGGGCAGGAAGCGTTCAGTGTACCTCTCGTAGCCTCTCACGACGTGCAGAGGATGGGGCTTTCGGACATTTTCCTCAGTCTCGTCGGCAGTCTTTTAGGTCGGAACTGACAATCTTCTCTCCTTTCCCCGTATTTTTGCACTAAATATTGGGGTATTTATAGCGTTGCCTCCACAATTTACTTGATTTTTAAATAAACAGGAGTATAATAAACGCAATTCAAAAACAATGGAGGCAGCATATGGTCAGAGTGGATTTATCGGGCGCTGCGGCGTTCTTCGATCCGGCGGGTCCGGACTACGCCGCCGCAGCCAAGGCTCACAGAGATCTGGTTGACGGCACCGGCGCAGGAAGTGAATTTACGGGCTGGCTCAACCTTCCCGCAAGGATAAAAGACGGCGAGCTTAAAAGCATCCTCGCCGCCGCTCAGAAAATAAGATCACGCTCAAAGGCGCTCGTCGTCATTGGCATCGGCGGCTCCTATCTCGGCGCAAAGGGCGCTATCGAGCTTCTCCGTCCCGTTCCCTCGGAGGATGATCCCATGATCCTCTTTGCCGGAAACGGACTTTCCCCCGATGCGCTCACCGACATTATAGAAAAGCTCGGCGACCGTGATTTCGACGTGAACGTCATCTCGAAATCCGGCACCACGCTTGAGCCGGCAATAGCCTTCCGTGTGTTCAGGAAGCTGCTGCGTGATAAGTACGGCGCCGCCGCAAAGAAGCACATTTTTGCGACGACCGACTCAGCAAAGGGCGTTTTGAAGTCCATGGCGGACGCCGAGGGCTGGGAATGCTTTGTCGTTCCCGACGACGTCGGCGGCAGGTACAGTGTCCTGTCGGCGGTCGGACTTCTGCCCATGGCAGTCGCCGGCATCGACGTAAAGGCGGTCGTAAACCGTGCGATCGAGGAGCTTAAAGCGCTCGATCTCCGTTCGCCCGAAAACCCCGCATGGCAGTATGCCGCCGCAAGGCAGCACCTTTACGGCAGGGGCAGAGGCATTGAGATCCTCGCCTGCTACGAGCCGTCGTTCCGCTTCATGGCGGAGTGGTGGAAGCAGCTTTACGGCGAGAGCGAGGGCAAAAACGGCATCGGCATCTACCCCGCCTCCGTCGAGCTTACCGCCGATCTGCACTCCATGGGTCAGTATATTCAGGACGGACCGAGAACGCTCATCGAAACGGTCGTGAGCTTTGATAAGCCTCGGCACGCCTTCCCGCTGCCCTTTGAGATGGGCGACCCCGACGGGCTCAACTATCTTGCGGGCAAGGACCTCGGCGACATTTGTGCGACCGCAGCCGAGGCGGTGAAGTCCGCCCACATATCCGGCGGCGTTCCGAACATCGTCATCAGCGTACCGTCGAGGGACGAAGCGGGCTTTGCCGCTCTCGTCTGCTTCTTTGAGGTCGCCTGCGCCATTTCCGGCTATATGTCCGGCGTTAACCCCTTCGATCAGCCCGGCGTGGAGGCTTATAAAAAGAATATGTTCCGTCTGCTCGGCAAGCCCGGCACCTGATTTTCGGCAAAATGTGCAAATTCCGGCTGCCGGAAAGAAAGGTCTTGCTTTACGCTCGAAAAGATGTTAATCTGATTATATAAATCACAACAAAGGAGCGTGGTCACAATGGTTAAGTTGATCCTGGGTCTCAAAGGCTCCGGTAAAACGAAGAAACTCGTGGATCTCGTCCGTGAAGCCGTGAAGATGGAAAACGGCGACGTGGTCTGCATCGAAAAGGAAAAGAAGCTCACTTACGATATTCCCTATCAGGCAAGGCTTATCGAGGCCGGGTCTTATGACACGGGTTCTTATGAATTTATAAAAGGCTTTATTTGCGGCCTTCATTCCGGCAACTATGACATCACTCATGTCTTTGTAGATAATTTTTATAAGATCGTCAGCAACAAGGATCCCGTCGTTTTCGGCGAATTTCTTGATTGGCTGGAGGACTTTTCCGAGAAGGAAAAAATTGAATTTGTTATCAGCGTCACCATGGATCCCGACACCGTTGGCGATGCAATTAAGAAATATATGATCTGAAAGCCCAGTGTTTTCAATGCTTTCTGCCGTTTCTGCCCATTGCGGAGACGGCAGATTGTTTTTTTATTAACACCTATTGACTTTTACACTTTGCGGTGCTATAGTGATGCCATCCTAAAGGAAGGAGACGTAAACAGGATGATGAACGTTCGCTTCGCATTTGCAAATCGTTATTATTACTTTTATTTTTACTTTACGAGAATAAAAGCGATTTGTGATGCCCGTAAACGAATGTTTGCATAACGTTGCGTCTTTTAAGCGTGATTGTTACAATGCCGGCGGATCACAAATCCGTGCGGCATTTTTGTTTTGCCGCATGGCGACACTGCACCGACCACGCAAAACATCAATTCAATGCTTTTTGGAGGAATCAACATGAAAACCAAACGTTCAATTACATCGGCTCTTCTGGCTGCGGTACTCATCGTAAGCCTCTGCCTTTCTCTCGCAGCCTGCTCCGGCGGCAAGGACTCCGCCAAGGACAAGGTGTTCACCGTCGGCATCTGCCAGCTTGTTCAGCACGAAGCTCTCGACGCCGCAACTCAGGGCTTCAAGGACGCTCTCGTCGACAAGCTCGGCGCAGACAAGGTGCAGTTCGACGAGCAGAACGCTCAGAACGACCCCCAAATGTGCAGCACCATAGTCAACTCCTTCGTTTCGAAGAACGTTGACCTCATCCTCGCAAATGCGACTCCCGCTCTCCAGGCTGCATACAATGCGACCGAGACCATCCCCATCCTCGGCACCTCCGTCACCGAGTACGGCGTCGCTCTGAAGCTTGACGATTTTAGCGGCACCGTCGGCGGAAACGTATCCGGCACCTCCGACCTCGCTCCCCTTGAGGAGCAGGCGGAAATGATCCTTGAGCTGTTCCCCGACGCCAAGAAGGTCGGACTTCTCTACTGCTCGGCAGAACCCAACTCCGACTACCAGGTCAAGGTCGTTGAGAAGTACCTCAGCGACAAGGGCATCACCTGCACCCGCTTCTCCTTCAGCGACTCCAACGACATTGCTGCGGTCACCACCAAGGCGGCAGCCGACAGCGACGTCATCTACATCCCCACCGACAACACCGCAGCAAGCTGCGTTGAGACCATCGGCAACATCGTTATAAGCGCCAAGACCCCCGTCATTGCGGGCGAGGCCGGTATCTGCTCCGGCTGCGGCGTTGCGACCCTCTCCATCAGCTACTACGACCTCGGCTACAAGACCGGCGAAATGGCGGCAGCCATCCTGCTCGGCGAGGCTGATATCTCCGATATGCCCATTGCATACGCCGAAGCAAGCAAGAAGTACAATCCCGAGATCTGCGAAGAGCTCGGCATCACCGTTCCCGACGGCTACGAGCCGCTCGACTGACATCATTAAGAAAAGCAAAAGGAGTAACTGTTATGACGGATCTGCTCGGAGCCTTGCCCGGAGCCGTTGCCCAAGGCATAATCTGGGGCATTATGGCGATAGGCGTATACATTACATATAAAGTCCTTGACATTGCGGACCTCACCGTGGACGGTTCCATCTGCACCGGAGCTGCGGTGTGTACCATGATGATGCTTTCCGGTCAAAGCCCGTGGCTGTCCGTCTTTTGCGCAGTGCTTGCCGGCATCGCCGCAGGCAGCATAACAGGATTTCTCCACGTTCTGCTGGGTATACCCGCCATACTTGCGGGTATACTCACCCAGATGGTGCTGTGGTCTGTGAATCTCAAGATCCTCGGCAAGGCAAATCAGGCGATATCCTCAAGGTCAAACCCCGTTATCCTCTCGCAGATGGACATTGACTCGGCGCTTATAGTTCTTGCGATCTTTGCGGTCGTGACGGTCGCCGTTTTGTACCTCTACTTCGGCACCGAGATCGGCTGCGCCATCCGTGCGACCGGCTCAAACCCCGTGATGAGCCGTGCGCAGGGCATAAACACCGGTCTTACCAAGATCCTCGGTCTTGCGATAAGCAACGGCATCGTCGCTCTTTCCGGCGCTCTGCTGTGCCAGTACCAGGGCTACACCGACATCAACATGGGCAGAGGCGCAGTCGTCATCGGTCTTGCGGCGGTCGTCATCGGCGAGGTGCTTGCAAAGCGCATCTCGACTAACTTTGCCGTCAGACTCTTCGGCGTTATCGCCGGCGCCATAGTGTACTACGTCGTGTACCAGATCATCATCTTCTCCGGCTTCGACACCGACCTTCTGAAGATGTTCTCCGCAATTGTCGTCGCTCTGTTCCTCGGAATACCCTACCTCAGGAAAAAGCTCCGCGCTGCACACAGCGTATCGAAAAGGGGTGCGCAAAATGCTTGAAATGAAAAACGTCACCAAAATATTCAACCCCGGCAGCATAGACGAAAAACTTGCGCTGGATAACCTGTCGCTCACCGTGAGCGAGGGCGAATTCGTGACCGTCATCGGCGGCAACGGCGCAGGCAAAAGCACCATGCAGAACGCCATCTGCGGAACGTGGCTTCCCGACTCCGGCAGCATATTCCTCGGCGGCGTGAACGTCACCTCCCTGCCGGAGTACAAGAGAGCAAAGTATCTCGGCAGAGTGTATCAGGACCCCATGATGGGTACCGCAGCAGGTATGCAGATCGAGGAAAATCTCGCTCTGGCGGCACGCCGAGGCGCACACCGCAGTCTGCGTCCCGGCATCCGCAAGTCCGAGCGTGAGGAGTACCGCCGTATGCTCGAAGAGCTGGATCTCGGTCTTGAGACCCGCCTTTCGGCGAAGGTCGGCACCCTCTCCGGCGGTCAGCGTCAGGCGCTGACCCTGCTCATGGCGACGATGCAGAAGCCCCGTCTTTTGCTCCTTGACGAGCACACCGCCGCACTCGACCCCAAGACTGCCGCAAAGGTGATGCAGCTCACCGACAAGATCGTCCGTGAAAACAAGCTCACCACGCTCATGATAACTCACAATATGCGTGACGCCATAGAATACGGCAGCCGCCTTATCATGCTGCACAACGGCAGGATAATCCTCGACATATCCGGTGAGGAAAAGAAAAAGCTCACCGTCGCAAATCTGCTTGAGATGTTCACGAAAGCAAGCGGCAACGAATTTGCAAACGACAGAGCGATCCTCTCATAAATAAAAATTCGGGAGCCATAAGGCTCCCGAATCTTCAGTCAAGCGCTATGCACATATTGAGCGTTTCCGGCAAGGGGAAGCTTGCCGCAATGAAGGGCTTTCCCGCATGAAACGCAGTTCTGATCTCCGCCTTTTCCGCACCGAGTCTGCGGCAAAGCTCAGGTATGAGATCCGTCGGACCGAGGCACTCTTTAATCTTCAAAACCCCGTCCTCAAGGTAGCCGCAGGCTATCGAGCGTCCGCTGCGGAACATGCCGCCTCCGTAATAACGGCAAAGCTCTCGCTGGTACTCGTACCAAGCCAGCGGGAACGCCGTGTTAAGCTTATACTCGCTTCGCATCGCCGCATATTCCGCCGACGAAAGATTTTTGATCTCGACGTCGGAGGCTTTAGCGGCGATCGTTTCATATATGCAGCGGCTCACCTTGTCTGCACCGAGACAGTCGGCGTACCAAGAGTACAGTCCCTCGGACGCAGGCAGGGTACACAGCCTTGAAAACATCCTGCGGCAGTGCTTCATAAGCGCCGTTCCCGCTCCCTTGCCACGCACTTCGGGCTTTACCGCCACGGCGTAGACATAGCCGCAGCGCTGCCCGCACACGACGGTGCAAAGCACGTTTGCCATGCCGACGGGAATCCCGTTACACTCTGCGACAAACGCCGTTCCCATCTCCGGCAGCAGCTCGTAAAACCGCCGCACAAGCACCTCGGCGTCGCCGAAAGCGTCGCCCCACAGCGCAGTCATAAAGGGCAAATCATTTTTCGTATATTCTCTTATCCTCAAGTTTTCCATACCGCAACATATTTATTTAATATATACTCAGGCTTATACGACAGCTTCGACTGCCGCAGCGCCTCGTTTCCCATATCGTCCTCTCGGTTTACATAACATACCTCCGGGTTCTTTTCGCAGACCATGCGCACAAGCTCCCTGCACACCATCGGGTAAGCGCCTGCAACGTCGGGGTATGCCTTTTCAAAGTGGGTGCAGAAGGTGTCGTCCGAGATGACCTCGCCCACCGAGAAGCCGAGAAGTCTTTCCCCGGAGTACAGCGCACCGCCCATGAGACCCAGCTCGTCGTAGTGGGAAAAGCCCCGCAGTATCGCATCGTGCTCATAGCCTATATCGTGCGTGAGCCGACCTTCAGACTCCTCCGTCCACTCGTCGAGCATGGCGACACATTCGGGGACCATCTCCTTCGTTATCGGCACAAAGCGCCACTCGTGTTCGTTTTCAAAGCGGTTGCAGAAGTTCTTTTTTGAGTGCATTGCCCTGCCGGAGTAGGTCGAAAGCTTGTCGGCACGGTAGATGTAGTCCGAGTAGGCTCTGTCCTCCGAAAGCTCGAAGCAGCCGCCGAAGGCGTCGTATAAAAGCCCTATATGCTCGTCCGTTATGCCGCATATTTTCAGCGGTATACCCTCGCTGCGGCAGATCTCAAGCATTTCGTTTATGGCGGGTCTCAGGTCACCCTCACCCACCGGGAACGCAAAATATGTCTCTCCGTGGCGGACAAGTCTCGTCACCAGTCTGCCCTCGACGGGAGCGACGCTTTGCTTATAGCGCTTGTCCCACATATAGATGTTGCCGAAGCAAAAATCCGCACTTCGTGAATTCTCCGTGCGGAAATATGGCTCCATCATTTGTTTAAGTTCAAAGTTGACGTCGATCAGTTTCAGCATCCGAAAACGCTCTTTCTAATAAGTATTTTTGCACAGCCTGCGTATCTCGCTTCTGATCTCACGCAGGTCGGTAAAGGTGTCGGGCCGCTTCGTCACGTCACGCAGCAGCGCTGCGGGGTGATATATCGCTATGGTCTGTACCCCGTTTACGGTGAACCAGCGCCCACGCTCCCTTGTTATTTTAAAATCTTCTCTTATGATCTCCGTGGCGGCTATTCTGCCGAGGCATATAATTATCTTGGGGTTTACGATCTCAAGCTGACGGTTGAGCCAACTGCGGCACGCAAGCTTCTCCTCCGGCAGAGGGTCACGGTTTTTCGGAGGACGGCACTTCACAGTGTTTGCGATGTACACGTTTTTGTCGGAGAGGTCTATCATCTCCATCATATCGTCAAGGAGCTTACCCGCCCTGCCGACAAATGGAATACCGCTCAAGTCCTCCTGCTCTCCGGGACCTTCGCCGACGAACATGACCTCGCTGTCGGGGTTGCCTCTGCCGAACACGAGATTTGTTCTCGTTTTGCACAGCTCACAGCCTCGGCAGCCCATGCACTCTCGTTCAAGGCTCTGCATTTCGTCGCTTTTCATCAGCTTTCCTCCGAGTATTTTGCAAGCTCCATAAGTATCTCACGCTTGTTGTTTTCCGGGAACTCCATCACATAGTCGAGCAGGAACTTGAGCATCTCGCCAAGCTCGTGACCTTTAAGTCCGGCATTCAAAAGATCGTCCCCCGTGACGGCAAGGTGCTTCAAGGAGAAGCACTCTCCGCTTTTGAGCACCGCCTTGAAGTCCTTTTCGCAGTCGGTGTGCAGCAGCACCCCGTATGCGGACACGGCGCAGGACACGGAATCGACCCCGTAGCGGTTTAAAAGCCGCTTCCAGCCCAGTTTGTCGGAGGGCGGCTGATCTCTCAGCATTTCCTCCGCACTGCGGCAGCAGCGAACCGTTCTGCCGTCAAGCCGAAGCTCACGCAGAAAGTCCTCCGCAGAGGGAATAAAGCCGTATTTCTGAAGCATTATAGAAAATGTGATCCACCTTTGCAGCGGCTTTTTCGGAAGCTCCGACAGGTCCGCAAGCGGCGGCGCTTCCCAGCCGGAGCCGGTGACGTAGCGCCGCAGCATCCCGAAGGAGATGGCATCGGCGCAGACCTCCGGTCTCGGACTGAGCAGTATCTTCTCAAGCTCGTCACGCACACGCTCCGGCGCAAGAGCGTTGCACAGCTCCGCCTTCTGCTTTATCGCATCGAGCGTGTTCGGCTCTATTTCAAAGCCGAGGCGAGCCGAAAAGCGCAGCGCACGGAACATACGCAAAGCATCCTCGTCAAAGCGCAGCGTCGGATAGCCGACACAGCGGATAACGCCGTTTTCGATGTCCGTTATGCCGTCATAGGGGTCGGACACCATGCCGTCCGCCGACAGAGCGATGGCGTTCATGGTAAAATCTCGGCGACCGAGGTCGCTTATGAGGTCGGAGACGAAGGTGACGGAGTGGGGTCTGCGATGGTCACGGTAATCGCCCTCCGTGCGGAAGGTCGTCACCTCACAGCTTTTGCTGCCCACCTTGACCGTCACCGTGCCGTGCTTTAAGCCCGTGGGACTGGAGTCCGGGAAAATGTCCATGACCTCGTCCGGCAGCGCACTGGTGCATATGTCCCAGTCCTGCGGAGTGATTCCCATTATCGCATCACGCACACAGCCGCCGACGAGATACGCAAGATGCCCTCTCGCCTGAAGGGCAAAGAGGGTCTGTCTGACATATTTAGGCGGATTGACCTTGAGCATAGCTTCACCTTGTTTAAAAAATGTTGCCAGATTCATTTTACGGTATTATAATATCATCAGCCCAATTCAACATCAATACGAAATTGTTAATTTTGCGTATAGCAGGTGTATATATGAAAGACTTTTCCGAATTTTTAAACAGTCATTGTCACGGTCATCTCGTCGGTATAGGTGGCGTTTCCATGTCGCCGCTTGCCGAGGTGCTCGTCGGCTGCGGGCTCAGCATCAGCGGCTCCGACATTGCAGAGAGCGAGCGCACCTCCCATCTTCGCGGGCTTGGCATAAACATTTACATCGGTCACGACGGCAACAACATCTCGGAGGACACGGATTTTGTCGTCCGCACCGCCGCCGCTCACGACGATAACCCGGAGATCGTCCGTGCAAGGGAGCTGGGTATCCCCGTTTACGAGCGTACGCAGGCGTGGGGCGCAATTATGAAGGGCTATGAAAACGCCCTCTGCATCGCCGGAACGCACGGTAAGACCACCACCACGTCCATGTGTACGCACATTCTCATGGCGGCGGAAAAGGACCCGACCGTCATGATAGGCGGCACGCTGCCGCTTTTAAAGGCAAGCCACCGTGTCGGCAAGGGCAATACAATTATAATGGAGAGCTGTGAGTATTATAACTCCTTCCTCTCCTTCTACCCCACCGTGGCGGTCATTTTGAACATTGAGGAGGATCACCTCGACTTCTTCAAGGACCTTGACGACATAAAGCGTTCCTTCCGCAGCTTTGCGATGCACGTCCCCGAAAACGGCTATGTCGTCGCAAACTACGACGATGCGAACACCATGGACGCACTTGAGGGCATCGGCAGACGCATCGTCACCTTCGGGCGAAGTCCCAAGGCGGATGTGTACGCAAAGAACGTCGTCCGCATCGGCTCCGTCACCACCTTCGACATTATGTACGGCGGCAAGTGTATCGAGTCCGTGCGCATCCACGTTCCCGGCGAACACAATCTGATGAACGCTCTTGCGGCTGCGGCAGCCTGTCTCTGTCTCGGAATAAAGCCCACCGCCGTGAAGTACGGTCTGTCCGGCTTTTCGGGTGCGGGTCGGCGCTTTGAGTTTAAGGGCAAGTTTAACGGCGCCGACGTGTACGATGACTACGCTCACCACCCCGGTGAGCTTAAAGCGCTGCTCGACGCTGTCGAAAATCTCGGCTACAAGCGCACGGTCGTCGTGTTCCAGCCGCACACCTACTCCCGCACCAAGGCGCTGTTTGACGATTTCGTGCGTCAGCTCAGGCGACCCGACCTCGTGTATCTTGCGGAGATATTCGCCGCAAGGGAAAAGAACGTACTCGGAATATCCTCCGCAGACCTCGCAGCGAAGATAGAAGGCGCAAAGTTCTTCCCCACCTTTGCCGAGATTGAGCGTGATCTTGCGGAAAACGCCCGCCCCGGCGACCTGATACTCACCGTCGGAGCCGGAAACGTCTATCGCATAGGCGAGGAGCTTCTTGAAGAATAAACTACAACGACAAGGAAGTATTACCATGGAAATATGCTGGCTCGGTCATGCCTGCTTCAAGATAAGCCACAACGGATACAGCGTTGTGATAGACCCCTATGAAAGCCGTCAGCTCGGCGGCTACCCCGCGCTCTCGGTCACGGCTGACGCCGTGCTGTGCAGCCACGAGCATCCCGGGCACAACAACCGTGCAGCCGTCACGATACCCGATCCGACCAAGCCCTGCCCCTACGAGCTGTCGTATATCGACACCTTCCATGACACGAGCTGGGGCCTTCTTCGGGGCAAGAACAGGATACATATACTCAATTGGGACGGCTATAAGATCGTTCACATGGGCGACTTCGGCGCCATACTCACCGACAACGAAAAGAACGAGCTTTTCGGAGCCGACGTTCTGATGATCGCCGCCGGCGGCTTCCGTGCCATGCCCAGCGACAAGACAAAGCCCCTTGCCGACGAGCTCTTTGCAAACGTCGTCATCCCCATGCACTACGCACACGGCAAGTACGGCAACCGCCGTCTTGAAAGGGTCGAGGCGTTTACCGATCAGTATATGCCGCTGCCAATAGTGAAGAAGTATCCCGGCAACACCATCACCATCGACAAAAGCACCCCCGAACAGGTAGCCATATTGGAATATATACCGTGATGCAAGACAAAGCCGCAGTGAAAGCGGCTTTGTCTTTCTAATTTACACAATTCCCTTGATTTTTATGGGCGCATGATATATATTAACCAATTGCCACTGCACAAAAAGGAGCGATTTTTTTGGCAAGATCCAAGGAGCAGAACTATCTCCACGGTGCCGTCATACTGACCGTCGGCGTAATCATAATGAAAATACTCGGCGCAATATACAAGATCCCTCTGGGCAATATGCTCGGCAATGAGGGCTATGCGCTGTTTCTTTCCTCGTATAACGTTTACGGCGTCTTTCTGACGCTTGCGACCGCAGGTCTTCCCGTCGCACTTTCGAGGATGATAAGCGAGGCAAATTCGCAGGGGCGTCACCTTCAGGTGCGCAGAGTCTTCAGCGTTTCGCAGAAGGCGTTCTTCGTCCTCGGCTTTGTCTGCACCCTCGTCATGCTGCTCTTCCCCGACTGGCTTGCGGGTACCGTGCTTCATAATCCCGACGCCGCCAAGAGCATTTGGGTGCTTGCCCCCTCCGTGCTTCTGTGCTGCATAACCTCCTCTTACAGGGGCTTCTCGCAAGGTCACGGCAACATGATCCCCACCACCGTCGGTCAGGTCATCGAGGTTTTGGCGAAGGTAATTGCGGGACTTGCCCTTGCGTGGTATTTCACGAGCAACGGCTACGACAACTCCGTCTCATCGGCAGGCGCCGTGTTCGGCGTTACCGTCGGCTCGCTTGCGGCGCTCATATACATGATCGTGTCGCAGCACCGCAATTACCGCTATGACACCCTTGCAGAGCCGGACGTTCCCGATTCCGACTCCGTTATATTGAAGAATCTCATACGCATCGGTGTCCCCATAGCGCTCGGCTCCATAGTGCTTTCGCTCGTAAACCTCATCGACTCCAGCCAGTGTATGGGCAGGCTCCAGAACGCCGCCGGCTTCAGTTACAGAGAAGCAAAGGCGCTTTACGGCACCTACGGCTACGCTCAGACGCTTTACAATCTGCCGGCAGCCTTTATTACCCCGCTCACAATCTCCATCATTCCGGCTATCGCAATGAAGCTCGCCGGTGGTCTCAAGGATGAGGCGTCAAAGATCTCCGAAGACTCCCTTCGTATTTCGGCAGCCATGTGTCTGCCCATGGGCATCGGTCTTTCCGTTCTCGCAGACCCCGTCATAAGACTTCTGTACTCCGACGTTCACGAATCCGGACCCATGCTCCTCTTCACGCTGGGCTTTGCATCCGTCTTCGTATGTATGTACCTTATGAGTACCGCAGTCCTTCAGGCGGCTGGAAAGGAAAAGCTTACGCTCATATCCATCGTCATCGGCGGTGCCGTCAAGATCGCCGTAAACTACATTCTCGTCGGCAATCCCGACATCAACATCTACGGTGCGCCTATAGGCACCATCGCCTGCTACTTCTCGATGTGCGCCATGAACTACGTCTTCATGTGCCGCAGTCTCGACAAGGCGCCCAGGCTCAGCCGTGTTCTGCTGCGTCCCGTGCTTGCGACGCTCATAATGGCTGCGGTCGCTTACGGAGTGTATCTCCTTATGAGCGGCATCCTCGCCCCCACCGGCAGACTCAGCACCGCACTTGACCTTTGCGTTGCTATCGCAGCGGCGGTCATAGCATATGCGGTATTTGCGATAAAGCTCCGTGCCATCACCGCAGAGGACATGACTCTCATCCCCAAGGGTGACAAAATCGCCAAGCTTTTGCACATGAAGTAAGCTATTTTAGATATTTTCGGCATTTTTGTAAAAAAAGCTTGCACATGGTACTGAAATGTGGTAGATTTTCAATGCCGTCTTTTAGGGGCAGCGATTTGTCGCTAACCTGCGCATCACACGAACGCTTGCAGGTTAATATATAAACAGGCGCATTGTGCGTATTATTAGGAGGATTACAACATGAATAAGGCAGAGCTTATAGCAGCCGTTGCAGAAAAAACCGGTCTGTCCAAGAAGGATTCCGAGAAGGCAGTCAACGCAGCATTCGACACCATCGTAGACACCCTCGTCGCAGGTGAGAAGGTTCAGATGGTCGGCTTCGGCGTATTCGACATCAAAGAGCGCGGTGAGCGCATCGGCCGCAACCCCAAGACCCGTGAGGAAATTGCGATCCCCGCATCCAAGGTCCCCTTCTTCAAGGCGGGCAAGGCTCTCAAGGACGCAGTTGCAGAGTAATCAAATTTTAAGCGGCAGACAAGCAAGTCTGCCGTTTTTTATACGGAGCACAACATGAGAATTGACAAATATCTGAAGGTCTCCCGCCTAATAAAGCGCAGGACCGTTGCGGGCGATGCCTGCGGAAGCGAGCGTGTTTCCGTCAACGGCAGACCCGTAAAGGCAAGCTATCAGGTGAAGGTGGGCGATATAATCGAAATAGCCTTCGGTCAGCGCAGCCTCAAGGTCGAGGTGCTGAGCATAAACGAGACCGCAAAGAAAGACGAAGCCCCCGCAATGTATCGGGAGCTTTGATATGAAAAAACAGACACCGAAAGGTGTCTGTTTTTTCATATCAAAGCGTATCGAAGGCATAGACGGTGCGGCTTTTAAAGACCTCGCCCGCCCTGAATATGCAGCTCGGAAATTCGCTGCGGTTCGGCGAATCTGGGAAGAGCTGCGTTTCAAGGCACAGCCCGGAGTTAACGCCCATAGCGGCACCGTGCTTTCCCTTCCTTTCGCCGAGCATCCCGGCGCAGTAGAGCTGCACTCCGGGCATATCGGTTGTGACCGTCATGCGTCTGCCGCTCACGGGGTCGTACACCACGGCGCAGAGGTCGCCGTTTAAAACGTAGCAGTTGTCGATGCCCCCATACTTCACGGGGCGCAGAGTGCGGAAGTCAAACTCCGTACCGGCAACGTGACTCATCTCGCCCGTCGGTATAAGCTCGGCATCCGTCGGCAGATAGCGGTCTGCGTTTATCATAAGCTCCTGCGACAGTATATCTCCGCCGCAGCGCAGATTAAAATAGCTGTGGTTTGTCAGGTTAAACACCGTGTCCGCATCGGAGACGGCGCTGTAGTCGATGCAGAGCCTTGCGTCGTCCGTGAGCGTGTAGCGCACCATGATCTCCGCATTCCCCGGAAAGCCGCAGCTTCCGTCGGGGTCTCTGAGCGTAAAGACGACGCCGTCGCCCAAAACCTCCGTACCGAACCTGCAAAAGCTCAGGCAGCCGCCGCCGTGCAGCGTATTGCGTCCGTCGTTTGCCGTGAGCGCATAGTCCCTGCCGCCGAGGGTAAAGTGCGCCCCCGCAATGCGGTTTGCGTACCTCCCGACGAAGGCACCGAGAAAGCCGTCGGAGAAAAGATACTCCTCCGGCGTGTCGTAGCCAAGCACAACGTCGCCCGTCTCTCCGTCCCTGTCGGGTACAAGAAGGCTCTGCACCGTTGCGCCGAGGTCGCTTACCGCCGCCGTGCAGCCGCCGTTTTCGATCACAAACAGTTTATATTCTCCGAAGTTCTTTACCGAAACCATCGTATCACCTCCCCAACATTATAAACCCGGCGCCGTATTTGCACAAGAACAAACGCAGTTCCATAAAATTGAGCCTCATTATGTGCAGAAACTGTGTTAATTTGTAGGCAAAGAAGTGCGGAAACTCATTGAAATTCCAGCACTTTTTTAAATATTCCCCGCAACATAGCTGTTGACAATATTGCGCAATTAAAGTACAATTGATAAGGTTACCCAAAGGGTTATCCAAGTGTTCTGAAAATAATCAAAATATATTTTAGACAAGAGGTAATGAGATGTTTAAAGTAGTAACTAAGAGATTTCTGAACGAGGCAAAGACCATCTGCCTGTTTGAAATCGAAGCACCCCTGGTCGCAAAGCACGCCCAGGCAGGTCAGTTCGTCATTTTCCGTCTTGACGAGCAGGGCGAGCGCACCCCTGTTTCCGTTGCGGGCTATGACCGTGAGAAGGGCACCGTGACCGTTATGGTTCAGGCTGCCGGACGCACCACCAAGATGCTCCACACCGTCGAGGAAGGCGATTATATCACCGACTTCGTAGGTCCCCTCGGCAAGGCTACCGAGATGGAAGGTCTCAAGAAGGTCTGCGTCGTCGGCGGCGGCGTCGGCTGCGCCATCGCATACCCCATCGCAAAGGAAATGCACGCAAGAGGCATTGACGTCACCTTTATCGCCGGCTTCAGAAGCGCCGACATCGTTATCCTCAAGGACGAGCTCAAGGCCGTTTCCGACAAGCTCATCATGTGTACCGACGACGGCACCTACGGTGAGAAGGGCTTTACCACTCAGTATCTCAAGCAGGAGATCGACGCCAACATCGCAGAGAATAGGCCCCAGTTTGACCGTGTCATCGCAATCGGCCCCGACATCATGATGAAGTTCCTTGCCGACGTTACCCGTCCCTACGGCATCAAGACCATCATCTCCCTCGACCCCATCATGGTCGACGGCACCGGCATGTGCGGCGGCTGCCGTGTCATCGTCGGCGGCGAGACCAAGTTCGCCTGCGTTGACGGTCCCGACTTCGACGCTCACGAGGTCGATTTCGACTCTCTTATAAAGCGTGCCGCATTCTACAAAGACGAGCAGGACGAGGCTGCAAAGCACATCTGCAATATGACCGGAGGTAAGCGTAATGGCTAATATGAAGATGGAAAAGAACCCGATGCCCGAACAGGAGCCTCTGGTTCGCAATAAGAATTTTGACGAGGTAGCTCTCGGCTACACTCCCGAAATGGCGATAGACGAAGCAAAGCGCTGCCTCAATTGCCACAATATGCCCTGCCGCACCGGCTGCCCTGTATCCGTGCGCATCCCCGAATTCATCGCCAAGGTCGCAGAGGGCGACTTCGACGCAGCATATGAGATCGTCACCTCCACCAATTCTCTGCCCGCAGTCTGCGGCCGTGTTTGCCCGCAGGAGAAGCAGTGCGAGAGCAAGTGTGTCAGAGGCATCAAGGGCGAGCCTGTCGGCATCGGCCGTCTGGAACGCTTTGTCGCAGACTACCACATGAGCAAGGAAGACAAGGAGCCTGTCAAGGTCCCCGAATCCAACGGTCACCGTGTCGCCATCATCGGCTCCGGCCCCGCCTCCCTCACCTGTGCGGGCGACCTCCGCAAGATGGGCTACGACGTCACCATTTTTGAAGCCTTCCACAAGGCGGGCGGCGTTCTCGTTTACGGTATCCCCGAATTCCGTCTCCCCAAGGACAAGGTCGTCGCCGTCGAGGTCGAAAACCTCAAGGCAATGGGCGTCAAGATCGTCACCGACGCTGTTATCGGCAAGGCGATCACCATCGACGAGCTGCTTGACGACGAGAAGTTCGAGGCAGTGTTCATCGGCTCCGGCGCAGGTCTGCCCCAGTTCCTGCACATCCCCGGCGAGAACCTGCTCGGCGTTTACTCTGCTAATGAGCTTCTTACCCGTGTAAACCTCATGAAGGCTTACAGAGACGATTACGATACGCCCATCAAGCGCTTTAACCGTGTTGCCGTCGTCGGCGCAGGCAATGTCGCAATGGACGCATCCCGTGTTGCAAAGCGTCTCGGCGCAGAGCATGTCTACATCACCTACCGCCGCGGCCGTGACGAGCTTCCCGCAAGAAAGGAAGAGGTCGAGCACGCAGAGGCAGAGGGCATTGAGTTTAATCTGCTCAACAACCCCGTTGCCATCATTGGCGACGAGAACGGCCATGTCAAGGGCATAGAGCTTGTCAAGCAGGAGCTTGGCGAGCCCGACGAGAAGGGCCGTCGCCGTCCTGTTCCCGTCGAAGGCTCCAACTGGGTCCTCGATGTTGACACCGTCATCATTGCGATCGGCACCAGCCCCAACCCGCTGATCCGCTCCACCACCAAGGGTCTCACAGTCACCAAAAAGGGCGGCATCGAGGCAGACGAGGGCGGCCGCACCGCTCGTGAAGGCGTATTCGCCGGCGGCGACGCTGTTACCGGTTCCGCAACCGTCATCCTTGCAATGGGCGCAGGCAAGACCGGCGCAAAGAGCATCGACGAGTACATCCGCTCCAAGAACGCATAAGCATTACATAAAAAAAGCAGACGCAGCAGCGTCTGCTTTTTTGTTTCACTCCCGAACTAACCTTTCGGCAAGGCGTATACATTCCGTCAGCACGGCTTTGGTATCTGCAAAGCCGTCGCTTTTCACGCCCGGCGCTTTCAGATACAGCCGCCTGTTGACCTCGATCATCACGGAGTGCACCCGTGCATCCTTTTTGTAATACTCCATCGGCACCATCGTCCCCGCAAACGGCGTGTTGAATGCTACCGTATAGCCATTGGCTCTCAGCGTCTCGGCAATGCCCTCCGCCACTGCGTCGGGCGTGTGATACGCCGAGGTGCCGATGCAGAAATCCGGACGGAGCGGGCTTTTGTCCTGCTCATACGGCAGCGACGTCGGATAAAAGGAGTGTGCATCCACGATAAGGCAGGCGCCGTATCTTTCAAGGCGCTGCCGCACGGCTTTTCCGAGTCTGCGGTGGTGCGGATCATAATACCTGCGCAGTATCGCTTCCCTTTCCCCTGCGCTCACCTGCCGCAACGGAGAGAGGTCGGAACAGTTTTCATATACCGCGCCCATTCCGACCGCCGCCATCGCCTCCTCCCCGTCGTCTCTGAAGCGCTCGACATCGCAAAGAAGACGGCTTACGGGGAAAACGATCCGCTCCGCTCCGCAGTCAAACAGACTGTCGCAGAACCAGTCCGTCATCACGTCGATCTCGTGCCGCACTACCTTTGGGCGATATGAATCTTTGTATTCCTCCGGGATATACACCGATGCGTGCGGGATGTGGATAATGGTCATTTCATTCATTTTTCTGCCTCCGTTCTTATGAAGAGGCAGAAAAATACACCCATCGCTCCGACGGGTGTCACACGTTTTCCCATCGGTCAAGCATTAGCACCTTACCGTTCGGCAGGTTGCTGTGCGGTCACAGGGCTTGTCCCTCACGCACTCTTCATAGGATTTTCTGTTTGCAATTTTGCGATATTTATTGTATCATAGCAAGGCTCTTCTTTCAAGGCGAAATTATTTTGCATTTACATATTGCGCTTTTTTGGCATTTGTATTAAAATATCTCGGCAAGAAAGTGCATTTTGCGCCGTCGGCATCAAATTTTGCATCGGCGTATGCTCAGGAGGATAAAGATGAACCAGACAGAATTTCAGGCGTATCTCGAAGCTAATTCGGCTGCAAAGCTAAGAGACGTGGTTTCCGACATGCTCTATGAGGAGATCATATCCCTGCACATCGCCCCCGGCTCAAAGCTCAACGTAAACTCGATCGCATCCTCCCTCGGTATTTCGAGGACCCCGGTCGCCGAAGCGATCAACACCCTGACCGAAAGAGGCTTCGTTGTGACAAAGCCCGGCGCAAACGGCTACTTCGTCATCGACCTCAGCCTGCGTGACATGATAAGCCTGTACGACGTGCGCACCGCAATAGAGTGCGAGGCGGCGGCGCTCTGCACCGAACACGCAGACGAGGCGACCATTGCGGAGCTTGTGCGTCTTGCAAACTGCTACCGTGACGCCGTGTTAAGGGGCGACCACGACGGTATGGCGGCATACGATATGCCCTTCCATGCGCTGATCGTCGAAAACTGCGGCAACAAGTACATTCAGAAGTGCTACGAGATGCTGCTCCCGAACCTCACGATGTATCAGGCGTCGATGATAAAGTTCTTCTCCACCTCCGAGGGCAACCCCTGGAGCGCCAGCATCACCTACAATCACAACGCCATCGCAGAGGCGATCAAAATGCGCATTCCGGAGCTTGCAAGGCAGGCGATGTGCAGCCACGTCACGTCGGGTCTCAACTATGCGACCTACTGCGGCGGCGGCGCCGACCCCTTTATGTTCATTAGAAATCCCAAGCTGAGAAGATGATCCGAGGAATCACCGCATGAACGCAAGACTGAACATCCGATATTCCGCAATGCAGGGCAGCTATTGGGCAATGAGCGGCATCATTTTCAACTTTGCTGCAGTCTATTTGCAGGCCCGTGCGTACTCAAACTACGAGATCGGCATTATCATCACCGTCGGCAACATCGTCACCATAGCAACGCAGCCCCTGCTTGCGGCGCTTATCGACCGCAGAGGGCAGCGCTCGCTCGTCGGCTGCATCGGCATCATGTTGCTGCTTTCCGTACTGCTTTCGATGGTGCTGCTGTTCACCCCCGAAAACTCGCTCCCGATCTCAAGTGCTTATGTGCTGCTCATAACCGCAAACCTTCTGATGCAGCCGCTTTGCACCGCACTGTGCTTTTACGTTGAAAGCTGGGGCTATCACATAAACTTCGGCAGAGCAAGGGCTGTCGGCTCACTGTGCTACTCCGCAAGTATGCTCGTTCTCGGAACGCTCGTCGAGCGCACCAGCGCCGATGCGATACCGCTTTCGCTCATCGCCGTCATAGTGATCTGCGGCGTCGTGTCGCTGCTGTTCGGCGGCACCCAGAGACGCAGTGCTCCGCCTCTTGAGCAGGAACGCAGCGATGCACAGGCGTCAAGCTCCCTTGGAGTTTTCGTTTCGCAGAACAAGCGCTTTGTCGTCTTTCTCACCGGCGTTGCGCTCATATACTTCACGCACTCGCTGCTGGGCAACTTCTTTATCGAGTTTGTCCGGAACGTCGGCGGCGACAAGTCTGATATGGGCAAAATCCTTGCCTTCATGTCCATCGCCGAGGTCCCCGTAATGCTGTTTTTCAGCAAGCTCCTTAAGCGCTTTTCCTGCCGCTTCATGCTCTGCCTTGCAGCGGTCGTGTTCACGGTGAAGGAGCTTGCGATATACCTTGCGTCCGACCTTCCCTCCTTCTATGCGGCGGAGGCGCTTCAGGCGCTGTCGTTTGCGCTCCTGCTCCCGGCTGCGGTGCAGCACATAAACGACACCATCCCGGAAAAGGACGTCGTAAAGGGGCAGTCCTTCTTCACCGCCGCCATCACCCTCGGCAGCGTTTTTGCCGGGTACTTCGGCGGCCTGCTGCTTGACGGCTGCAGCGTCGAGACGACGCTGCTCGTCGGCGTGATCGTTTCCGCCGTCGGTACGGCTGTCGCCGTCCCCGCCATTGCAGGAAAGAAAAAGAGTTAAGATAAAAAACTGAACGGGCAGCGATGCTGCCCGTTCATTCTTTGTCCTTATTTTGCTTCTACTGCGGCCTGTATCGACGCCGCATTCTTTTCCGGCACGATCCCCGTGTTCACCACAAGGTCGAATATCTCTCCGCAGCTTTTCTTATAAAAAAGCTTCAGCGGATACTTCAGGAGGTTCGGAGCAAAACGCTCGCACAGCTCTCTGCCACCGTTGACTTCAAAGAAGTCTCTCACGCTCATGCTTCTGAAATCCACAATACTCCCCCTTTGTAAAAACGTATGTTTTTAGCCCCGTCAAAAGGCGGGGCTAAAGCGTTTTTCGGGTCTACTCCGAACTTATGTATGATTATTTGTCGCCGTAGCGCTCGTTGAATGCAGCAATGAGGGCGTCTGCTTCCTCTTTGGTGCAGCGGCCGAGCTTTATGCACTTCTCAACGACTTCGGGTGCGGGAGTATTGTAGTAGAGCTTGTAGGTCAGGCTGGGGAGCTTTGCGATCTTGGGGGTGAACTCCTTGAACAGCTCAACACCGTTGTATTCCTGAAGGAACTGCTTTCCGTTGACTTCGCTAAACTTAGGCATAATGTTTCTCCTTTAAATTTAAATTTAAATTGCGGCATTCCGTGTCGCTTAGCTTATGGTCTTATGTTACACACAAGTCAACAATTTGTCAAGACGAAGCGGCACCGTTTTGGGCAATTTCGGTGAAATGTACAATTTTTGATTTAAAATTTCTATCAATTGATTAGACCGATTTTCCGGGCTTAAAATCGGGTTCTTTGCCTGAAATGAGCCGTTTTATGTTGCTTCTGTGCATAAAAACGACAAGCAGCGCCGCAAAGCCGGCCATGGTGATAAGCTCAGGAGAGCATGAGAATGCGGCAGCGGCAGCCGGCAGGCAAAGCGACGCCGTAACGGAGCCGAGGGAGACCTTGCGGCTCAATACCGCAACGCACAGGAACACGGCGATAACGCCCAAAAACACCTGCCATCCGCAGGCAAGCGCCAGCGCTGCGCCGACCGAAACGCCCTTCCCGCCCTTAAAGCCGAAGTACAGCGGAAAGCAGTGTCCGATGACGCAGAAGGTCCCCGCAAGCGCCATGCCAAGCTCCCCGCCCAAGGCGTTTCCGATGCTCATGGACAGCAGCGTTTTTGCCATGTCGAGCAGCAGTGTGACAAGCCCTGCCCTCATTCCGAACACCCTTGCGACGTTCGTTGCTCCGGCATTGCCGCTCCCAAAGCCTCTTACGTCGCTGCCGCAGAAGGTCTTTGACAGCGGTATGGATGCGCAGAAGGAGCCTATCAGATACGATATGACGGCTATGAACAGAAACTCCATAAGCTCACCTCGTTTACTTCAAATATTTTAAGCTTATTATATCAAAAATTTTAAATATTGCAATAGGCAAGTGCAGGATTTCTCAGCAGAGAATTTGTAAATTTTGCCTAAATATAGTCCGATTTGATTGTTTTCGTACATCCTGTATGGTATTATAAACAAAAATGCTCCCGATCAGACACAGTCTCATCGGGAAATGAAGTGGTGTTATTAAAGATTCGTACTTTGCAAACAAGAATATGATACGGGAAAAGATGCGTGAGTCGGCGGTCTCCGTGCTGCCGATCGTACTCTTCGTCGTTTTGCTGTGTCTGATCGTCTCCCCCCATCCCCACGGGACTTATCGGTGCTGCTCTTTTGTCTTTATAATGCGTACTTTCTTGCGTACTGCTTATACAGGGAATCGAATTCGTCGGCGTGGGTGCGGAGAGTGAGCGTCTCGTGCAGATTCAAGTCATGCGTCCGCATATCAATGACGCACAGTGCAACGTTAGAGCAGTGGTCGGACGCTCTTTCGAGGTTCGTCAAGAGATCTGCCCATACAAAGCCCGCCTCAACGCTGCACTCGCCCTTTTTCATGCGTTGTATGTGTCTTGTACGAAGCTCACGCTTCAGGTCGTCTATGACCTGCTCAAGCGGCTCTACGAGCTTTGCGCTCTCGACGTCGTTATTAACAAACGAGCGCAGGGCGGTGTCAAGCACGTCGCAGAGTGCCGCCATCATGGTCTTCATCTCATGCTGCGCAGATTCCGAGAAGTCGAGCTTCTTGTCGTGCAGCTCCTCCGCCGACTCAAGCACGTTCACGGCATGGTCGCCGATACGCTCGAAATCGCCGATGAGCTTCAGAAGCTCCGTGACCTCCTCGCTTTCGGCGTCGGACAGCGGCAGCGCACCGAGCTTTAGGAGGTATGTGCCGAGGATGTCCTCGTACTTATCCGTCCGGTTTTCCTCTTCTCTTATCTTGTCGGCAAGCGCCGGAGCGTAGCTCCAAACAGACTCCATGGCGCTCTTCATTGCGTTCACGGCACAGTTTGCCATGCTCACGGCGGCGGTGCTGCTCTGCTGGAGCGCAAGCGGCGGAGTGGCAAGAAGTCTGTCGTCGAGAGTGCTGATCTCGCCCTGCTCGCTCTTGCCGTCGGGGATTATGCGCATTGCCAGCTTTTCAAGCAGTGATGCCGCAGGCAGCAATATCGCAGTGCAGAATATATTGAACAGCGAGTGTGCGACCGCTATGCCGTACATCGTCGCAGACTCGTTGAAGATAACGGGGGCTAATAGTGCCTTTACGATGCAGAACAGCGTCAGGCACACAAGGGTGCCGATAACGTTAAAGGAAAGGTGTATGACGGCTGCACGCTTTGCGTTCTTGTTTGCGCCCACACAGGATATGAGAGCGGTAACACAGGTGCCGATATTCTGACCCATGATGATCGGTATCACAGCGCCGTAGCTCACCTGTCCGGAGGAACTCAGCGCCTGCAGAATGCCGACCGATGCGGAGCTTGACTGGATGATCGCCGTCAGTACCGCACCGGCAAGCACGCCGAGAATGGGGTTCTGAAACGCTAAGAACAACTCCCTGAACTCCGGCACGTCACGCAGTCCGGATACGGCTCCGCTCATGGTCTCCATGCCGAACATCAGCGTCGCAAAGCCGAGGAGGATCATTCCCGTGTCGTTTTTCTTGCTGTTTTTGCTGAACATATACAGGCATATGCCGGCGAGCGCCAGCACCGGCGTAAACGATGAGGGCTTTAAAAGCTGCACAAACAGGTTGCCGCTGTCGATACCGCCGAGGCTCAGTATCCACGCCGTCACGGTGGTGCCGATGTTTGCGCCCATGATGACGCCGATCGACTGCCGCAGGGTCATAAGTCCCGAATTTACAAAGCCGACGACCATGACCGTCGTTGCGGACGAGCTTTGGATTATCGCCGTTATGCCGAGTCCCGTGAGAAAGCCCGTAAGCGTCTTGCCCGTCATTTTGCCGAGCAGCGTTCTGAGCTTTGACCCCGCTCTGCGTTCAAGCGCCTGCCCCATCACGTTCATGCCGAACAGGAACAGGCACAGCCCGCCTATCATTTTCAGAAAATCAAATATATCCATATACTGCCTTCCCTATCTATATATATTACTCCGTACTGATATAAACGATACAGGCTCAACATCAAATCGGTAATCGGCAGTATGTAAAATGTATGTAAAATGTAAAATCAGCGTCGGCTTAAAAGCTGACGCTGATTTCGGTCCCCTCGCCGGGGGTACTGTGAAGTTCAATCGAGGCATTGTGCAGCGCTGCGGCGTGCTTTACGATTGACAGTCCCAGCCCCGTTCCGCCGACCTCCTTCGAGTGGCTCTTATCCACACGGTAGAAGCGCTCGAATATGCGCTCCTGCTGCTGCGGCGGGATGCCGATGCCGGTGTCCTTTACCGTGAGCTTTGCCTTCCCGTCTGCGCTGCGGACGCTCACAAGGACGCTGCCTCCCTTTTTGTTGTACTTTATGGCGTTGTCGCAGAGGTTGTATATAATGCCCTGCAAAAGCTGGGGTATGCCGTCGATGACGACGCTCTCGCCCTCAAGGTCAAGGGCGACCTTCGCCTCCTGCGCCGCACGGGAGAGCGACGCCACGGTGCTTTGCGCAAGTGCGTACAGATCGACAGGCTCACGCTTCATGTCCACCGCACCCTCGTCGAGACGTGAAAGCTTTATGATGTCCTCGACAAGCGCTATCATCCGCTGCGCCTCGTTGTATATGTTCTCGGCGAACATCGGAATGTCCTGCGGCTTCACCATGCCGTTTTGCAGCAGCTCGGCACAGCCGGATATGGTGTGCAGCGGCGTTTTCAGCTCGTGCGATACGTTGGCGGTGAACTCACGCCGCATCTGCTCCGCCTTCTCCTTTTCGCTTATGTCGAAGATGAGAAGCACGATGCCGCTGAGCTTGCCCTCCGACATGACGGGGCTTGCGTTTACCTGCCTGCTGCCGTATGACGGCGGCAGCACGGCTTCGGCGTGTATGCCGTTCTGTGCCATGGACACGAGCCTTCGTATCTCCTCGCCCTCGCACAGCTCGGTTATCTTTTTGCCCGTTGCATCGGTCCTGAGATTCAAAAGACGCTTTGCAGCTTCGTTTATGCTCAAGACCTCAGCAGAGTCGGACAGAAGCACGATGCCCTCTGTCATGTTCCTCGACGCCGCTTCAAACTCACGGCGCTTGCTGCTCAGCTCCTGCTCCTGCTTTGCGATCCTGTACTGCTGCGCACGGAGCTTCCGCAGCAACGGCTCAAGCTCCTCGTAGCAGTCGTTTTCGTTCGGGTCGTCGGGGTCCATCTCGTTTAAGGGCCTTACTATCCGCTTTGCCAAGCGTGATGCCATCCAAAGCGCCGCACACACCGCCGCCACAAGTACCACAAGCACCGGGGTGAGCATGCTCATAAACAGCGTGAACACGGAATACTGCGAATTTGAAAGTCTCACGACGCTGCCGTCCGAGAGCTTCTGCGCACAGTAAAGCTGCTTTTCCATCAGCGTATCGGAATAGCGCTCGCTCTCGCCGACGCCGTTTTTAATCGCCTCCCGCACCTCCTCACGCTCAAGGTGGTTGCCCATCTCCTTTGCGTCCTTGCTGCTGTCGTACTTAACGGTACCGTCGGGGGCTATCCACGTCACTCTGAAGTCTTCGGCGGACATCCCGTCAAAAAAGCTCTCGCCGCTTATCTCCGCACCCTGTGCCGCAAGCGCCGTTTCGTCACGGAGCTGCTGCATCCTGCTTGCGGAAAAGTAATCATACAGTATGCCCATTATAAGCACCGTCGAAGCAAGCAGAACGATCGCCGCAACCGTGCAAATGGCTCTGAAGATACGTTTGGTCATTGTCTTTCCTCCATGCGATAGCCGACGCCCCGCAGGGTCTCGATATACGCTCCGCAGTCGCCGAGCTTCGTTCTGAGCGTTCCTATGTGGACATCCACCGTTCTCGTTTCACCGTAGAACTCATCGCCCCAAACGCTCGTCATAAGCTGCTCTCTCGTAAATGCCCGACCGGGGTTTTCCATGAACTTGCGCATAAGCTCATACTCCTTGAGCGTCAGTACGACACGTTTTCCCGAAGCCGTGACGGTATGCTCGCCGAGGTTCATAGAAAGCTCCCCGTTTCGGAGTATGCGCTTTTCGCTGTCGGGGTAACAGCGGCGAAGCACCGCTTTGACTCTGGAGACCATCTCCATCATGCCGAAGGGCTTTGCGAGATAATCGTCCGCACCGAGGTCAAGACCTATGACCTTGTCGTACTCCGTTCCCTTAGCCGTCGCCATGATGACCGGGATGCTCGACGTTGCGCTGCGTGACTTTAAGCGCTTTAGTATGCTGATGCCGTCCTCACCGGGCAGCATGATATCGAGAATAATAAGCTCCGGCCGTCTTTCCGAGAGCGCCTCGGTGAGCCGGGCGCCGTCCTCAAAGCCCTCCGCCTGCATACCCGCAGAGCAGAGCGCATATATCATCAGGTCACGGATGCCCGCATCGTCTTCAACACAGAATATCATTTGATCACTTCCTATGCTTTATGCTGCAATAATACTATATAAACGTAAAATGCGACAAGGGTAAATTGTAAAATCAATGTAAAACCGAAAATTGCAATTAAATTTTACATTGTAAAGCGATTTTTTGCATCAAAAACCGAGAAAAGCGTTGACAGTACAGGCTGTTCGTGGTATGCTATCAAGGCCGCATTGAATGGGTCGAAGTCGGGCTGTGCCCGCACCTATGAGAGCGAGACCTGAAGAAAGGAAGAAACATCAATGAAGCATGCTGTTATCCTTACCGGCGGTAAGCAGTACCGTGTCGCCGAGGGTGACGTTATCTTTGTCGAGAAGCTCTGCGCCGAGGCAGGCGAAACCGTTAAGTTCGACAGTGTCCTCGCAGTCATCGACGATGAAAGCTCCGTTTTCGGTACTCCCGTTATCGAGGGCGCAAGCGTCTCCGCAAACGTTCTGAAGAACGGTAAGAGCAAGAAGATCCGTGTCTACAAGATGAAGCCCAAAAAGGGTTATCGCAGGACTCAGGGTCACAGACAGCCCTATACCAAGGTTCAGATCGAAACCATCAACGCATAATTTCCGCAACTGATTTTGACTTATGGAGGTGTAACCTTAATGGCACATAAAAAAGGTATGGGTTCTACCAAGAACGGCCGTGACAGTGAGTCAAAGCGTCTTGGTCCCAAGAGAGCGGACGGTCAATTCGTTCTGGCCGGCAACATCCTCGTCAGGCAGCGCGGAACTAAGATCCACCCCGGTACCAATGTAGGCAAAGGCAAGGACGATACCCTGTTTGCCCTCATTGACGGCAAGGTGAAGTTCGAGCGCATGGGCAAGGATCGCAAAAAGGTCTCTGTTTACGAAGACATCGCTCAGTAAATGATTTTGAAAATGCCGGACGAAACGTCCGGCATTTTTTCAACGAAAAAAGTCAATGACTTTTTCTTAGTTCTTTGGCAGGCTGATTAGAACTTTCAAGCATTTAAGAAAGGAGCGATACGCATGGCACAATCCTTTGTTGACAAGGCGAGAATAAGCGTCAAGGCCGGCAACGGCGGCAACGGCTCTGTGTCCTTCCACCGTGAAAAGTACGTCGCTGCGGGCGGTCCCGACGGCGGCGACGGCGGCAAGGGCGGCGACGTCGTTTTTGTCGTTGACGACAATATGTCAACGCTTATGGACTTTCGCTACAAAAGAAAATATACGGCGGCAAACGGCGCCGACGGTTCAGGCAAGCGCTGCTCCGGCAAGGACGGCGAGAGCCTTATCATAAAGGTTCCCAGAGGCACCCTCGTGCGTGACACCGAAACGGGCGCCATCATGCACGATATGTCCGACGGCGAACGCTACGTCGTCGCAAAGGGCGGCAGAGGCGGCTGGGGCAACAAGCATTTTGCGACGCCCACCCGTCAGGTCCCCCGCTTTGCAAAGCCCGGTCTGCCGGGAGAATCGCACGACATTACGCTTGAGCTGAAGCTGCTTGCCGACGTCGGTCTTGTCGGCTTCCCCAACGTGGGCAAATCCACGCTGCTCAGCGTCGTGAGCAAGGCTCACCCCAAGATCGCTAACTACCACTTTACGACGCTGTTCCCCAACCTTGGTGTGGTGTACGTCGATGAGGGCAGGAGCTTTGTCATGGCGGACATCCCCGGCATAATCGAGGGCGCATCCGAGGGCGCAGGTCTCGGTCACGACTTCCTACGGCACATCGACCGCTGCCGTCTGCTCATCCATCTTGTGGACGTCTCCGGCAGCGAGGGCAGAGACCCCGTTGCGGACTTTGACGCCATAAACGCCGAGCTTTCCGAGTACAGCCCCGATCTGGCGGCCCGTCCGCAGATAGTCGTCGCAAACAAGTGCGACCTCATCCCGGAAGGAAGCGACAACATCGAGCGTCTGCGCTCTTACGTCGAGTCGAAGGGCTTTGAGTTCTTTGAGCTTAGTGCGGCGACGCACGTCGGCATACACAAGCTCGTGCAGGCTGCCGCAGCAAGGCTCGCAACGCTCCCGCCCGTCATACGCTTCGTGGCGGACTATGTCCCCCCCGAACCCGTTATCGACACCAGCGAGGCGCTGGAGATCACCCGCTACGACGACGTTTGGGTCGTCGAGGGTCCGTGGCTTCAGAGGCTCATGTCCTCCGTCAACTTCGGTGACAGCGAGAGCATGATGTACTTTGACCGTATGCTGCGTGAGGCAGGCGTTTATGAGCGCATGGAGCAAATGGGCATACACGACGGCGACACCGTAAGCATCTACGATCTTGAATTTGAATACAGGGATTAAAAAAGAAGCCTCCCAAGGGAGGTTTCGCGGTGATCTGTCCGTAGAGAACGATGATCATGCCGATCGGGGTAATGAACTTGTAGCAGGCTGCGAAGAATGCCTTGCCCCACATCTTGTGACCGGAGGCTTCGATCTCTTCCTTGACCATGTCGATCTTCCAGATCCAGCCTATCGCAAACGCCATGATCATTGCGCCGAGCGGCATGATGATGCCCTCGGAGAGCATGTCGTAGAAGTCAAGCCAGCAGTCGTTCCAACCCTTTGCGGCGTTCACATAGTAGGTTGTGGACTTGTCAAAGGCTGCACCCTCTTCGACGGCGGCGTAAGCTCCGTCTTCACCGAGAGTGTAGTAAGTAGTGTCTTTGTCAAATCCCTCAATACCTTCGGCTTCTGCAAAGGCCGTTCCGAACAGCTCTGCGGGAGTGGGCAGAACAGCGTCGCCGGTGTTGCCTTTGCCGATACCGTCAAGTGCGGTGGGGAGGCAGAAGACGAGGATGATGATGGAGAAAACAAGAGCGGTAACTCTTCTCTTGGGAGCCTTGCCCTTTGCAACGTCGATGTCCATCTTTGTTGAGGTGATCGCCTCAAGCAGGGACATGGAGGAGGAGATTGCTGCGATGAAAACGAGGAAGTAGAACAGGAAGCCCATGAGGTTGCCGATAAAGCCGCCCATGTTGTAGAAAACTGCCTGCATGGAAGCGAAGAGGAGGCCGGGGCCGCCGGCGGTGTCGCCCTCGAGGAATGCGTAGCAAGCGGGCATAACGATCATACCGGCCATGATAGCAACGAGGGTGTCCATGACAACGACGATAACTGCGTTCTTCTGGATGCTTTCCTTCTTGCTCAGGTAGGAGCCGTAGGTGATGATTGCGCCCATGCCGAGGGACAGGGAGAAGAACATCTGACCTGCTGCGGTCTTGAGAACGCCGAGGAAGTCATTCTTCAGAGGCTCGATGTTGAGACCGAACATAAACTCGTAGCCGCCCATTGCGCCGGGCTGAACAGCAACGTAAACAATGATGACGATGAGCATGACGAAGAGGCAGGGCATACCGATGTTGCAGAACTTCTCGATACCGCCGCCGATACCGCCGCAGACGATGATGGTGTTGATAGCAATGAAGATTAAGGTCCAAAGAACCATCTGAACACCGTCTATACGGAATGCACCGAAGAAATCGGTTGCGGTCTCAACGCCCCAGGTGTTCCAGCCGAGCATTGCGGTCAGGTAGCTACATGCGTAGCGCATGACCATGCCGCCGAGAACCATGTAGAAGCAGAGGATGATGAACGGTGCGATAACTGCCATGTAGCCGAGCCAGGTGAACTTCTTGCTGATCTTGCGGTATGCCGCAATGGGGCTCATGCCGGTGCTGCGGCCGATCGCCAGCTCACCGACCATAACTGCAAGACCTACGAATGCTGCGAGAACGAGGTAGATGAGCAGGAATGCAAAGCCGCCGTTTAAGCCCATCTTGTACGGGAAGCCCCAAATGTTGCCCAAACCGACTGCGGATCCGACAGCAGCCATGATAAAGCCAAAATTGGAACCAAACCCTTCACGATTTGTGTTTTCCATTACTTTCTCTCCTTTTTTAATTTTGCTGAGATACCCGTGCAACACATCACGGAAAACCGACGATTGCGTTTTGTTAACCAAACCGTCAAATTTATAAATTAACTTTACACTATATTCACAATTTTCGCAATAGTTTTTCGTTGTTAAATAATAAACTTATGAGCTTCCCGCCCTCTTTTCCGTGATTTTGTACAAAAAAAGTTCATGGCTGTTGTGAATTTTGCTGTCTATGCCGTATTTTGGAATTTATTCCGTACTGTTATTTGACGCTCTTCGCCGCTTTCTTAATGCGAAATTTACCTCCCTGTCAAGTCGCTTTACACCCTCACGGAAAGTGCAGGGCATCAAAAACACCGCTGTGTACAAAAACAAATGTAAAAACTTTATGACTGCTATTGATTTTTTAAATTATTATTGTAAAATATATTCTGTTTTGATTTCGGTCGCCGCTGCCGTATACAGCGGTATCCGCCGCCGAATCTGCGGCAGAATGGAGATTTTAAAATGACTTACGAAATGGACATCGCCGGGCTAAAGCGTGAGCTTCCCCTTTGCAAGGTCACCGATGAGCTGTATATCGGAGCCTTTGTCATGTTCGGTGATGTTGAGCTGACCGTGCATTGCGCAGCGGAGCTTTTAAAGCGTGCCCCCGAATACGATTACATCATCGCACCCGAAGCCAAGTCCATTCCCCTCCTCTACGAGATGGCCCGCCAGAGCGGAGCCGAGAAGTACTTCCTCGCCCGCAAGGGTCCCAAGGCTTACATGAGCGGCGTTTTCGAGGTCGCAGTCAAGTCCATCACCACCATGTCCGTTCAGAAGCTCGTTATCGACGTTGCCGATGCGGAGCTGATGAAGGGCAAGCGCATACTCATCGTGGACGACGTTATCTCCACCGGCGAGTCCCTGCACGCAATGGAGGAGCTTGTCAAGGCGGCAGGCGGCGTTATCGTCGGCAAGATGGCGGTCCTCGCAGAGGGCGACGCCATAGGCAGAGACGATATCATCGTTTTGAACAGCCTTCCCCTGTTTAACGCCGACGGCAGCGTCAGAGAGCGCAAGTAATATAATAAATTAAAAACGGTGCTGTTTACTTAAAACAGCACCGTTTTTGTATTTTTCGGCTTACAGAGCAGTCCCCTTTTTCGGGACGAAAAAGGCGCTCATATCGACGCCCTCAAGCTCAAGGAGGCGAACCTTGCGCTCGATACCGCCACCGTAGCCCGTCAGACTGCCGCTCGTCCCCACCACACGGTGGCAGGGTATCATCAGCGAGATCGGGTTATGCCCCACCGCACCGCCGACCGCCTGTGCGGACATCTTTTCGACCCCACGCTGTCCTGCAATGATCTCCGCAATTTCTCCGTAGGTCATGGTCTTGCCGTAGGGTATGGTTAACATAATATTGCAAACCGCCTTACGGAACGGCGTTTGATCGTAGCGCAGCGGCGGCAGAAAGTCCGGCTCACGCCCGGAAAAGTAAACGTCCAGCCAACGCTTTGCGTCCCGAAGAAGCGGGGTCTCCTTTTTCTCGGTCTCCTTCGGCAGAACCCTCCCGAAATATCGCTGACCGTTAAACCACGCTCCCGTGACGGCTTCCCCGTCGCAGGAAAGGGTCATAACGCCCAAGGGCGAAGCATACTCAGTCGTGTATATCATCACGCACCTCCGTTTGCCGTCATTTTACCTTACGGCGCCGCAAATCTCAACATAAAAATACCGAAGCGGTTATTTGCCCGCTTCGGTGTATTTTTCGATTTACTTTGTGCCGAATATTCTGTCGCCGGCGTCGCCGAGTCCCGGGACAATATAGCCGTGTTCGTTGAGGCGCTCGTCAAGAGCCGCAACGAAGATATCGACGTCGGGGTGATCCTCCTGCATACGCTGCACGCCTTCGGGTGCGCCGATGATGCACATGAGCTTTATGTGCTTTACGCCGTCGTCCTTCAAAAACTGAATCGCTGCGGAGGCGGAGCCGCCGGTGGCGAGCATGGGATCGACCACGATGACGTCGCGCTCCTCGATGTCGGGCGGCATCTTGTAGTAGTACTTCACGGGTTCGAGGGTCTCCGGGTCACGGAAAAGTCCGATGTGTCCGACCTTGGCGTTGGGCATCATGCTGACCATGCCGTCGACCATGCCGAGACCTGCGCGGAGTATGGGAACTATAGCAAGCTTCTTGCCGGATATGCGCTTTACCTTTGCCTTGGCAACGGGAGTTTCGATCTCGACCTCTTCAAGAGGAAGATCTCTTGTGGCTTCGTAGCACATCAGCATTGCGATCTCCGAGATAAGCTCACGGAATTCCTTGACCGACGTACTTTTTTCTCTCAGAATGGACAGCTTGTGCTGTATAAGGGGATGATCGAATACGCATACCTTGCTCATAGTAAATCTCCTTTTCTGTTCCGCACCTGATCGGCGCTTATATATTCATTGCCGGCTGTCCGGCCTTGTATACATACGCTCCTGCCTCTCCCGCTCGGCCTGGCTGAGTCTGAGATACACGGGGAGCAGATCGTGGACACTGCACGGCTCCTTGTCGCTTGCCGCCATCGCAACGCCCCATGCGCTCTGCGAAACGAGGTTGCCCGGAGCCTTGCGGTAAGGCTGTCCCGCAGCGTCAAAGAATTTTGCGCAGACCTCCGTACCGTCGCCGACGAGAAGCGGTACTCTGCCGTCGCCTTTAAGCTCAGCGCAAAGCTCCTCAAGCGAGATCGCCCTGTCCTCCGTCAGCCGCCGGGGAACACCGTTATCTATATCAAAAAGCGCATTGTAGACCTGATTTCTGCGTGCGTCCATCACCGGGCAGATAAGCCCACCGGCGGCGACGCCGTGCCACGCCATAGCCTCAAGCGTCGACACTCCGACGCAGTCCTTTTCAAGTGACCACGCAAGCCCCTTGACCGTTGACACTCCGATCCTTATTCCGGTAAACGAGCCGGGTCCCTGCGCAACGGCAATAAGGTCCGGCTCATTAAGATCAATACCCGAATTTTTCATCATGTCCTCAAGCATGGGGAGCAGGGTGCGGCTGTGAGTGAGACCGCAGCACTGGCTGTACTGAGCGACAAGCTCACCGTCACGCACGAGAGCGACGGAAGCGGCCTTTGCGGATGATTCGAGCGCAAGTATCAGCATTTTTTCCGTCCCTCCTTTACGGTGATCTTTCTGTCCGTATCGGACAGCTTTTCGATGGTTAAAATCATTTCGTCGCCGAAAAACGCATCGTCAACGTTTTCGCTCCATTCGACGGCACAGACGGCGCCCCTTGCGAGGTAGTCCTCCCAGCCGATGTCAAACAGCTCGTCCGACGAGCCGAGGCGGTACATATCAAAGTGGATAAGCTCCCGCTCACCCTTGTATTCGTTGACTATGGTAAAGGTCGGGCTTGACACCCGGCAGCTAAGCCCCATGCCCCTCGCAAGCCCCCGCACGAATGCTGTCTTGCCTGCGCCGAGGTCTCCGTACATCGCAATGACGGTACCGTCTGCGATCTTCGAGGCGAAGCTTTCACCGAGAGCCTCGGTCTCGGCTTCACTGTGAGTTATGTATGTCTGCAAGACCTTCCCTCCCGAATTAACAAAATGTTTTCCTAAAAATGAATTATACCACAGATTGCATCATTGCGTAAAGAGCAATTATGTGCTAAAATGCTGCATATACACGGTTCGATTTTGTGAAAACGAGCATTTTCCCGAAAGGCGGTGACCCTCACGAACAGGCGCTCACTCATAAAAGAATTCTTTAAGCGGGCCGACATTCTGCTTCTTATCGTTTGCGTCATATCCTCCGTATTCGGCATAATCGCCATAAGCAGCGCAACGGCGAATATCGGCTCCGGCAAATATATCATCGTTCAGACCTTCTCACTGTTCCTCGGTCTCGTTGCGTTTTTTATATTTACGATCATTGACCCCGACGTCATCGCAAAGCAGTGGCTCCCGCTCAGTATCCTGAGCGCAATATTAATACTCGGTCTTATTCCATTCGGTCACGACGACGGCACCGGCAACCGTGCATGGTACCGCTTCCTCGGCATCGGCGTTCAGCCGACGGAGGTCGTCAAGGTCGTGTTTATCGTGCTTTTGGCAAAGCAGATCTCAAACTACAAAGAGCAAAAGATCCTCAACAAGCCCAAGTCCGTCGTACTTCTTGCGGCGCACTGGGCGGCTCTGTTCGTCATAATCATGCTGGCGTCGAAGGACATGGGTTCGGCGGTCATATTCCTTGCGATATTCATCGTCATGCTCATAGCGGGCGGACTTGCGTGGTACTGGATCGGCATCGGCGCTGCGGCGGCTGCCGCTGCGACACCGATACTTTGGAACAACGTGCTTCAGGAGTACCAGCGAAACCGCATCCTCGTTCCATACGATCCCACGATAGACCCCACGGGCGAGGGCATCCGCTGGCAGGCAAACCGCACCATTCAGGCGATGGAGGCGGGGCGCTGGGACGGTGTCGGCTACGGCAACGGCTCGCTAAACATCGACGCACGACACACCGACTGTATCTTCGCCTCGATCGGTGAGGAGATGGGTATGATCGCCTGCCTCGTTGTCATTGCGCTGCTGATGTTTATCATCATCCGCTGCTGCGTTATCGGGACAAGGTGCGGCAGCAACTTCGGTATGCTCATCTGCTACGGCGTTGCTGCGGCGATCGCCTTCCAGACATTTATAAACATCGGAATGTGTATGGGCATCACCCCCGTTATCGGTATCACGCTCCCATTCTTCAGCTACGGAGGCTCGTCCATCGTTACGCTGTTTGCGGCAGTCGGACTCGTTTCCGGCGTTAAGTTCCGACCAAAGCCCAAGCGCCACAACATCAACACCATTGAAGTTGACTAAGCATAAGGGGCATATCCAAACCCGTTTTTAAGCTCCGCCCGCAGGCGGAGCTTTTTATTACAGTATACCGAGCTTCAGCATTGCGCTAAAGCTGCTTATGAGCCGCTTTTGCAGCTCCTTTTGACTCTCCTTTCGTCCGTGCTCTACCCACGTTACAAGTATGCCCATGATGACGGAGGCGATTATGGATATGAAGTAATCGTAGGTGTCGTAATCCTTAATCAGTCGCTTTGTGACCTCAAGCTCGGCGGCGGAGCGGCGGAAGCTGTCAAACAGAATGTCGGTGCGGCGTATGCTCACCAGCACCTCAAGCAGCTCGGAGTTGCGAAACCAATACTCAAACACCGCCTTGCGCAGATCCCTCTCCCCGTGCGCAAACGCCTCCGCAAAGCAGTTGTCGCACATGAGCGCAAGCACGTCGTCAAGGCAGTCGAAGTTGCGGTAAAAGGTCGAGCGGCTCACGGTCGAGGCCCGCTGAACGTCGCTTATGCTGATCTTGTCATAGGGCTTTTCCCGGAGGCACTCCGCAAGCCCCACACAGATAAGCTCGACCGAGGCTTTGGCTCTCTTGTCCTGCTTGATGTGGTACATATTTATCACCTTTGTTTTATTTTTTGCGGTACTATTGTATCATAAGTTTTTTTGTAGTACAATACACCCGTATAAAACATACAGGAGGCTACACCATGGCTGAAAACATTATTTATTGCTATTCCGGCACCGGCAACTGTCTCGACATTGCCATGAACATCGCAAAAGAGCTGGGAGACACCGACATCGTTATGATGCGCTCCTTCCCCTCCAAGACCGATGCGACCGAGTACAAGCGTGTAGGCTTTGTTTTTCCCTGCTACGGCGGCGGTCTGCCCGGCATGGTCGAGGATTATCTCAAGAGCATACACATTGGCATCGACGCATACACCTTCGGCGTCGTGAGCTACGCCGGCTATCCCGGCTGCGGACTCGATAAGCTCAACGCCATCCATCCGCTGAGCTACTGGGCGGGTATCTCCCACCAGTGCAGCTGCATTTGGCTCTTCCCGCATTTTCTGATGATGCCGCCCCTCACCCCCGCACTTGCGCAGAAGCGCAGCGAGAGACTTGCAAAGCAGGTCGCAGTCGACGTCAAGGCGGGCAAAACGAAGAAGGCTCCTCCCAAGATGCTCATAAATGCGCTCGAAAGCTCCGCATGGCCGACGCTCTCAAAGCTCAAGGCTCAGAAGCTCACCGTCTGCACCGACACCTGCGTAAGCTGCGGTCAGTGCGCAAAGCTCTGTCCCCAGGGCAATATCACGATAAAGGACGGTCATCCGAGTTTCGGCGACAACTGCATCCAGTGCCTCGGCTGTCTCCAGTTCTGCCCCACCGGCTCCATCAACATGGGCAAGGTCACCCAGCGCAGAGAGCATTATCACAACAAGAACATCACTCCCGATATGCTCATGCAGAAGGAATTCCATTTCTGATAGACATACGAAAAACGCAGGTGCCGCAAGGCACCTGCGTTTTTTCATGTTTTAAATTACTGCTGCTTTTCGATGTACTCAACGATCTTTCCGACCGTGGACAGCTCAACGGCGTCCTCATCGGGAATGGAGATGCCGAACTCTTCCTCAACGGACATTATAAGATCAACGACGTCAAGGGAATCGCCTCCGAGGTCATCAACGATATTGGTTTCCATCGAGATGCTGTCGGCGGATACTTCAAACTGCTGTGCAAGAAGCTCACGAATCTTATCAAATGTCATTTTTCATTACCTCACAGTTGATTTTTATGCCCACTCACGGCTCTGCGGCTTGTTTCCGCCGTTCTGCTGCGGTCTGTCATAGGACACGACGACACGGCGGTTAGGCTCTGTACCGGTGGAGCTGGTGCTTACGCCCTCGTAATTCTGAAGGGCGGTGTGAATAATGTGGCGCTCGTAGGAATTCATCGGCTCAAGAGCCATGCTGCGCTTATATCTGATGACCTTTGCAGCCATCTTCTCCGCAAGACGCACGAGAGACTCCTCACGCTTTGCACGGTAGCTCTCGGCATCGACGCTGATGTGCATATGCTTTTCGCTGCTGCGGTTCACAACGTAATTCGTAAGATGCTGTATCGCATCGAGGGTCTCGCCCCGGCGACCTATGACCGCACCCATGTTCGGGCCGGAAAGGTTGACGTTGACACCCTTGTCACGGGGGCTTATCTCGATCTTGGCTTCGGTTCCCATGCGCTCAAGCAGTCCGGAAAGGAAGCTTCTGATCGCTTTGTAGTCCGCACATTCCTCCGCAGGCTGATCCGCTGCGGGGGTCGAAGCTGTAACGGGTGCTGCCGCTTCGGTCTTTTCGACCTCCTCGACAGGCTCGTCGGGCGCTTCGTATTCAACTCGGATCACCGCCGGTGAAGCGCCGATGCCAAGGAACCCGGACTTTGCCCTTTCGACGACCTGAACGGAAACGTCATCACGGTCAAGTCCCAGCTCCTTCAAAGCTGCGGCGATAGCTTCATCTTCGGTGCGTCCTCGCATTTCCAAAGACTTTATCATATTATCATTCTCCAGTATTATGCTTCGGTGTTTTCTTCGGTCTCGTCCAGCTCGGGGATGCGCTCCGCCTCATCGGTCTCCTGCACGAATGCGGTACCGAAGCGGTTGGGGTCATAGGCACGACCTCTTGCGTAGCGGCGATTGCCGACCTGCGAGGGACTTACCTCCGCCTCCTCTATGCCCATGCGGCTGCGCTTTGCGGAACGCTCCGCTTTCTCTGTGGCTGCACGGCGCTCTTCCTGAGCCTGCTTCTGCTGAGCCTGAATATTCTTCTTGCTGCTGTTCTTGTTGCGGGTGGTCGCACCCTCGGAACGGAGCTTCTCCGTCTCAAGACGGCGGCGCTCGATCTCGTCCGCCTTTTCCTTTTCACGGGCAAGGCGCTCCGCATCCTCTGCGTCCAGCTTCTTCTTATAGTGCTTAGTGAGGACAAAGTCTCTCGCCATGCCGAAGATGCTGTTTGCGATCCAGTAAACGCCCAGTGCCGCAGGCATAACAAAGCAGATCCAGATGGACATTATGGGCATCATAAAGTTCATCATTTTCATGGAGCTTGCGGCGTTGCCCGTTGCAGGCTGAGGATTGTTCCACTGGCTGACCTTCATGGAAGCCCACGAAAGGAAGGCTGCGATAACTGGGATGAGAAACAGTCCGATAGCAGGCAGCAGCACATCGGAACCCTTGTCGAAGTAATTCCAGATCTTGAAGTCGGGAATGGTTCCGAGGTTTATGCCGAGGAAGCTGTAATCGAGATCCATAAGCTTCCCGCCGAAATCGCCGATCGCATCTACGACCTTGTCCCAGTTATTGTGGATAGCGTCGGATATACCGATCTCCTTATAGGAACCCCAGCCGTCGGCGCTGAAGTTGAGGTTTTTCGTTACCCACTTGGTAATGGTGCTGACCTGACTCTCGCTGAGTCCCATCATGCGCTCAAGGGGCTGACGGATAACGCTGTACAGCGCTATCAGGATCGGGAACGGCAGCAGCGACCACAGGCAGCCGGACATGGGGCTTATCTTTTCCTCACGGTAAAGCTTCATGACCTCTTCCTGGTACTTCTGCTGATTTCCCTTATGGCGCTCCTCCAGCTCCTTTAAGCGGGGCTGGAAGCGGGTAGTGCGCATCATGCTCTTCTTACTCTTTGCCATAAATGGCAGAAGAATAAGGTTGACCACGAGCGCAAACAGGATTACGGCTATACCGTAATTGTGAGTCTGGTTGTACAGAATCTCAAGCAGTCTGGCAAAGGGCCAAACTACATAATCCCAAAATCCCATTCGGTTACTCCTTGACAGTATTCCCCGTCACGGTACGGGGTCGAAATAGTTTTGCTTCCTGATGTGGAAAGGATGGCATCTTGAAATCCGTTTAAGGGCGAGCCAACCGCCTTTTAAAGCACCGTACTTCTCCAGCGCCTCAAGTGCGTACTGAGAGCAGGTCGGGCTGAATCGGCAGCAGGGCGGGCGAAGCGGCGAAATGTTCCGCTGATAAAAGCGCACCGCAGCAATGAGGAGCTTTTTCATACCGTCTCCTTTTCAATTGTAAGTCCGAGTTCGGAGCACGCCTTCAAAAACGCCGACTCCATCTTGTAATAATCACCGTCAACGCAGCGACCCCTCGCAACTACAACTATATCATAGCCCTTTTTGAGTCTGTGTGCGTTGAGACGGTATATCTCACGCAGACGGCGGCGCACACGGTTCCTCACCACGGCCTTGCCGAGCTTTGTCGATATCGTATAGCCAAGGCGGTTGCAGCCTTGGCCGTTTCGTCTGCAATACACGACGACAAACGGCGTCACGGCGCTTTTGCCCTTTGTATACAGCCGCCGGAACTCGAAATTCTTTTTGAGACTGACTCTTGCGTCCAAATCTTTCACCCCGATAAACGTCAAGATGCGGAAATGCACAAACACCTAAAGGGCGGATCGCTCCGCCCTAAAAATATTGATTTTTCGCATTTCCGATCAACGGTTCCGATCAGGCGCTGAGCTTTGCTCTGCCCTTTGCTCTGCGGCGGGCGAGGACCTTGCGGCCGTTTGCGGTTGCCATTCTCTTGCGGAAGCCGTGCTCTTTCTTGCGCTGGCGCTTCTTGGGCTGATAAGTACGAAGCATATCTCTGCACTCCTTTCAGATTTAATACTCAACATCGGCGCTACTGCGCCGAAGCAGTTGACAATGAATAAGCTTCCGATGCTCAAAGCATCGGAAGCTTATTATATACTGACAGCTCTGCCGGTGTCAACAGTTTTTATGCGGTTTTGCCTTTTTTAAAGACCTTATTCACCATAATGAGCAGCACCGCAACGACCGCTGCCGATGCCGTGACCGCTATGACCGCAGTCCAGTTTGCGCCAGCAAGCCCGGTGATGTCGAACTCACCGCTCTCGGCGTTCTGAAGGTGAGAGAACACCTCGACGACGTCATATATAACACCGCCGGCGGCGACAAGACCCGCAACAATGCTGATAACGGGAGAGTATGCCTCGCTGCCGCTGTGTACGATCCTCTTGAGCTTGTCGCTCCTGAAGTCGATGACGGAGCCGATGTATGCCGCAGACACCGCAAGGATGATGCTTTCGGGCAGCATATAGGTCGCATTGTAAACGAAGGAGTAGGAAAGCGCCGCCTGAGTGGGTATCGACAGTCCCGCCCATACCGTTGCGCCGGAAATAACGTGGCAGATGTAGCGAAGCACAGACACGAAAACGCAGCCGAGAGTGAGTGCTACCGCCTGGCTCTTTATCTTGTTTCTGAATATGCCCGCAAGACCGACGACCGTGAATGCGACGATGTAGTCAAGAAGTATGACCGCAACGATGCTCTGCCATGTGGTGACATAGGAAAGCGAGTTGAGTCCCAAAAGCTGCTGAATGACGCCGTAGACGAACGCCGAGCCGAGTCCCCACCCCATACCTCTGCGGTAGGCGATAATGGCTATCGGCAGCATGGAAGCGATCGTTATCGAACCGCCGTAAGGAAGCTCGGCAAGCTTGATCATGCTCAGTACCGTGGCAAGTGCGATCATAACCGCACATTCCACGAGAGACAGTGTTTTGTTCTTTTGCATTGTTTCTCCTCCTTAAAAAGAAAACCGCATTGCTCTGCAATGCGGTCATAGGAAAACGATTGAGTTAAATTTTCGTTTCCTACGCCGGCATTACCCGGATCAGGTTCAAGGGTGGCAGAGGTTCAATTACCTCCGTCTCAGCCGGGAAAACCCAGCCCCCCTATTTGCTATGTGACAATATTATTCTCTCAAACGACTTTTGTCAACACTTTTATTCACAGGGAATATCGGCGATCAGCCTGCCCATTACGAGGTAGCGCTGATGATTATTCCCCTGAAGGCAGGTCGAGAGGATAAGCACCCTGTCCTGCGAAAAGCTGAGCGTGTAATCGTCAAGATAATTTGCCTTCACGTTTTTCTTATACATAACGCTCCCGAAGAACTTGTAAAAGCCCTCGGTGCTGTCCATGTCGAAGTTTTTCAGTATGTGCGCATACGAATACGGCGTTGCGGCAAATATCTCGTAGATAAGCTCCTTGTCCTGAGTGTACACGACGATGTACCTCGTTTTCTCGAAGAAGTTTGCGTCGGCAAAGCGATTAAGCTGCGCAAACATTTTGCCTGAGTTGAGGTTATGCCCGTACAGCACCGTCACCGTATCGGAAAAGTCGCGCCTGTTTATGTCCTCACTGAATATGCAGCCTCCGGTGTAGTGGGAGCCGTCCTCTGCACGGCGGATGTAATAATCGTCATCCCCCTCACGCTGAAGCACCGGGTAGCTGATGTTGGTTCCCGGAATGCAGACCCATGCATATATGTCGGGGTTTATCTCCTTGAGCGCCGCAAAGTCAACGGGGTTCTCGACCGACGCTGCGTGTATGTCGGTATTGACGTTTTCGCCGGGACCGCTCTTGCTGATCCTGCTCCCCGTGTTCTCGGCGACGACGTAGCTTATTATATACCATGCGCAAAAAGCCAGCACCAAGAGTGCGACCACAAGCAGGATCGCATACAGGGTCTTTTTGCTTTTTTTCTTATTTTCCATCTTAGTCCTCAAAGCGCAAAAAAACTCCACGGCAAGCCTTATCGCAGCCATGGAGTTTTTTGCTTCAATCAAATTACTTGTTTACGATGAGCTTGCGACCGCAGAAAACCGCAGTACCCAGTGCCAGCACAGCGGCTGCAATGACCCAGTAGATCGCACCGGTGTCGCCGGTCTGAGGACCGGGAGTGGGGTCATTGGTATCGGGATTGGTATTTCCGTGTTCGGGGCTTATTACGGCATCATCCGCCGCAAAAGCAACGCAGCTCAGAGAGAATACTAAGACAAGAATCAAAAGGATGCTTACCAGCTTTTTCATTTGGATTCCTCCGTTATACATAATCACACTTATGATAATACATTATTACGAAATAATATTACACTATATTATTACAAAATGCAACTATACATTTTTCACAAATATGCACTTTACTCTTTGACGGGGATGTAAAATATGTCCAGCACAAGTTCAAAAAGTGCGTCCTCATCGACATAAAACTCCGCATGCTGCTGTTTTCCCATGACGGCTTCGCCCTCCACGGTGTAGATATTGCCGTCGAAGCTCATGTCGGCTGCGGCATCGGCAAGGTAAACCATCATCGCAAGACCGAGGCTCGTTTCTACGTTGTCGCTCACGCTGCCGTATATGTCGATTATCTGCGTGGGGTCGGTCCTCGCAACGCTCAGCGCCTTCTGCACAAGTCCCCGAAGAAGCTGGTTCTGACGCTGCATACGCTCGCTGTTGCCCTGAAGCGTGTACTCTCTCGGCCTGATGTACGCCTCGGTGAGTCCGCCCTTTAAGCGCACCGTCTCTCCCTTGGTGAATCTGCCGAAGCTGGTCATGGGCGTCACGTCAACGCCGCCCACGCTGTCAACGATCTCGCTCAGGCCGTCGAGATATATGGACGCATACGCCGGGATCTCGATGCCGAAGAACAGGTCCGACACCGCATTGACCGTAAGCTCACAGCTCTTTTCGCCTCCGCCGCCGTAGCTGTACGCAAGCGCAAGCTGAGCCTTCGCCATGCCCTCGAACTCACCCGTGTCGATGTCGTATATCTCCATGTTGCACATGGCATCTCTGGAAATTGCAATAAGGCTGATTTTCTCATTCACCGGGTCAAGCACCGCAAGGACGTTTACGTCCGTCTGACGCGGCTCTGATCCGTCGCCCTTTTCGTAGTCGTCTACGCCCATGAGCAGGATGCAGCTTATCTCATCATTATATTTATACAGCTTTCCGTTGTAGCGGACATAGCCTTCGTCGGTAAGCTCCGCACCGTCGACATTCGAAAAATCGACGGAGCTGCCGTCGCTCGTCATGCTGCTCTTGCCTATCGCCCGGAGTATGAAGAATGCGGCGACCAAAAGCAGCAAAAGCCCGACTATGACGGCAACCGTGATAAGAGCCGTTTTTTTGCCCTTTGAAGTTTTTTTAGTGTCCTGCGCATTGCTTTCCGGGGCGACGGCGTCCCTTTTGTTTCCTTCGCTCATATGGACCTCCCGAACGGAGAATTTGTGGAGATTATACACCTTGGCGGGGTAAAATTCAATCTGTACATGAAAATTTCACACTTCCTCAAAAAGTTGAGAAAATTTTAAATTTTTTGAAATAAATTATTGACAATTTGTTTACAACAAATTATTATTTTACTCGAAACCTTTTTAAACATTTAAAGCTTTGGAGGAAATATGAAAAAAGTTAAAAAACTTATAAGCCTGACACTTGTTCTTCTTTTTGTCGTCACGCTTATCCCCACCACTGCAGGTGCGGGTTTCTTTAAGGAGGACAAAACCACGACCGTCAACGAGGACGGCAAATGGGTCAGCGCATGGAGCACCAGCCCCATAAGCGCAAGCCTCAACGATCTCGGCGTGCTGGACAAGCTCGGCGTTCCCGTATCCCTCGTCACTTCCCGTGTCGTCATTCAGCCCACGGCAAGCGGCTCTGCGGTTCGTCTTACCTTCTCCAACGAGTTCGGCAATCTTCCCCTGACCATATCCGCCTGCAACGTCGCAAAGGGAGACCCCGACAACCACAAGAAGGTTGACGGCAGCACCCGTGTGACCGTTACCTTCGGCGGCAAGACCCGTGTGACCATCCCCGCAGGTCAGGTCATCACCTCCGATCCTGTTGCGATCAATGTCACCGCAGGCGAGAGCCTTGCAGTCACCGCATACTACAGGGGCATCAACGTCATGCGCACCATCGGTCTTATCGGTGCCGACTCCTATGTCGCCGTCGGCAATCAGACCCGCATCAACAATATGCTCACCGGCATAAAGCTCAAGTTTGAAGCCGACTCCGGCTCCTATGAGATCATCCCCGCACTCGTCGGAATGGACGTTATGGCGGCAAAGGACACCGACGTCTGCGTATTCTTCGGCGACTCCACCCTCGCAAACGAGATCCCCCGTATGCTCGCCGCAAAGCTGCGTGCAAACGGCATAAATAATGTCAGTGTAACTCAGGAAGCCATCAAGGGCAACCGCCTTATCGCAAACGGTGTGGGCGCTGCCGCAAACCTCCTCGGCGAGGCGGGCGTTGACCGCTTCCAGAAAGACGTTCTGTCTCAGCACGGCGTTAAGTACGTCATCGTAAAGCTCGGCATCAACGACATCGTTCACCCCCACTGCGCTTCCAAGGCCGACAAGCTCTCCACCGTCACCTTCGAGGAGATGGTAGCGGGCTATCAGCAGCTCATCAACATGGCACACGCTCAGGGCGTTAAGATCTACTTCTGCGAGATCACCCCGTGGAAGGGCTACACCCGCAACGTGTTCGGCAGAGGCGACGACGTTCAGTGGACCGAGGAGATCGACGCTATCCGTCTCCAGCTCAATGAGTGGCTTGAAAACGAAGCTCCCGCCGACGGCTTCATTGACCTCAGCGCAATGCACAGCGCAGACGATGCATACGCTCTGATCTCCGATCAGACTCCCGACGGCATCCACCACAACGCCGCAGGTCAGCAGAACTTTGTAAATCAGATCCCCGTAGAGATGTTCAGATAAGCAAAAAACTCACATCCCGCCGAAAGCCTTCGGCGGGATGTTTTTTAATAAGCTGACAGGCGAAAATCCACCCGTCAAAGCCGACAGGGGTTTGGATTCCGTCAGTTGAAAAACGTCCGAACACCGGGGTGTTCGGACGTTTTGCTTTATCCGATTATCGCACCGAGCTCTTTGAGCCTTCCGACGAATTCCTTCGTGTCCGCCATTGCGGTCTCAGGCGACACCTCAAACTCCGCAAGGACGGCGTTGCAAAGCTCCTCCATGCTGCACTCGTTTTCAAGGCGGTGCCAAATAAAAGAGCCGACCTCGTTGCAGGCGATAAGTCCGCCGCAGCGCTTTGCCGCCGTGCCGACGGGAACAAGCACGGTCTCCCCCGCTATGTCCCTCGATATAAACTCAGGATTTGCTTTCATTTTCTTCTCTCCTTTTTGCGATCTCCTCGGCGCTGAGCCTTATAAGCTCCTCCGTTCTGCGGCACAGGTACTTCGGCTCCTTTGAGAAGCTGCCCGTCTCGCAGTAGCAGGAGGCGGCGCACATCATGCACACGTCACGGCTTGCGCAGGCGGTGCATTTAGGCGGCAGCAGTATCTCTTGCGTTGCGCTCCTCACCGCAGCCCAAGCTGCGTCAAAGCCGACCTCTCGGACGTTTGCCGCCGTGAGCGGAATCATTCCGCAGGCGCTCATACCGCCGTTCCAATCTATCCAAAATGCGGTGCTGCCCGCACGGCAACCGATATGCTCCGACGGCTCGTCCCGACATTCGTCGCAGTCGATACCGCCGCACTTTTCCGCTCTCATGCGGCAGCGCTCAAGATATTCCTCCTCGCTCATGCGCCGCTTCTCGGCGTAAAGCGAGACGGCGGCGGATTCCTCCGGCGTCAGTCTGTCGTTTTGTCCGACGCTGTTCTCGTCACGGCGCAGCGGCGGGAACATATACGACGCAAGCTGAACGTGACAGCCGTTTTCCTCGGCGGCAGCGAATATCCCGTCGAAATCGGGAAGGTTGTAGCGAGTGACGCTGTAGTTTATCTTAACGGTTATGCCGCGGCTGCGGAGCTTTTCGACGGCGTACATCGCCCGGTCAAATGCCTCCGGCACTCCGCACAGCTCTTTGTAGGTCTCACGGCTGCTGCCGTACAGCGACATATTTATCTTTGACGGAGGGTCGGCTGCAAAGAACTCGACCATTTCGTCGTCAATAAGCGTTCCGTTCGTGTTCACCGAAATGACAAGTCCCAGCCTGCGCAGAGCGGTGTAAATTTCCCGAAAGTCTGGTCTGGAGAGGGGCTCACCGCCGGTGAGCAGCAGGTACAGCATACCCCTGTCCCGTGCTTTTCTGCCAAGCTCTATCCATTCCTCGGCGCTCATCAGTCCGCCCTCGGTTTGCACCTCGCCCATGCTCTTTCTGACGTAGCACATCTTGCAGCTTAAGTTGCAGCACGGCGTAAGCTCAAAGGTGCCGGACAGCGGCATTCCCGAAGCCTTTGCACGGTAGTGCAGGTGGCGGCTTATTCTCGATTCTACGTATTGTGATTCCATATCATATTCTCCGCAGATATTCCTCAAGAGTGCAGACCGCACCCTCGTCCGCCAGGCAGGACAGCAGCGCCGTGGGAACGGTCTTTACAAGCTCGGATATGAGCATCGCCGCCAAAGCCGGATCGTCGGGGTAAGCCGTCTTGTGGGCGCATTCCCTGAATATGCTCCGAAACGCCGTAATGCCCCCTATCGGCTCGATGCTGTTCTCCCGTGCCTTGCGCAGAAGGACGATCGCCTTTATCGGCAGCGTTCGGTTTTCGCAGTATTCCGAGGTGCCGGAGTAGTATATGCCTCCGGCGGTAAAGCCCGCCTCGCCCTTTCTTATAAGGCAGCGGTCGCCGTTTATTATCTTTGCGCTGCGGTACTTTTTCCACAGCTCCGCCTGCGTGGACTTTCCCGTCCCGCTCGGAGCGCAAAACAGCACGGAGTCTCCCTCGTGTTCGATATACGAGGCGTGAAGCACGACGGCGTTTCGCTCCAGAAGTATGTGGTTTAGGTCCAGCGCTTTGAGAACACTCACCGCATCCGTAAACTTCCGGTACTCCTCCGACACGAGGATACTCCGGTCCGCTCCCTCGCCCTCGACGGCGGCGTAGGGTGCGGCATTTTTGTCCCGTGCGGTGTTATAAAGGTACCTCCTGCCGTCGCCCTCATGCGGCTGCGGCAAGGCGTCGGCAAAGCTCAGACGCACGGTCACGCAGGCGTCCTCCCGCTCCGTTTCAAAGCGAGAGAGCTTATCCGTGACTGCAAGCTCGCAGGGTGCCGAGATGCACAGGCGCACCCCAGAAAAGTCAAAGCACTTACGGAACATAGACGTACATAAGCTTCGACGAACCGGGTATAAAGTGTCCCGCAACGACCGCAACGCTTTCGCCCGGCGCAAGGGATTTTTCCACTGTCGTCATGTAGGTGATGCCGCCGATGTAAATTTCACCGTCGTAGTTTTTGTAGAACAGATAGATGGGTGCCGAGACCGTTTCATCCGATATGTTGGTGACGACAAGACCGCCGCTGCGCTCGATGATCTCAAATCTGTCCTCGCACAGGCTCGGCTCGCTTTCAAACCATATGATGTTCTCCGCACTCAGGGTGCAGCTTTCGAAGGTCTCCGGCATCTGCTTTTTGTCCTTCTCCATCACACGGACCTGCGCTCCGGGAGGCAGCGTCGTAATGTCAAAGCGGTACTCCGTTCCGTTTATCGTGATGACTGCGTTTGCAAGCTGGAGCGTGCTTCCTCCGGCATTTTGAAACAGCGCCGTGAATATATTTTCCGATACGGTGTCGCTTCCGTCCTCAACGTAAGCGCCCGCAATGGTGTCGAGCGAGATAAGCTTGAGTCCCCTTGCCGAGTCCTCGACCACCGTCATGGAGGGGTCGAAGGTCGTTGCGGCCTCCCCGTCGTCTCTCAGCACGAAATACAGTACGACCGCAAGGGCAACGAGCAGCACTGCGGCTATTATGCAAATGTTCTTTTTCTTCATATCATTCTTCGGGTCAACGAGCAGCACTGCGGCTATTATGCAAATGTTCTTTTTCTTCATGTCATTCTTCGGGTCTTTGAGACCCCGTTCCTTTCAAAAGCAAGGATTTAACAACATAAGTTTACACTCCCTTCGGCGTATCTGTCAAGCGATTAAGCCGAACTCCCGTCAGCTTAACTTTTGCGCTTGACGTTATTTGCCGTTACATATATAATTTAAATGTAAAATTATCGACAAGCAAGGAGAATTCGGTATGTCTAACTTAAAGAAAGCATATTACCGCAGCTTCCAGACCGTATTTGACCTCGGCGCCCGCTGCCTCCCCTGGAGAAAACCCATAACCGTCAGCGGCGAAGGCTCCGTCTCCAAGATCCCGGAGCTGTTTAAAAAGCACGGCAACAAGAAGGTCATGGTCGTCACGGGACGCACCGTCGGCAAGACCATCGCTCCCCCTATCATGGAGTCACTGAACGCCGTCGGAATCGAGACCGTTCACTACTCTCAGGTCGCCGCAAACCCCACCGTCACCGTTGTAAACGAGATACAGAAGATGTATCTTGAAAACGGCTGCGACGCCTTCCTTGCGATCGGCGGCGGCTCTCCGATGGATGCCGCAAAGGGCGCAGCGGCAAGAGTCGTTCATCCGAACCGCTCCGTCAACAAGATGGCGGGTCTGTTCAAGGTCATGCACAAGATACCCACCTTCGTCGCCGTCCCCACCACCGCAGGCACCGGCTCCGAGACCACGATAGCGGCGGTCATCACCGACGAGAAAACGCATCACAAGTATGCGATAATGGACCTCTGTCTCATCCCGAAGTATGCGGTTCTTGACCCCGAAACCACCCGCAACCTCCCGCCTAAGACCACCTCCACCACGGGTATGGACGCTCTGACTCACGCAGTCGAGGCATACGTCTGCTGGAAGAACACCACGAAGGAGACCGACCGTCTCGCAGAGGAAGCGACCGTCGCAATATTCAAGTACCTTGAGCGTGCGTACAACGACGGCAACGACATGGAAGCACGTCAGGAAATGCTCATCGCATCGTTCAAGGCGGGCTTTGCTTTCACGAGAGCGGGCGTCGGCAACGTACACGCCATTGCGCACACCCTCGGCGGTCTGTACAACACTCCGCACGGTCTTGCAAACGCAGTCATCCTGCCCATCGTGCTTGAGGACTACGGCTCTGCGGTCTACGCAAAGCTTGCGCATCTTTCAGAGCTTACCGGCGTTAAGACCTCCGGCAGCGACGAGGAGAAGGCAAAGGCGTTCATCGCCGAGATCCGTGCCATGAACAAGCGCATGAACATCCCCACGGGCTTTGCAAATATCGAGGAAAAGGACATTCCGCAGATGGTACAGTGGGCACTCAAGGAAGCAAACCCCATCTACCCCGTCCCCGTCATCTACGACGAAAAGCACTGCTCCGAGGTCATTCACCGTATAATCAGCGAGGCGTAAGCCGATATAATTTAAAGGCATAACAGGAGAGAATTATTACGAGCATGAAGGAAACGGGTTTATTTGCAGCAGGCGTGCTGTTCGGCACCGCAGGTCTTAAAATGCTCGGCAGCAAGGACGCAAAGAAGGTCTATGCACGCACACGACCGCAGCAGTTCTGCGTGCAAAGGACTGCGTTATGACCGCAGTCACCGCAGTCCGTGAGGGTGCGGGCATCGCCATCGCCACGGGAGACGCCATCGCAAAGGAGATATCCCTGTGCGACAGCCTCGTCAGCATCCGTGCCTTCCACGACGTCACCGACGAGTTTTATCAGACGGAGTTTGCCGAGACCCTGCCCCGTTTGGAGACGCTGGACAGCCGGTCGCTTGCCCTTGCGATCTCGGAAATCCCCCACGCTTCGGCGGTCGACGAGGCATACGGTCCCCGGCTCCTTGAGCTTTTGTAGCAAATTTTCAGGAAAAAGTAAAACCGACAAGCCTGCGATAAGGCTTGTCGGTTTTGGCACCCCCGGCGAGACTCGAACTCACTACCTTGCGCTTAGGAGGTCTGACCTATCCCCTTGAAGGGGTCTGCAATATCCGTTTCTTGCGTAAAACCGTATTACGTGGCGCCTGCCGTACCGGAATTGGGTATGATAACCGGAACCATGGATAGTTGGCCCGGTGAAACAGTCTCCGGCGATAAGTGACAAAATCACAGAACAAGGAACGACTACTGGATATAATAAAGCCATAAAAAAGAAAACAGGAGGACTTAAATATGTCTGCTATCAGTGTTAATAAAAACAA
>SFFW01000018.1 GCA_004556755.1 Clostridiales bacterium | reverse complement strand
GATGCAAAATAGGTGTACTTGTTGCGTGCCTCGGACTCACCGGCAAAGGCAGCCATCAGATTTTTTTCGGTTTGAGTACCTGCGTATTTCGTTTCTTTCATGGTCGATGCTCCTTTCAGCTTTTCTGCTGTTATTGTACCAAATTTATGATTTCTTTCTGTGACAAGGTCACATTTCTTGTTATTTTAGGCGATTTAGTCTGTTCTTATCCCGCAGCGTGATTTCACCACGCTTCAGCTCCACCATCCGTCCTCCGAGAAGCTTTTGAGCATTTGTGCCACTGCCTCCTGCGCCGAGCTGATGTGCTGGGCGATCTGCTCATGGGTCATGCGTATCGTGTCGGAGCCGGTACGCTCCGCTTCAAGTCAACCAGCCGAATGACCTCATACCCGTTCAGCGTCAGCAGGATCGGCTCGACATCCTCGCCCCCGTTGGGGCAGAAGGTATCGACTTGTGCGCGCCACAAATCCGACGGCACCGTGGCGGTCTTGGCATGGACGCTTTCATCCTTTTGTTTACGGAATATACCGATTATACAAGGTGATTAGAGAATTGTCAATAAGAAGCGAGCGTTTTACCACCCTGGAATTTGAAGGTCATTCGTCCGCCGGCGTGAACGGTCACTGTGTCGATAATGGTCAGCCAGAGTTTTTCGTCAAACTCGTTGATGGTGTCCAGCTCCTGCATCTCGAACATGAAAGCTCCGATGGCTTCTGCCTGGGCTTCCCATGCAGCTTTTGTAGTGCGGAGCTGTTCGAGCCGTGCCTTGGCTTTTTCATACCGCTCTACAAACCCATTGTACCGGGCGGCGTATTCTTCCTGGTTCTGTGCCGTCTGCGAATTCTCCGCAATGCAGCGTTTTTTCAGTTCGGTTACCACATCGATCTCCTCAAGCAGGGTCTGCATTTCCTTATCAATGCCTGTACAGTCTGTCAGGGTGGCTTGCATCAATCGGCAATCCTCAAGGATGTTGTCTTTGCTTTCGGTGATAGCGTTAAGGGCGGTCACGAACCGCGCTTTAATGGTTTCCTCGTCCAGATGCGGCGTTTCGCATTTGTGCTCGCCCTTGAATTTGCTGTTGCATTGCCAGATGACCCTGCGGTATTTTGAGGTCGAGTTCCAGATTTTTGAGCCGATTTTGAGCAAACAAGCAAAAAAGAAAAGTCCAGAAAACCCGTTTGTTTACTGTTTACGGGGTACCCGAAAAGTCAGCAGACTTTTTAGGGAAAAGGAGGAACAGCGGCGTGAGCGCGGGATGATTTTTACAAAAAAATCGTCACAAGCGATACATAGCTTGTGACGACGCTGAAGACTGACCCTAATTTTGATACAAATGCACCCCCTTTTGAGGTTAGGGGGTGCAAAATCATTTTAGGGGGTGCATTTCTTGTCAAGGGGGTGCAAATTGGGTTTAAGGGGGGTGCAGTTAGATCCATCTGTCCTTCGGATGGGATTTGTACCACTCCTTTAACCATACTTTTTCGCCAAAGCCATACGCCGTTTTATCCGTCCGCGCCATACTACGGATTTCCATTAATGCGGTTTTTCTAAAAGAACGCTCATAGTTCATATGCTCAAGAATATGGTGTGCAACCCAAAGGCGGATTTCTTTGTTTTCATTTGCTAGCAATTCATAAAATTCGTTTTTTAGTTCGGGAAATTTATGCTCAATTTCCGACGCAATTGCACTCATTCTTTTCACTTTGCGATTGTGTACTTCTGCGGTGGCACCATCATATACAGTTTCCCTATAAGAAAGCACTTCATTTACTAACACAAAATATTCTTGCACCAAATTCATCTAATCACCGCCTTTTTTGGCGGAGAGTTAGGGATTCGAACCCTAGGTTCCTTTTGGGAACACAGCATTTCGAGTGCTGCACCTTCGACCACTCGGACAACTCTCCGTGTATGTAATTCCGCATTTCTTCCAAAAACTTTTGGAAAGAACTGACGGAAAGAACAACAAAATATTTAATTTTCGAACCGGAGAAAACCCTGTATTTATGGGCTTTTTAAGCGGAGCAAACAGCCAACTCTGCAAAAAATTTCGAGTCAGGTCCGATATGAGCACTTCGATACGCTTCTGTATATTTTGACCCGCTTAAGGAGCGGGAGAAAATACAGTATTCAACCGAAAAACGGCTTACATCTCCGTTATTTCGTCAAAATCGTAGCTGTCGTCGACGTCCATGCTCATCTCACCGACACGCACACGGCGCTGGATCTTCAGCTTTTCGACGTTCTCATGGATAAGCTCCTTGACTTCAAACGGCTGCTTTACGTTCTTGACCAAAAGCTGCGGCGTCGTCTTATCGGTCGAGGTTATAATGATCGAGCCGACGCCGAATATGCGCTGCCATAGGCTCTGACTTGCACTCAGGTCTCGGATGCGATAAAGCAGGACCTCCTCCTGTTGAACGTTCAGCAGACCCTTGCGCACGAAGAAGCGATCCTCGCTGAGAGCGTATCTCGTAAAGGTGATGGGCATACCGAGAAATCTCTTGCGGTCGTGCCAAATCTCTTTGATTTTGGATACGAGCTTTGCCATTTGCGCCAACTCCTTAAATCGCATTTTCTATATTGTACATAATCCGAGCGAAAAAATCAAGAGAGAGCGCACAATATTTTGCGTCTGCGGCAAGCTTTTCTAAATTAACTGGACAAAATGCGGCTTTGGTTATATATTATTATGGTTATAAAGGACAAAGGAGGTCGGAAAGTGTCGGAGCTGAAAGAGAAAATTCTGTATGCGGGCAGATACTTCCGCACCTTTTACCGCTGGCTGCTGCTTGCGACCGTCGTGGGAGCCGTGTGCGGGCTCGTCGGCACCGCCTTTAACCTTGCCGTGACGAGCGCAACGGAGATACGCCAGGCAAATCCGTGGCTCATATACCTGCTGCCTGCAGGCGGCGTTCTCATCGCCGGACTGTACTGGATAAGCAACCTGGAGGGCGAGGGCACCAACAACATCATAGACTCCATCCACGAGGGCGAGCGCCTGCCGATCCTGCTCGTGCCGATAATCTTCATCTCGACTGCGGTGACGCACCTTTTGGGCGGCTCTGCGGGACGAGAGGGTGCGGCGCTGCAGATCGGCGGAAGCATGGGCTACGGCGTCGGTTCGCTTTTGGGGCTTGACGAAAAGGATATGCGCATCATAACGCTGTCCGGCATGAGCGCAGTCTTTGCGGCGCTGTTCGGAACGCCGCTCACGGCGACGATTTTTGCGCTTGAGGTCATCTCCGTCGGTATTCTTTACTACTCGGCGTTCATACCCTGCCTCGTGTCGTCGCTCGTCGCCTACGCCGTTTCGAGGCTCTGCGGCATCGTGCCGATGAGCTTTATGGTGGGCTTTGTGCCGATGGACGTCGTGGTCATAATCAAGGTCGTCATACTCTCCGTGCTGTGCGCCGTGGTGAGTATGCTGTTCTGCGTCGTGATGCACAAGAGCGAGCGCATAGCCTCCGCTGCAGTCAAAAACCCCTTTCTGCGGGGAGCCGTCGGCGGCGTCATACTCATTGCGCTGACCTTCATCGTCGGCAGCACCGCATACAACGGCGCCGGCACCGACGTTATTGAGGCGGCACTCACCGCAGGCAAAGCGCCCGACTGGGCGTTTCTGTGGAAGATACTGTTCACCGCCGTCACCATCGGCTGCGGCTTTAAGGGCGGTGAGATCGTGCCTACCTTCTTCATAGGGGCGACGCTCGGCTGTGTTGTGGGACCGATAATCGGGCTTTCGGCGCCATTTGCGGCGTCGCTGGGACTTATTGCGGTGTTCTGCGGTGCGGTCAACTGCCCCATTGCGTCGATCATTCTGAGCGTTGAGCTGTTCGGCTCGGAGAATCTCATCTACTGTGCGCTGGCGTGCGGCATCTCGTACATGCTGTCCGGCTACTACGGACTGTACAGCAGTCAGAAGATAATGTACTCGAAAACGAGGGCGGAGTTTATAAACCGCCATGCGCTGTAAGGAGGAAAAATGCAGGAGCTGAAAATTCACGGCGTGTACCGTCATTTTAAAGGCAATCACTATCTCGTCGAGGACGTGGCACGTCACTCGGAAAGCGGCGAGGAGTATGTGATCTACCGCAAGCTGTACGGCGACGGCAGCCTGTGGGTCCGCCCGAAGGCGATGTTCCTTGAGGAGCTGCCAAGGGACAGATATCCCGACGCAAAGCAAAAATACCGCTTCGAGCCGCTTGAGATCGAGGACGTCGTAAAGCGCTGAAAAGCCTTATAGTATAAAGCAGGACGGTCAGCAAAATTGCTGACCGTCCTGCTTTTGCTTCGGCAATATTATTGCGCTTATGCGAGAATTTACGTCGTTGCTATATCGGTCATACCCTGCGATTCTTGCGCCTTGAGGGGTGGTTTGTCCATTGCTTCGAGCATCCTCAGTGTTGACTCCTCGTCGAACTCGTACCCTCTGTACCCCTCGTTGTAGACTTCCGTTTCTATCTGCTTGATTTCGTCCCAACTCAGCTTCCGCATTTGCGCCGCTCCTTCCTAAAAGGTATAGATATGTTTGTGTAGGTGAATCACCGTAGTTTGCTATAAGTTTAGGAGATACATACCGTTCATAACAGGCAATTCTCAAGATCAAAATAACATATAAGGCAAAAAAGTACCGAAAGCAAGCTGTTTTAGCTTGTTTTCGGTACTTTTCTTGGTCCGAGTGACTGGAGTTGAACCAGCGGCCTCTTGAACCCCATTCAAGCGCGCTACCATCTGCGCTACACCCGGATTTATTAAGCTTGATTATAATAGCACATTCGTTTTTAAATTGCAATACCTATTTTCAAAATTTTTTCCTCAACCGAAGTTCGGCGCCGTACTCCCCTGCGCAAAAGTGTCGGCGGCGCTTTCGCACCGCCGACACGCAGCTTTTTAAATCAGCCTACTTGCAGGCAGTATATACGCTGTCCTCTGTGGCCAACGACAACGTAGTCCTCGAACATCGCAGGCGACGCCTCGATGTTGCCGCCGAGGTTCACGCAGTCAAGCTCCTCGCCCGTGCGTCCGTCAAGGAGGTACATCCTGTAGCCGAGAGATTCGCAGAAGACGATATAGCCCTTGCCGTTGTCGTCGTAGAAGTCGACGGGTGAGCTCCAGCTGTACATACTCGTCTGCTTCTCCCACGCCACCTCGCCGGTCTCCTTGTACAGCGCCGCAAGCACGCCGCTGCTGGCGTTGGGCGTTCTCGCTATCGGCACAAAGATGAGGTCGTCAAGCTCGTTCTTGCCCACTGCTATCGTTCCCTGAACGCCGCCGGAGAGGTCGGACACGGTGTAGCAGGTATAATCGGTCTGCCACACGATCTCGCCCGTCTCGGCGTCAAGCTTCCAAATGGGGATCGCCGCCGTGGTATAGCTTCTCCAGCCGTAGTGGAAGGAGGTACTCATGTAAATATAGGGGTGTCCGTCCTCGACGCTGACCACGGGGGTGCAGTTGGAGTCGTCGAGTATATCCTGCGCCCAGACAAGCTCAAGCGTGTTGAGGTCAAGGCACATGAACAGACCGCCGTTGTCGCCGATGAACAGGTAGTGATTTATTATGACCGCACTGTCCTCCATGCCGAGCCAGTAGCTGCCGCCGGAGGATCTTACACCCATGTACTTCCACTTAACAACGTTGTCCGGGTTTATAGAAAGCTCACCCGTCGCCTCGTTGTAATTCGTGTTCAGGTGGATGATGTACAGAACACCGTTCTCGCCCGGATAGATGAGCTGGTCGGTCTCGGCGGACACCAGCGGCGAGGAGTCGAATGCGCTGAAGCCTCTGTCGGCAAAGCCGTCGTTGTGACCAAACTCGTACATGACGGTGTTGTCGATGAGGTTAATGATAAACGACCTCGATCTGCCGTTTACGCTGTGTACGCCGGAGCCGACGTACATTATCGGGTAGCCTCTCGGATCGAGTGCGCCCGCCCCCTTGAAGGTGTAGCCGACGAACATTGCGTCACGGGTGGTCTTGCCCGACTCAAGTTCATAGAAGTGGATGTAGCCGTCCATTGAAGCGTAGATGACCTCGACAAGACCGTCCTGCTGTCTTGCCCAGTCGTACATTGCGGTGATGTTCTTCCGGGTGGCGTCGGGCCATCTCACGATGAGGGGCTGACCGACCCAGCCGTTGCCGCTCCAGTAGTTGCCGTTTGCGTCGCTCAGACCGCCGATGGAGTTGGTCCACACGGTGCTGAATTTGCCGTTTACGACGTTTGCGGTGCCGTAGGCGGCGCTCGTGCGGAAGTTGTTGCCCCTGAAGGTAACGATGCCCTCAACGTCGGTGTACTTACTGCCGACGTCAAAGTTTATCTCATACGGGCTTATGTAGTTCTCCACGTTTTCGCCGTTGACGTTTATCGCAGTCGATTTCACAAGCTTTTCGGGCATCGTGGACTCGACCGCATGGGGATTGAAGTTCTCGATCCCGTAAGGCTCCGGCGTGGGTTCCGGTGTGGGTTCAACGGACGGCTCCGGCGTTACCACCGCAGGGGATTCGACGGGAGCGTTTGCGTTGTTGTTTGCGATGATCGCCTTGTAGATTATGAAGCCAAGCACCGCAAGCAGCAAAACCAGCAGCACTATCTCAAGTGCAAGTATCGCCGGCTTTTTCTTTTTCTTCTCGTTCTCCATATCCTTACCTCTTATTCTGTGAAATGAACGTGATTGTTTATATGCTCACTGCAGAAGCAGTGGTAACCCGCACAGCGGGAGCAATACCTGAACTCAAGCTCCGGGTATTCGGCGTCGGTCTTTCCGCAGACTTCGCACTTGTAGGTGCAGTCCTTAAGATTGTCCTCGTACTTTATCTGCGTGACCTTTCTGCGGAACTCCCTCGAGGTCTTTCCGTTTCCTTTTCTGAAGCGCTTCAGCTCGTCTATCAGACTTCCGCCGAAGAACACAAAGTAGTTGAGCATCGCAATGACCGGCAGAAGGTTATACGGGAAGCTGTTCTGTATGATCATAACGACGAAGTACACGGCGTCCAAAAGCGCAAGCCACTTTATCCTTATCGGGATTATGAAGAAAAGGAGTATCTGCATATTGGGGAAAAGCGTCGCAAAGGAGAAGAACATCGACATATAAATGAAGTGTCCGCCGACGGCAATGGACTCCCCGCCGAAGAGATACACCGCAAAGCCGTACAGTATCGTGAGCAGCATTCCGCCGAACACGAAGATGTTGAAGCGAGCCGTACCCCAGTTGCGCTCAAGCGTGCTTCCTATCCAATAATAGAAGTACAAAAACAGAAGCTCAAGCACGCTGCCGCTGTTCGGGACGAACATAAAGCTCAGTATTCTCCACACCTGACCGTGCTTTATTATCATTTCCGGGGAAAAGTACAGGAGTCCTATGAGCGACTGCGTCGTGTCCATCATGGACATCAGCCACATCGCACCCGTACCTATAACAATTATCAGCATCAAATTGGCAACGCCGAAGCGAGGATGCTTGTAGCAAAACATACTTATGGCTCTGTCAAGCTTCTTCATTGCTCGTTTTCCTCCGTGTGTATTCCAATACTATTCTACATGGTACAACGATTCTGCGATAAAGTCCACAAAAAATTTGTCGTCATTCAAACATTTTCCTTTAAGTTTCCGAAAAGCTGTGTTAAAATGTATTCTGTATCTTTATGTATAAGCATAAGAGGAGTATCCATGTACAACGATAATGACATCAAAAACGAGATAATCGAAGGGCGCAACGCCGTGGTCGAGGCGCTCAGAGCCGGCAGAAGCATAGACAAGATCTTCATCGCCAAGGGCGACACCGACAAGACGCTCGGTCATATCGCTTCAAAGGCGAGGGCCGCCGGCATCGTCGTTGCGGACGCAGACCGCCGCAAGCTGGACGCAATGAGCGTCACCAAGGCGCATCAGGGCGTTATCGCCCTCGTCGGCGTCAGCGACTACTGCACGGTCTCGCAAATTCTCGACTACGCAAAGGAGTGCAATGAGGCTCCCTTCGTCGTCGTGTGCGACGAGATAAGCGATCCGAGAAACCTCGGCGCCATCATAAGGAGCGCCGAATGTGCGGGTGCGCACGGGGTCATCATCCCCAAGCGCAGGAGCGCAGGCATGACGGCGATAGTCGGCAAGGCATCGGCGGGCGCCGCCGAGCATATGCGCATCGCAAGGGTCGCAAACATCCCTGCGGTACTCAAGGAGCTTAAAGACTCCGGGCTTTGGATATACGGCGCTGCCGCCGGCGGTGAAAACGGGCTGTGGAAAACCGACTTCTCCGGTGCTCTGGCGATCGTCATCGGCTCCGAGGGAGACGGTCTGGGCAGACTCGTGCGCCAGTCCTGCGATTTCATCGTAAGCATCCCGATGGTTGGGACGATCAATTCGCTCAACGCTTCGGCTGCCGCCTCCGTTATAATGTATGAGATACTGCGCCAGCGCAGCGGCAATTCCCTGTAAAGGATGATTTACTATGAGTTTTGACGATATAAACGGCTACGGTGACGAATATTCGCTTGAAAGCATTCTTGCGGAGTTCGGCTCCAAACCGGAGACCGACGAAGATAGACGCAAGGACGAAGCCGAGACCGAACCGAGATCGGCAGCGATGCCCGTTCAGACCGAGGACGACCCCTATGTTTTGACGATGGGCGGCTCCTCGGACGACGAACCGAGAAGCGAACCCACCGTTGATTTAGACGGCGACGCAAAGCCGAAGGTTTCCGATAGCGAGACTTTTTATCCGCAGCCCGATCCCTCCGAGGAGGACTACGCTCAGTACAAGTTCGACGACTCCGATTTTGAGGACGTCGAATACGCAAGCGACGAAGACTATGACGAATACGGCGACGACGATGATGACGAGGAGGACGACGAGCCCCGCCCGTCCTTAAAGGAGCGCATCGGTGCGCCGCTTGTTGCATTTGCGGCGTATGTCGTGATGAAGGTCCAGCAGAGCAAGCTGAGCTTCCGTGCCGCTCCGCCCGAAGAGGCGGAGGATCTCGGCGAGGAGATGCTCCCCGACAAGGCTGCCAAGTTCTACGACAAGCACATACCGTGGCTGAAGCTCAGGACGAAGCTTTCGTTCTTCCTAAGCCTAATCATGGCGTACATTTCGCTCGGCTTCCCCGTTTCGGGCGTTCTGAACGATGTCGGCGTCAAGGCCTCGGTGCTTCTCATCATGCTGCTGAGCGTAATGCTTTTCGGTGCGGACGTGTTCGTCTGCGGCGCAGCTTCGCTAATTAAGCGCCGCCCGGACGCAAACTCGCTCGTTGCGCTCTCCTGCCTCATCTCGGTCATCGACGCTGCCATTATCGCCTGCGGCGTCAAGGACTACGGCATCCCCTACTGCGCCGTCGCAGCGCTCACCATGTCGTTCACGCTGCTCGGCTCCGTTTTGAACTGCCGCTCCAACCGCATTGCCTGCCGCTCCGCCGCCGCACTGCACAACCCCTACACGCTCACCGCCGAGACCTCGGTAAGCGGCGAAGGCATCACTCTTTTGAAATCCCGCTGCGGCACAAAGGACTTTGTGCGCAGGACGGAGGAATTCGGACCCGACGAAGCCGCCTACGGGCTTATGGCTCCGTACCTCATTATTATTTCGCTGCTGCTCAGCATCATAGCTGCGGCGACAGGAGGCAGCTTCAGAGGCTTTGCGCACATCCTGTCAGGCATTTTCGTGTTCTCCGCTCCCTTTGTCATGCTCATCGCCTACCCGCTCCCCTTCTTTGTCTCCGCAAAGCACCTTATTAAAAAGGGTGCGGCGATCGCAGGCTGGTCGGGACTTTTCGACATCGGCAAGAGCAAGCACGTCATCATAAGCGACACCGATCTGTTCGCTAAATCCGCAATTTCCATCGAGAAGGTACATATTCTGTCCGGCACAAGCCCGGAAAAGGTGCTTTCTCTTGCAGGCAGCATCATTTCCGCCTCCGGCTCCGCACTCGCTCCGGCGTTTATGGAGCTCATGCGCAAGGGCAACGGCTCCCTGCTCCGCATCGACGAATTTACCTGCCACGAAAGCGGCGGTCTCGTCGCTCTCATAAACGGCGAGGAGGTACTTTGCGGCTCGTCGGGCTTCATGCAGCTCATGGGCATACGGCTCCCGCAGGCGCTTGCGCTCAAGGACTGCGTATTTCTCTCGGCCTCCGGCGTGCTGTGCGGCTTTTTCGAGATTCGCTACACACCGTCGAAGCCCGTGCGTGACGCTCTGGCGGAGATCATGCGCTCCGGCAGGCACCCGATATTCGCTCTGCGTGACTTCAACATGACTCCGCAGATGCTCTCCCGCAAGTTCGACATTCCGACCGACGGCTTCGACTTCCCCTCCTTTGCGGAGCGCTACGAGATCTCCGCCGCCTCCCCGTCGGACGCAAGCAAGCCCGCAGCGCTGCTCTCAAGGGACGGTCTCGGTCCGCTCATCTCGCTTGCACACCATGGCAAGAACCTGTTCGGTATTGTTCGGGTGTGCGTGCTGCTGAGCATAATGTGTACCGTTCTCGGTGCGGTCCTTGCGTTTTCGTACTTCTGCGGCGGTAACTTCACCGCAATGGGTGCGGAAAGAGTCCTGATATATATGCTCGTCTGGCTGCTGCCGGAGCTTATAATGTCTTTTGTCCTTTACAGGAAGCAGCAGTAAAAAAACTGTTGCCATGGTATTTTAATTAGTGTATAATAAACTGATTCCGATTTAACAAATTGATTTTAAATTAAACTTAATATATTTCAGAGAGGACGCAACACATGAGCTACGAAACCAAAAACATCCGCAACATTTGTCTCTTAGGTCACGGCAACAGCGGTAAGACCAGTCTTGCCGAGGGTATGCTGTTTGCGACCGGCGCAATCGACCGCATGGGCAAGGTCAGCGACGGCAACACCGTCTGCGACTACGACGCTGAAGAAATCAAGCGCCAGATCACCATTTCCACCGCCGTCGCTCCCGTAAACTTCGGCGGCTGCAAGATCAATGTTCTTGACTGCCCCGGATACTTCGACTTCGTGGGCGACGCTCTTGCCGCCATCCGTGTGTCGGAAGCAGGCATCATCTTCTGCTCGGCAAAGGACGGCATCTCCGTCGGCGCAGAGAGAAGCTGGAAGTACCTCAGAGAGGCAAACGTTCCCGCTATGTTCTACATCTCCAAGATCGACGAAGAACACGGCGATTTCTATAATGTCCTTTCCGCACTTCAGGAGAAGTACGGCAGCATCGTATGCCCCGTCATGGCTCCCATGTCCGACGGCACCGGCGTTATCGACCTCGTTCACAACGTCGCATACCGCACCTCCGGCGGCAAGACCGCCAAGGTCGCAGTTCCCGCAGAGGACGCAGACAAGGTCGCAGAGCTTCGTGAGACCCTCATGGAGACCGCAGCAGGCGCCACCGAGGAGCTTATGGAGAAGTACTTCGAGGAGATGGAGCTTTCCGAGGCCGACACCGTCGAGGGCATCAAGCTCGGCATGAAGGACCGCAGCGTCATCCCCGTGCTGTGCGGCGCAGCAATGTCCGGCATCGGCACCGAGGCTGTTCTGCAGGCCATCTGCGATTACGCTCCCGCTCCCGAAGACAAGTCCGCAGAGCCCGTCTGCGCTTTCGTGTTCAAGACCGTTTCCGACCAGTTCGGTAAGTACAGCTTCATAAAGGTCGTCAGCGGCAAGGTCACCGGCGACATGAGCCTTCGCAATATGTCCTCCGCTTCCACCGACAAGCTCGGCAGAATGTACACCATGTGCGGCAAGAAGACCACCGAGGTCAAGGAAGCCGTCTGCGGCGACATCGTTGCCATCGGCAAGATGGATTGGAAGACCTCCGACACCGTTTGCGATCCCAAGAACGAGGTCGAGCTTCCTGCGATTGAGATCCCCGAACCCTGCTACTCCATGGCGATCTCCCCCAAGACCAAGGGTCAGGACGACAAGGTCGCCGGCGGTCTTGCAAGACTCAACGAGGAGGACATCTCCTTCACTCTCGTAAACAACGCCGAGACTCATCAGATGGTCGTTTCCGGCGCAGGCGACATTCAGGTCGACGTTCTCTGTGCAAAGCTCAAGTCCCGCTTCGGCGTTGAGACCGAGCTCAAGCCCGCAAGAGTCGCATACCGTGAAAAGATCAAGGGCAAGGTCGAAGCTCACGGCCGTCACAAGAAGCAGTCCGGCGGTTCCGGTCAGTTCGGTGACGTTTGGATCCGCTTCGAGCCTCAGGACGAGCAGGACGACATGATCTTTGCCGAGGAAGTCTTCGGCGGCTCCGTTCCCAAGAACTTCTTCCCCTCCGTCGAAAAGGGTCTGCGCAACTCCGTCACCAAGGGCGTTCTTGCCGGCTATCCTCTCGTCGGTCTGAAGGCGACTCTGTACGACGGCTCCTACCACCCCGTCGACTCCAACGATATGGCGTTCCAGACCGCAGCTCGTCTTGCATATCAGGACGGCATCCCCAAGGCAAAGCCCACCATCCTTGAGCCTATCGGTCTCCTGAAGGTCACCATTCCCGACGAAAATCTCGGCGATATTATGTCCGACATTTCCTCCAAGCGCCGCGGTACCGTTCTCGGTATGAACGCAGAGGACGGAATGCAGATCGTTGAGGCAGAGGTCCCCATGGCGGAGATGAGCTCCTACACCATCGACCTCCGCTCCATGACTCAGGGCAGAGGCTCCTTCTCCTGCAAGTTCGTTCGCTACGAGGAAGCTCCCGGCAACGTTCAGCAGAAGGTCATTGAAGAAGCAAAGGCTCTCGCCGAAGCAGAATAATCTAAACTACGGGCAGCAGCGTTTATTCGCTGCTGCCCTGAAAGTAAGGCTATGAAGAAAGAATCCTTAAAACGTAAATTCAAGACGCCTACCGCAGCTCGGCGCAGCCCCGCAAAGGCTCCCAAAAATGCCAACGAATCGCTCCTGCGCACCGCATGGATGGCGGAGGCGGCGCTGGCTCTCCTCCTGTCCGTTTCGGCGGTCATTGTCGCAGCGGTGTACTGATATGGCGGACCTGTACGATAAGATCTCCGTCCCTGCGGGAAAGCCCAAGCGTCGGCGTGATTCCTTGACCGTCGTGCTGCTGCTCGTCGGACTCGGCATCATATGTATTGCCGTCATTTTGGTGTACCGGTGGTTTCACAACGACAAGCTCTATGACGATTACGTCTCCGACCTGTCGAGAAGCACCGTAACCGTGAACGACACCGGCTATCTGTTTGCCAAGATCGACGGCGAGACTTATATTCTCGACGTTGAACATACCTACAAGCTATATCAGAAGCTGACCCATTCAAAGCAGCTCATGCAAAGCGACGATATGCCGAGAGGCAGCGGCATTCGGGTAGAATACGGCGACGGCAGCGTTCTCAGGATACTCTACACCGACATCGACGTATCGAGCTGGACCCGAAATACGGGCATTTTCGTGTCCTACACAAACAGCGAAGGCGACGAATTTTCCTACATCACCGACCGCCTGCAATACGATGCGCTCGTGGAATATCTCACGGAATGAAAAAACTCCGACTCAAAGAGTCGGAGTTTTTTCATTTATTCAGCGCACTATGCCTTTTATGAACTTGGGCTTTTCTACCTTTTCCGGCACGAGCGTGTAGCAGTTTTCGAGGAGTCTCGCCGCTTCCTCCGCCTTGGCGAGGTCGGATGCGTGGATTGTGCCGAGGCTCTCGCCGACCTCCACAAAGTCGCCGACCTTCTTATGCAACATAACGCCGACCGAGAGGTCGATCTCGCTCTCCTTCGTAGCTCTGCCGCCGCCGAGGTGCATGGACACAAGCCCTACATCCGCTGCGGAAATGTGCTTCACATAGCCGCTGCGCTTGCTGATCGCTTCAAACTTGACCTTGGCTTCGGGGAGCATCGAGGTATCGTAGACGGCCTTGGGATCGCCCTTCTGCCCTTCTACCAGCTCCGCAAGCTTCTTGAGCGCAGTACCGTCCTCAATGCCGCAAAGCAGCATTTTTCTTGCCTCGGCATCGTTTGCGGCAAAGCCCGCTTCGGTCAGTATGCAGCTTCCGAGAGTGAGGCACAGCTCCAAAAGTTCGCCCTTTACCTCGCCTTTCAGCACCGCAATGGCTTCCTTTACCTCAAGCGCATTGCCGACGGCGTTGCCGAGAGGTTCGTCCATGTCGGTGATGACTGCAACGGTCTTCTTGCCCGCCATTTTGCCGACCGCAGTGAGGTTCTCCGCAAGCTCGTGCGCCGCCTCCTCGGTCTTCATAAACGAACCGCTGCCGGACTTTACGTCAAGCACTATAACGTCCGCTCCGGCGGCAAGCTTCTTTGACATGATGGAGCTTACTATGAGCGGAATGCTCGGCACGGTACCCGTGACGTCCCTGAGAGCGTACATCTTTTTGTCGGCAGGGTCTAAGTCCGCCGTCTGTCCTGCGATCGCTATGCCGAACTCGTTTACGTTATTTATAAACGTTTCCTCGGAAATACCCGTATTGAAGCCGGGGAAGCTTTCAAGCTTGTCTATGGTGCCGCCCGTGTGCCCCAGTCCTCTGCCGGACATCTTTGCGATCTTGACGCCCTGCGCCGCAACCATGGGGCAGAGTATCAGCGAGGTCTTGTCCCCGACGCCGCCCGTGGAGTGCTTATCCGCCTTGACGCCGTTTATGCGGGACAGATCGAGCGTTTCGCCGGAATCCACCATCGCCATTGTGAGGTCAAGCGTCTCTCTTCTGTCCATTCCCTTGAGCAATATAGCCATAAGCATTGCAGACATCTGGTAATCGGGTATGCTTCCGTCGGTGTAACCCTTTACCATGAAGCGTATCTCCTCGGTGCTGAGAACGCCCCCGTCACGCTTCTTCTCGATAATATCCGTCATGCGCATAATATTTACCTCCGTTTCGCCGTACAGCCACAGGCTATACGTTTTCACTAAAATACTAACATATATCCCGTAAAATTTCCACACTTATCGCAAATTTCTTTTTGACTCGAACACCATGTAGTGTCTGCCGCCGATCATCAGGGTGCGTCCCCTACGCATCCCGCCGAGCGTCGGCATGGCAAGCAGCGTCCTTTCGCCGTCATACGCCGTGAGCGTACCCTTCGGGGTCTGCACCCACAAAAGCTGCTGCTCCTCCGGTTTCGGTGACGTTTCAGGCTCTTTCTCCGGCTCCGGCTGTGGAGCCTTATCGCCTGCGCAGGTGATATTCCCCGAAAAGCGACGCAGCTCGTTTTTCGTAAAGCGCTTTTTAAGCCGAAGTCTGCCGCCCTCCGGGCGCAGTACGCCGAGCGGCAGTGGCTCGCCGTCGCCGTACACCCACAGGCGCAGAAGTCCTTCGGCGTATTCGCAGTCCGCCTCAAACGCCGTCATAAGTCCGTCCCGGCGCACGCTCAGCACCCCGGTTTTCTTTCCGTTTATGTACACGGGATATTCCACAAAAACGCTCCTTTCACCGAAAAAGCTCCGACAGGTAAAACCCTATCGGAGCTTTTCTCTTACAGTCCGAAGCTGACGGCTATTGCGCTGTCAACCTTATTCATCGTCTTGTCGTCAAGCTTTCCCATGCGCTCCCGCAGACGGGATTTGTCTATGGTGCGTATCTGCTCAAGCAGTATAACGCTGTCACGGGACAGTCCGACGCTTTGTGCGTTAAGTTCAATGTGCGTCGGCAGCTTTGCCTTACCGGTCTGACTGGTTATCGCCGCTGCGATGACCGTTGGGCTGTGCTTGTTGCCGGTATCGTTCTGCACTATCAGCACCGGACGCATACCGCCCTGCTCGCTGCCCACGACCGGGCTCAGGTCGGCATAATAAATGTCTCCTCGTTTGACTGTACTCAATTCACTCACACTCCGGAAGATAGTTGCCCCTACATTTTATGTAGCGTGCTGACTATATTCTCCCTCGGCACGGTAAATTTTATACATTCAGATATATTCTCGGCACTCTTTTTGAGACTGCGCACAGCAGTTCATACGGTATCGTCCCGGCTTTCTCGGCAAACTCCGTAAGCGATGCATTTTCGCCGAATATCTCGACCTCGCTACCCACCTGCACCGACGGCGCTTCGGTGAGATCGACCATGCACATATCCATGCAGATGTTGCCGCACTGGGGAACGAAGCTTCCCTCGGAGTAAAAGCTGCACTTTCCCGCCGCCGACCACGGAAGTCCGTCCGCATAGCCCGCTGCGACGACGCCCATTCTTGTGCGCCTTTCTGCGGTAAAGTGTCTGCCGTAGCTGACGCAGGTGCCGGGTTCGTAGTATTTTATCGTGCTGACGGTGCTGACCAGACGCATCGCCGGACGCAGCCCAAGCTTTCCGCCGTCGCCGTAGCCGTAGAGCAGAAGTCCGGGGCGCACCATGTCGAGCATCATCTCCGGGTGATTTACGACAGCACCCGAATTTGCACAATGACGGATCTTGAAGTGTACGCCCTGCGCCTCGGCAGCGGAGATCACGTCGCAGAAAAGCTTGAACTGGCGCTTTGTGTAGGCTATGCTCTCGGCGTCGTCGTAGTCGGAGACGGCAAAGTGAGTGTATATGCCCTCGACGTCGAGGTTCGGCATATTGCAGGTCCTGACGACGTTTTTGACACCCTCGTCAAAGTAGCCTCCGTCGCAGAGGAAGCCGAGTCTGCTCATGCCGGTGTCGAGCTTTATGTGTATCTTCAGCGTTCCGCCGAGCCTTCCAGCCGCTTCGGAAAACTCTGTCGCCTTCGCCTCGCAGCTCACCGTCTGCGTAAGGTCGTAGCGAAGAAGCTCCGACACATACTCCGGCGGAGTGTGTCCGAGTATCAAAACGGGCATTTTGACTCCGCTGCGGCGCAGCTCGATCGCTTCGTCAAGGCAGGCTATGGCAAGATAATCCGCACCGCATTGCTCTAAGCGCTTTGCGACCTCGCAGGCGCCGTGACCGTAGGCGTCCGCCTTGACAATGCCGAGGAACTTGCAGCCCTCCGGCAGGCGCTTTCTTATCGCTTTGTAATTATTCTCGATGGCGCCGAGGGAAACCTCCGCCCATGTTCTCTTTTGCAGGTCGTTCAATTATTTCATCTCCCAGTCGCAGAATTCGATAAACACAACGGCTTTGCCGCCGCTGCTGATCTCGGCGCTGCACGGGGTCATCTCTCCGTCGAGCCAGACGGTAACGCTCGTGTCGTCCGACACGATGAGCCTCGCCGCCGTCATTCCGTCCTCCTCCCAAACGCTGTCGACGTGCGCATTGCGCAGCGCCATCACCGTCACCGGCAGAGCGGACATCGGGCAAAGCCCGTTTGCGTCAAGACTTCCGATATCGAGGATCACACCGTCATACTCAAGCCGTGCGGAATCGTCCTTCACTCTTGCGCTGATGCCGGAGATGGTTTCCGGCTCTATGACCGTCACCTTTATTCCCTCGGCGTTCTGAGTATAGGCGAGCTTGAAGTTTGCCGTCTTGTCCTCATACTCGGCTCGCAGCTTTGCTGTAAAGCCGATACTCTGAGCCTGCTCAAGCTCTGCGCAGAAGCTTCCGAACTCATCCTCCGCATTGCCGCCGCAGGCGCTCAGCACCAGTAGAATACACAGCATGATCGGCAGAAGCAGTGCCTTTTTCACTTCGTTTTCCTCCGTTCATTATAGTATTACGTTTCCCGATAGTCAATTTTTATCTTGACTTTTTATCTGCCGTGGATTATAAAATATTTATTAAGGCTATATAACTAATATGCAATGATCGGGAAAATAGTACGGTATTCCCTTCTCAGAGAACGGCGGTCGTCGGCTGTGAGCCGCCCGAAAGGAATGTGCTTGTTCGCCCGTGAGCTCCGGCCAATCACCGGCGGTGCCCCCGTTACGGGTCAAAGTGCGAACGTATCGAATTTGGGTGGTACCGCGGAAGTCAGGTCTTTCGTCCCTTGTGGGGCGGAGGGCTTTTTATTTTGCAAATTTTTATACAAGGAGTCAGAACATGAAAGCACTTATGCAGGAACTCAGAGAGAATGCTCTGAATGCGATTTCGGATGCGGAAAGCATTGATTCTCTCGATGCTCTCAGAGTCAGGTATCTCGGCAAAAAGGGTGAGCTGACCGCCATTTTAAAGCAGATGGGCAAGCTCTCCGCCGAGGAGCGCCCCGTTATGGGTCAGCTCGCAAATCAGATAAGATCCGACCTTGAAGCCTCCATCGAGAACACGAGGAAAAGGCTTGAGGCGGCGGCGCTCGAAGCAAGGCTTCAGATGGAAACGCTCGACGTCACCATCCCCGCCAAGGAGCTGAAGCTCGGTCACAAGCACCCCATGTACATGGCGCTTGACGAGATAAAGGACATTTTCGTCGGCATGGGCTTTACCGTGCTTGACGGTCCCGAAGTCGAGCTTGCAAGCTACAACTTCGACAAGCTCAACGCCGAGGAGGGTCACCCCTCCCGCGACTGGTCGGACACCTTCTACTTTGACGAGGACTCCCGTGTAATGCTTCGTTCGCAGACCAGCCCCATGCAGGTGCGTGCCATGGAGACGATGCCGCTGCCTATTCGCATCATCGCTCCCGGCAGAGTGTACCGCAAAGATGAGGTTGATGCGACGCACTCCCCCATGTTCCACCAGGTCGAGGGCATGGTCATAGACAAGAACGTTACTATGGCTGACCTCAAGGGTACGCTCAACGCCGTCATGGAGCAGCTTTTCGGCGAAGGCACCGTCACCCGCTTCCGTCCGCACCACTTCCCGTTTACCGAACCCTCCTGCGAGATGGACGTACAGTGCCACAAGTGCGGCGGCAAGGGCTGCCCCACCTGCAAGGGCGAGGGCTGGATAGAGGTCCTCGGCGCCGGAATGATCCACCCCCATGTGCTTGAGATGAGCGGCATCGACCCCGAAGAATACACCGGCTGGGCATTCGGCATGGGACTTGAGCGCCTTGCCATGCGCCGCTTCAAGATTTCCGACCTGCGTCTCATTTTCGAAAACGACGTGCGGTTCCTCGAACAGTTCTAAAGGAGGCAGATTATGAATCTCAGCAGAAAATGGTTAAACGAATTTGTTAAAATAGACGTCGGCAGCAGAGATTTTGCCGAGGCGATGACCCTTTCCGGCTCCAAGGTCGAGGTCACCGAGGAGCTTGGTGCAGAGATCGAAAACGTCAAGGTCGGCAAGGTACTCTCCATGGCAAAGCACCCCAACTCCGATCATATGTGGATATGCCGCATCGACGTGGGCGAGGACTCCCCCGTTCAGATAGTCACCGGCGCATGGAACGTCCATGTCGGCGACCTTGTCCCCACTGCGCTGCACAAATCGCACCTGCCCGGCGGCAAGGTCATTGAAAAGGGCAAGCTCAGAGGTGAGGAAAGCTTCGGTATGCTCTGCTCTCTCAAGGAGCTTGGGCTTGACGAGCGTGACTTCCCCTACGCCGTCATCAGCGCTGCCGCCGTTTTGGGCGACTACCACCCGCTCGACAAGGCAAAGCCCTCCGTCTCCCCCGACATCAAGGCGGGCGACACGATCTTCGGCAGCGTCAAGGCGGCACTTGTTACCTCGGTTGAGTCCGTTGGCGTCAATCTCTTTAAGCTTGGTCTCGACTGTGAGAAGGCTTGTGAGGTCGTGACCCCGTGCCAGAACGTCCACGTCGGCGACCTTGTCGCCTACGACACCGCAAAGGACAAGGTCTGCACCCTCGCCGATCTCCATGCAAAGCAGGAGGAGTTCCCCCACTGCATCGAGGACGGCATATTCATCCTCCACGAGGACGGCATCGCCCCCGGAGACGACATTCGTCCCGTCATCGGAGCCGACGACTCCGTCGTTGAGTTTGAGATAACCCCCAACCGTCCCGACTGTCTCTCCGTCATCGGTCTTGCCCGTGAAGCCTCCGCTACCTTTGACGCTCCGCTTACGCTGCATGAGCCGCAGGTAAAGGGCGGCGCCGAGGGTTCTCTGAGCGAGCTTCTCAAGGTGGAGGTCCCCGCCTCCGACCTTTGCCCGAGATACACCGCACGCATGGTCAGAAACGTCCGCATAGCGCCCTCCCCCAAGTGGATGCGTGAGCGGCTCAGAGCCATGGGCGTGCGTCCCATCAACAACATCGTCGACATCACGAACTACGTTATGATGGAATACGGTCAGCCCATGCACGCTTTCGACTACCGCTATGTGAAGGGCGGTAAGATAATCGTCCGCAGAGCGCAGGACGGCGAGGAGCTTACGACGCTTGATGGAAACCTCAGAAAGCTCAATTCCAATATGCTCGTCATCGCAGACGACACCCGTGCCGTCGGTCTTGCCGGCATCATGGGCGGTCTCAACAGCGAGATAGTCGGTGACACGGTCGACGTCGTGTTCGAGTCTGCGACCTTTGACGGCACCTGCATCAGAAAGGGTGCGCTTGCCCTCGGTATGCGCACCGAGGCAAGTGCGAAGTTTGAAAAGGGTCTTGACCCCATGAACACCCTCCCCGCCGTGAACCGTGCCTGTGAGCTTGTTGAGATGCTCGGCGCAGGCGACGTTCTCGACGGTGTGATAGACGTTTACGATAAGCTGCCCGAGCCCACCGTGCTGGATCTTCGTCCCGATAAGATAAACGCACTTCTCGGCACCGATATCCCCACCGCCGAAATGGTCTCCATTCTGAGGAAGCTCGGCTTCGGCGTTGATGGCGAGACCGTCACCGTGCCGTCATGGAGAGGCGACGTTAAGCATTACTCCGACCTTGCCGAGGAGGTTGCACGCTTCCACGGCTACAACAACATCCCCTGCACCCTCGTTTCCGGCGAGACGACCAGAGGCGGCTACTCCGCAGCTCAAAAGCTTGAGCAGCAGCTCGGCTCTATATGCCGTGCGGCGGGCTATGACGAGATCATAACCTACTCCTTCATCTCCTCCTCCTACTACGACAAGATCCGCTGGGCGGCGGATGACGAGCGCAGACAGAGCTTCAAGATCCTCAACCCCCTCGGTGAGGACACCTCCATCATGCGCACCACCGTTCTGCCCTCCATGCTTGAGATACTCGTCAGAAACTACAACTACCGCAACAAGTCCGTGCGGCTTTACGAGCTTGGCAGGACCTACGCTCTCGGCGGTGAGGACGGGCTTGCGATCGAGCGCAAGGTACTCTCCCTCGGCGCTTACGGCGGCGGTATGGATTTCTTCAGGCTCAAGGGTCTTGTTGAGGCCGTTCTCGACTCCATAAGAGCGAAGGACGTGAGTTACAAGGCATGCCGCACAAATCCCTCCTACCATCCCGGGCGCTGTGCCGAGGTCTATGTCGGAGAACGGCTCATCGGCGTTTTCGGTCAGATCCACCCGCTGGTAGCCTCAAACTACGGCGTTGACGCCGAGTTCTACTGTGCGGAGCTTTCCTTCGAGGCACTCATGGCATCCGTCGGTGAGGATCCCACCTATGTTCCGCTGCCCCGCTTCCCCGCCGTCACCCGTGACATTGCTCTCGTGTGCGATGCCGGCATTCCCGTTGCGGAGCTTAAACGCTGCATAATGGAAAACGGCGGCGAATACCTCGTGGGCTGCAATCTGTTCGATATCTACACCGGCAGTCACATTGCCGACGGTAAGAAGTCCGTTGCTTTCTCGCTCACCATGCGTGCAAAGGATCAGACCCTTACGGACGAGCACGCAGAGGAGACCGTCGCAAACGTTCTGTCCGCACTTGCGGAAAAGCTCGGCGCTATCATTCGATGACGCAATATCTTGTGGGATTTTTGCGCAAATTTAATTATTTCCACACTATACCCTTTACTTTTTATTTCAAAGCGGATATAATACCACTATGAATTTATTTTGGGAGGGATATTTCCATGGAAGACATTACAAGAAAATTTGCCGCTATTGACAGCAAGACAGAGATGAGAGAAATACTGTCGTCCGTGTATAACTCTCTTAAAGTCAAGGGCTACAACCCCATAAATCAGCTCGTGGGCTATATTCTGTCGGAGGACCCGACGTATATCACAAACTACAATAACGCCCGCACTCTTATCTGCCGCATCGACCGTGACGAGCTTATGCATGAGCTGCTCGTTAACTACATCGGTGAAGAGAAGCAGTAACGAGATCACAAAAGCGAAGTCTTTTGACTTCGCTTTTGTCTTTCCCGAATAAGTTTTTTGCTATCGTCAATTTTCCTATTGACAAACGCCGAAAATGCTGTATAATATTCCTTGCCTTTAGCGGATTTGTGTAATGGTAGCACACCGGACTCTGACTCCGTTTGTGAGGGTTCGAATCCTTCATCCGCTGCCAAAACCCACTGTTTTCTAAGAAAACAGTGGGTTTTTTGCTACATTGGCATTTTCAATTGACATCCTACCGTTCGTTAGTTATAATACTTGGCACGAGAGGAGTATGCTATGAAAACTTACAGACAGAGCAAATTTTTAAATCCTTGGGTCATGTTCCTTACGGGCATGGCGATAGGCGTCGCCTCACGGCTGTTTGACATTTACTTTGTGAATCTCGGCGAGCTGTTTTCGGAGATGGCGATCTGGATACTCATAGGAACGCTCATCTCCATCTACAGCCCCACGAGGAAGGCTGCAATGCTGAACATTTTCCCGTTTTGCATAGCGATGCTCATTACATATTACGCAACAGCGATCATCACCGACGGGGTTTACGGTTGGTCGTTCATCTTCGGCTGGACCGTGTTTGCTCTCTTTTCCCCGCTCATGGCGTTCCTTGCATGGACGGCGAAGTGCGACGGTGCATTTGCAAAGCTCATCGCCTGCGGCATCGTACTCTCTGCTCCCCTGTCAAGCCTCATTCTGTTTGAAAGTGTGCGGTTTCATGACTTCGTCATAACCGCCGTGCTGATATATTTTCTGTTTTTCAAAGACATAGACAGTTATAGGAGGAACAGCAATGAAAAGTATTCTTGATTTTACCCTTGCCGCCCTGCCGTGGCTCATCGTCGGCGTTTCGCTTGCGATACTCTTTGCAAAAGGCGCAAGCCGCAAGAAGAAGGAAAGCAAGAAAACCGGCGACTACGGCACCGAGGGTATGTGCCTCGGCATGTGCCTCGGCGACAACATGGGTCTCGGTATCTAGCTCGATATGTGCGTCGGTCTTGCGATAGGCTCATATGTCCCCCGTGACGGCGGTGATGACGACAAGTAAGCAATGCTGTTTTGATGCATCATTGTTCCATATTGCAGATCGCTGCAATATGCGAGAGGAGTATTCTTATGAGATCGAGATATAATAACGCACGGCTCATCCTGATATTTTGGACGCTGTTTGTGGGCATAGGTGCCGTCGGGAAAGCTCAAGGGCGTGACTACATACTCGTTTACCATCAAAGCAGCGCATACGAAAATGCCGCCGATGAGATGGACTCGCTCCTCGGCATAAAGCGAAGCGGACTTCGCAGCGTGCGGTGCAGAATGAGAACATACAATGCATAAAAAATTGCACAGCCTGTCGGCTGTGCAATTTTTGTTGTCTCTTATGCCTTTTCGTAGATGTCCTCGTCGGTCTCGACGGGGGCTTTCGCCTTCTTCTTGGCGTTTACTATCGCAACGACCGCAAACAGCACCGCTGCGACCGCAAGCACGATAAGTGCCGCAAACTGAAGGTCACCGGAAGCGCTGTGGACATACTCGCCCGCTGCGTCCTTAATGTAGTTGCCGGCAGAGTCCATATCCCTCGTGGGGTATATGTAGTGAGCATAGCCCGTGCAGGCGCCGAAGACGTTTGCTGCGATCGCAAGCACCGCAGTGACGATACCGAAGAGTGAAACGAGAATGAGAAGAATGCTGCAAATGACTAATGCGGTTCTTTTCATAGTGTTTTCCCCTTATAAACTTTCCTTATTATCACTATTTAACAAATAGTGCGATTGTGTTTAATTGTAATTATTAATTCACATTTTATCAATATTTTCGTAACATTTATTACAAAAATGTTTCATTGCATTTTTTGTGCAAATCTGCTAAAATTCTTATAGTAGTTTAGAAGGGGTGACTTCAGTGGCAATTACAAGAGAATTCCTTGACGGCATTGCATTTGACACCGTTAAGCAGAAATATTACAACGCAAATAAGGTAAACGCTTGCCTTGACGAGCTTATCGCCGGGGCAAGGGAGCTTCTCGAGGAGAACGAACGCCTCAAAAGCGCAAATGCGGAGGTCGAAGCGGCAAGAGCCGAGATCGGAGATACCCTCCTTTCCGCAAAACAGATAGCCGCCGCCATTGTCCGGGAGGCAAACGAGGAGGCTCAGCGTGTGCTGGACGATGCAAACGAGGAAGCAAACCGCCTGCTTATCAGCGCCGAGGAGCAGCGCTGCATGACCAAGTCTCCGCTCTCCGAGTCCCAGCTCAAGGCGATCGAGGCCTTCAATGCTCAGCTTGACGCACTGAACGTCAGTCAGGCAACGCAGATATTCCGCTTAAAGCAAGCAATTTTGAAGATTGCGGCAGACGAAGCATGATACATAGTAAAAAGCTCTCCGAAGCGAAACGCTTCGAAGAGCTTTTTGTCTTTCTTATTGCGGCTTTGCGGTTAAAGAACCGATATAAAACAGCGCAAGTGCGGCAGGACCAACATGACTTCCCGTCACCGGCTCGTAGCAAACGGTCAGCACCTCCCTGCCGGGGTCTGCCGCCTTTATCGCATCCGCAAGGCGCTCTGCATCCTCCGGGCAGTCGGCATGAGCAATTCCGACCGGCAGAGGGCTACTCCTGTCGGCATGGGCGGCAAAGTCCTCGGCAAGGATCTTGATGCCCTTTCCCCTGCCTCGAGCCTTGCTGTGCTGAACTATCCTGCCCTGCTCGTCGTCCGTGAGTATGGGCTTTATGTTCAGCACCGTTCCGAACACCGCCACCCCCTTCGTCAGACGACCGCCGTAGTACAGGTGAAATAAATCGTCAACCATAAAAATCTCATGCATACGGCAGCGGTACTTTTTAAGCTCTTCCACGGTCTCATCGATGCTCATGCCCCTGTCACGGCAGCAGGCGGCATGTATGACCTGTATCCCCTCGCCGAGCGAGGCTGCGAGTGTATCAAAGGTCACTATCCTGCGTTCGGGAAACTCCTCGGAAAGCGCTGCTGCGGCAGCCACGGCAGTCTGATACGTCCCGCTTATGCCGGACGACATACCGAGGAAAAGTATGTCCTTGCCCTCACTGAGATGCTTTCTCCACGCCTCCTCGTATTGCATGGTGTTCACCATCGAGGTCCTGACCTTTTTGCCCTTTATCGAGGCATAGTACTCGTGTCCGTCAAACTCTGACAGATTGAGACAGTTTTTCTCCTCACCGTCAACGCAGTAGGAAAGCAGCACCACCGACAGCTCCCACTTACATATCATATCATACGGCAGATTTGCCGAGGAATCCGTTGAGATCACAAAGGACATAATTTGCCCCTCCTTATTATCTTGTGTTCTACATTAGTTTATATAATATTTTTCATTTTGTCAACCTCATATTCAATTATTCTTGCAATATGACAAATTATATCGTATAATGTTAATATCAAGCAACAGGGGTTGGTAATATGTACGATAACGAGCTGATCTCCGGCAAACTGCGGCGCTGGAGCAACTATCTTCATAAGCACAATCTGCCCGAATGGGAGCAGCTTCCCGACTTCGGGCTTTACATGGATCAGGTGCAGACGCTTTTGGCGCAGTATCTTTCCTTCCTCCCGCAGGACAGCGATGAGCAGGTGATAACCACGAGCGCCATCAACAACTATGTGCGCACGGGTATTATGCCCCCGCCGAACCGAAAAAAATACGAGCGCATACACATTGCGTACCTTATTATGATATGCTCGCTGAAGCAGAGCCTTTCGATGTCGGAAATTCAGAAGATCATTCCCTCCGGGCTGAGTGAGGACGAGATACGCAGCGCCTACACCGATTTTGTCCGGCAGTACACCGATTCCGTGAACTTCTTTGTGGAGCTTGTGGAGGAGGTCGCAAAGGACACCTTTCAGGAGACGGACGCCGTGTGCGACGTCGATGCCGGGATACAGAGCTTTGTGCTGCTTACCGCAGTAATTGCAAACTTTTCAAAGCTTCTCACAACTAAGCTTCTTGCGCTGCAAAACTGCCCCTTCAGTGCGGCAGCGGTTGCGGATAAGGAATAAAAAGCCCGCAGCGGAATGAAACTTCCGCTGCGGTTTTCTTTATCTTTTTTCGGGGATCTCGCCCGATCTGTATGCACGGAGCAGCTCACCGAGAGCCTCTATTCTGCGTTTGAGCTTTGCGCCCTCGTCCGTGTCGGCTATGTATCTGCGGCGCTCAAAGCGTTCGATCTGCACCGCATCGGACTCGATGTCCGCATTCTCCTTGAGGACCATGTTGACGCCCTTAAAGCCACGGTGCGCCTTGATCTTCAGTCCGTGGGAATTAAAGACCAGCGTATAGCCTGCGATTCCCGTGGTTTTCTGATACGCCTTGCAGAAGCCGCCGTCTATGATAAACAGCTTGCCGTGCGCCTTGACGGGACTTTCGCCCTTTGCCGCCTTGACGGGCGTGTGTCCGTTTATGATATGCCCGCTTTCGGGGTCAAGCCCGAACTCACGGAGTATCATCCTCGCAACGCCCTCGTCCTCCCAAAAATCAAAGTAGTGATTTTTAGGCTCCGCCCAAGTGCTTTTATCGTCCAGGACCGCTCTCTCGAAGGTGTGGAACACCCTGCCGGAGAAGGGGCTGTCGTTGCCGCACCAGAGATACCACATCATGTCGAGCGCCGACTCGTCGCCCTTCGCCCAACCGCACTTCACGATCTCGTCGGCGTAGTCCATAAGGCTCTTGCCGGAGTACCACACGCCGCCGTGACGCACCTTCGCAAAGCTTCCGTCCTTCGTCATCGGGATGCAGCCGTGGTACAAGAGATTGCCGTTGCAGCAAAGATAGGTGCTGCCCGACTTGTATATGAAATCCATGTGCCGGCGCAGCGACTGGCTTTCCCTGAATGCTGTCACATACTCGTCGATGAGCGCCTCCTCGTCGGGAAGCAGCGCATAAGGATCGTCACGCAAAACGGTGTCCCACTGGTGATGGTTCAGCGGGAACACGCCCTCGTCGAGCCGCACCGTGTAGTCGTCAAAGTTAATGCGCTCAAGCATGAGCCTTCCGTCCATCCCGTAGCCGGGGTGACGCTTTATGATGCGTCCCTCAAGCTTGAAGCCCAGTATGTTCAGCGCACGCAGCATCGTTTCCTTGTCGCTGCTGCCGTAGTACTTCTCGCTGTACGCCATGAGCGGACGCAGCGATATGCCGTAGCGCCTGCCGATCATGTTTATGTTGTCGTAGGAAAGCGAAATGCGCAGCACCGTGAACACGCAGGCGGCGCTGCCGGCGGCAGCTCCCAGCCACAGTATGTCGTGGTTGCCCCACTGAATGTCGATGTTCGGATGCTCCATGAGCGCATCGAGCAGTCTCGCAGGTTCGGGACCTCTGTCGAAAATATCGCCGACGATGTGCAGCCTGTCAACGGCAAGGCGTTTAATTAGCTCCGTCATGGCGACTATAAGCTCGTCTGACGCCTCGGTCTCGATTATGCCCTCAAGCAGGGCGTTGCGGTAGTGCTCCTGATTGCCGTACTCGTCCTTCTGCATATGCAGCAGCTCGTCGAGAACAAAGCTCCACTTTTCGGGCATCTGCTTTCTGACGTAGCCCCTCGTGTACTTGCTCGACAGCATCTCGCAAAGCATTCTCAGCCGTATGATGACGCTGCGCAGCTTCTCGTTGTCAAGCTTGCCCCGTTCCCTGAGCAGGGAAAGCTCCTGCCTCGGATAGTATATGAGCGAGCAGAGACTTCTGCACTCCGCTTCGCCGATCTCGTCTTCAAACAGCTTGCGCACCTTTTCGAGTATAACGCCGGAGCAGTTGTTGAGTATATGCGTGACCGCACCGTACTCCCCATGCAGGTCGCTGATGAAATGCTCCGTCCCCATCGGGAGCGCAAGTATCGCCCTGAGATTTATGATCTCAGAGCAGGCAGCCGCCTCGTCCGGGTACTTTTCCGAAAGAAGCTCAAGATATTCTCTGTCGTAATTTCCCATAGCTTGCCTCCGAGTTTTTTCTTTATCATACCATTATTTCGGCGGCTTTACAATAAAAAGCGCTGCAAAAGCAGCGCTTTTATATTCACATATTGAGCGTATATATGCCGTAGTTTAAATATACCGCAAACGCCGTCCACAAAACGTAGGGCAGCAAAAATACGCCCGCCCTTTTGTCGATACGCCAAAAGCTCAGCGTCGTTCCGAGGACGAAAAGCAGCATAATAAGCAGCCAAATGAACGCAAATAGGAACTTCTCACCGTTAAAGAATATTATCGGCCAGAAGAAATTGAACACAAGCTGCACGGAATACAGTAGCAGCGCTCTGCATCTTTGAGTCTTGGGCTTGTGCGACACGGCGACTAAATATGCCGCAGCGCCCATCAGCACATACAGTATCGTCCATGCGACCGGGAACAGCCACCGAGGGGGAGCAAGCGGCGGCTTTTTCAGATAGTCGAACATTATCATGTTGTCTTTTGTCAAAAGCGCAGCTAAGCCTCCGATAACGAGGGGTATCGCTATGCTGCAAAGCAGGGATCTCCACTTGATTTTCATATTCATCACCACTTTAAGCTGACGGGGTTTGGATACGCCCCTTATGCTTAAGGATATGAAACAAGCAGGCGTTTTATTCTTTCCGTAAAGCTTTATGACCCATGAGTTCGGCAAAAAGCGCTCCTCCGATGACCAATGCGGCTCCGAATATCTGTGCGGCGCTCATTCTTTCACCGAGCAGAATTGCGGAAAACAGCAGCGCCGAAAGCGGCTCAATATATCCGCACACGGACACGCTCTGTATAGGCAGATCGCCGACCGATGAAAAGTACAGCCAGCAGGCAAAGCCTGTGTTTACAAGTCCAAGCACCAACACCCACAGCCATTCATTTCCGCCGATCGGGAAGCTGTAACTTTCGCTCACGGCGACGTATATCGCAACCGCAGTCAAAGCGGCGCAGAGCTGCAAAGCCGTCTTTTGAATTCCCTCCAGCGAGCGTGATTTCTTGTTTAAGATGAGCATTGCGGCATACATCACGGCGGAGCAGAAGCTTATGATAACGCCCCTTGCGTTGCCGCCCTCGGAAAATGCACCGCCGTTTATGAGCGCTATTCCACACAGGACCGCGGCAAAGCCGATGAGCTTCACCGCCGTAAATCTCTCTTTGAATAGCAGCGGCGACAGCGCCATTACGATGACGGGACCGCAGCAGTAAAGCAGCGACGCAATGCCGACGCCGACCGTCTTGTAGCCCTCAAACAGCAGTATCCAGCTTATGCCCATGCAGACACCGGAGCCTAAAACGAGCAGAACATCCCTTTTGTTTTCGGCAAGGTGCAGCTTGCGCTTTGCAGCAAACAGCAAAACGACCAAAAATGCTGCACCGAGAGTCGTTCTCAGCAGCACGATCTTTGAGCTTGACAGACTTATGTTGCTCGCAACTATTCCGTTTAATCCGAAGATGAGGAGCGACGCTATATATTTAATGTATGCAGTCTTCATTTTGCCTACCTCAAAGCAAGTTGCCCTCAATATAACACAGAATTCCGGCCTTAAAAGCAAATATTTTTCATGCTATCTATGACAATCCCGAATATGCAAACAGCGGACAAAACGTTTTTTTCGGAATCTTTACTTTCGATATTGAAAAGTCTATACGTATACTATAAAATAGATGTGCCAAATAAATTTTGACAGGAGGATCATATGACCAGAACAAAACCCGGAAAGCTCTTAGCGGCTCTCCTCGCAATCCTGATGCTCGTCTCGCTGACGGTTCCCGCACTTGCCGAAACCGCACCGGACGAAGCAGAACCCGAAACGCTGAAAATTGCCGTACTCAGCGACATCCACTATATGTCACCGACGATGATAGCGGACACCGAAGACTTCACCACCGCACTCAACAGTGACCGAAAGCTGCTGACCGAAAGCGCCGGTATCAGCGACTATATGCTCGACCTTGTCCGCAAGGATAAGCCCGACATTCTCCTCATCTCCGGCGACCTTTCAAAGGACGGCGAGCAGGAGTGCCACGAGGCGCTTGCCAATAATCTCAAGCAGCTTCAGAAGGACGTCCCCGGACTGAAGATCTATCTCATAAACGGCAACCACGACGTCCGCAATCAGAACGGCAAAAACTTCAACACCGCAGACGGCAAGGCGGTCCCCGCAACGAGGACCGAGCCGCAGGACTTCAAACGCATTTATGACTTCGTGTACTCCGACGAGACCGTCGTCGCCGAGTTCACCCCGGCGGAGGGCAAGGAATCCGGTCAGCTCTCCTATGTCGCACGCCCCTGCGACGGCATCACGCTCGTCGCCATAGACACCTGCTGCTACAGTGCCGACAACAACTCCAAGGAGCTTCAGGAGCATGAGACGAGGGGCGAGGTAAGCCCCGAACTCCGTGCGTGGGTCACTGCTCAGTGCAAGGAAGCAAAGCAGCGTGGCGACCTCGTTATAGGTCTTTCGCACCACGGTCTTGTTCCGCACTTCTCAATGGAGCCGACCATCCTGTCCATGTACCTCATCGAAGACTATGAGGAGATCGCAGCCGAGTGGACTGATGCGGGTATGCAGCTCATTTTTACCGGACATATGCACGCAAACGACATCGCAATGATGACCACGAAGAGCGGCAGCACGCTCTATGATATTGAGACCGGCTCCGGTCTCACCTACCCCTGCCCCATGCGCCGCATCGAGCTTGTACGCATGGGCGACACCGCTTATCTTGACATCAGCACCATGACTCACGCAGGTCCCATAAGCTACACCGACCCCCTGAGCGGCGAGACCAAGGTCATATCCGACCTCACCGAGTACGCAAGAGCGCAGGGATTTTCCGAGGATATGCTCTGCACCGTTGCGGGAAGCTTCCTCGGCAACTTCCTTAATAAGCTCAACATCGCCGATTCCAAGGTCATCGACTGGGTTAACGGACGCATAATCGACAACATTCAGGGCATCGTCCGTGACGTCGTAAGCATTCCCATCACCGACGGCAAGAACCTGCTCGACGTTGTAAACTACATCTATCAGAGTCACCTCGGCGGCGAGGACAAGGGCGTCTATCCCGCATGGGTTCAGACCGGACTTGACATGGTTGAAAACGGTCAGATTGTGGACGAGATCCTGAGCATCGTCAAGCGTCACGCCTTCGGCAGCGTCGGCGACGCCGTTAAGTTCGACAACATCTTTACGCAGTTTGCGAAGGATATGCTCAGCCAGTTTATCCTCAAGGTCGCAGACTCCATGGGAAACGACACAAACTACCGTGACGACAACGAGACCGTGATACTTTTCACCGACTTCCCCTTCACGGACGTTGACCCCAACAGCTGGTACTTCCCCGACGTCGTGTACGTCACGGAAAAGGGTCTCTTTAACGGCACCTCCGAGACCACCTTCTCCCCCAACGGCAACATGACGAGAGCGCAGTTTGTCACCGTGCTTTACCGCATGGAGGGCTGCCCCGACGTCTCCGGCATGACGATGAATTTCGCCGACGTTCCCGCAGATCACTGGGCGCATGACGCCATTCTCTGGGGCTACAACACCGGTGTTATCAAGGGCTTCACCGACACCCGCTTCGCTCCCGGCGACTTCGTCACCAGAGAGCAGTACGTCACCATGCTGTACCGCTACTGCGGTTCGCCCGACGCCGAAGGCAGTCTCAGCGTGTTCCGTGACGCCTCCGAGATAAGCGCCTTTGCGCAGGATGCGGTCATTTGGGGCTATGCAAACGGCATCGTCAAGGGCTACGCCGATGGTCGCTTCTCGCCTTCCGAGAACACGAGCAGAGCGCAAATGGCGGTCATTCTCCATCGCTTCATGCTCACTCAGGACAAATAAACATTGTAAAGCTCCGCCGAAAGTTTCGGCGGAGCTTTTTTGTTTCTTGCTGCCGTGCTTTGCAAAACGGCGGCAATCTGCTATGATACGAAAAAGGCGGTGGTTGAAAATAAACGACAAAGCGGCAAAGCGCTCCGGAGCTGCAATGATTTCGGTCATCGTGCTTTCAGTTCTGCTTTTGGGTGTTTCATTCATTCTCGGCAGAGGCGGCAGCTCATCCGTAAGCGACCTATATGCTGCCAATTTGCCCGTGCGTCTTGCGTATTTCACGCTAAGCGTGCTAATGGCAAGGTGGGTCATTGACGACATTTTCATTGCGAGCATACCCAGTAAATACAGCAGGGCGTTTAACAAAGCGGTAAAAATCAAAGCTCGCTATTCGTTTTGGCAGCGGCTGACTCAAAGCTACATTCGTGAGCATTTGCCTCAGGTTTACATAAAACCGTACCGCAGCTATATGCGCTTCAAGCGCTGCGTCATTGTCTACTATTTGCTGGTGTTTGCTCTGCTGATCGTTGCCGCTTTCCTGTGCGACGGGAAAACCGTCTCCGTGATGTGGAAGGTCGTGACCGGGATCGACGTCGCAATATCGCTGTTTCTCCTCTCCCGATTCGACATTAACAGATGCACTAAATTTACCCGCAGCAAATAAGCTCCGGTCGGATATGCAAAAGCCCGTCGGCATCAAATGCCGACGGGCTTTATTTCTATTTTATCAGCTTGTCTTAAAAAGAATTACTTCTTTGCAAGACCCTTCTGGCGAGCATACTCTGCTGCACCGAGTGCGCCCATGAGCTGGGGGTCAGTCTTGAGGTTGATGACCTTCAGCTTC
>SFFW01000017.1 GCA_004556755.1 Clostridiales bacterium | reverse complement strand
AGATAAACGCTGAAGGCATCTAAGCGTGAAACTCCCCCTAAGATAAGATCTCCCATCCTTTATGGAGTAAGGGTCCATGTAGACTACATGGTTGATAGGCCGGCGGTGTAAGCGCAGTAATGTGTTCAGCCTACCGGTACTAATAGCCCGAGGGCTTGACCTACAGTTATGCAGGCAATGCCTTGTTCCCCATCCTTCTTCTGTTTAGTTTTGAGGGTGTAATGCCCCTTGTCTGACATGGCCCGTTGGTCAAGTGGTTAAGACGTAGGCCTCTCACGCCTGAATCAGGAGTTCGACTCTCCTACGGGTCACCATATGCACCTTTAGCTCAGTTGGTAGAGCACCTGACTCTTAATCAGGGTGTCCAGGGTTCGAGTCCCTGAAGGTGTACCATGAAGGGGAAGATTTCCTCTTCCCCTTCAAAAATGCAGGGTCCACCTGTTCCCATTCCGAACACAGAAGTTAAGCTCACCAGTGCCGACAATACTTGTCTGGAGACGGACCGGGAAGATAGGTCAATGCCAACACTAAAAGGGTTTGGCGCATGTCAGACCCTTTTATTTGCCTCCTTAGCTCAACAGGTAGAGCATGCGGCTGTTAACCGCAGGGTCGTAGGTTCGAATCCTACAGGGGGCGCCAAGCAGTATTGCCGTCACAAACGTGGCGGCAATACTGACATAAGGGCCTTTAGCTCAGTTGGTTAGAGCAACCGGCTCATAACCGGTCGGTCTGGGGTTCGAGTCCCTGAAGGCCCACCACTATAGGGGAATAGCTCAGCTGGTAGAGCGGCGGTCTCCAAAACCGTAGGCCGAGGGTTCGAAGCCTTCTTCCCCTGCCAAAACGACAAGCATATTTGATGCTTGTCGTTTTTACTTTTTTGTGATTTTTTTAATCAAATATTTAACCGACAAGCATTTGCTGCTTGTCGGTTTTTGTGTTATAGGATGGAAGCCGCATTATTGAATTTTTGAGTCTTGAGGTTTGTACTCGCCGCTTATTCCGTGTCGGAGTGATCCGAAGTCAGCAGCTCGGAATAGCTTCTTCCGAACACACGGCTCAATGCACAAAGCTCAATACCGGTCACGAAGCGCTGCCCGGATTCTATCCGCTGTATCGCATTTTTGTCGATGTCAAGCCCGATAAGCTGGAGCCGGTCCGCCAGCTCACGCTGCGAGATGTGCAGCTCTTTTCTGAAAGCAGCAACATTTTTCCCGCAAATAATGTTCCTATTGTCGCTTGTCTTGTTAATAAACATAATAACAAAGTTTTGCAAGCATTGCGGGTCGATGATCGCAGCCGATGCCGTCATCTGCACTTCCTGCGGTCGACAGGTCAAGGAAATCAGACAGCAGCAGGAGCAGCCGCAGATCGTGATAAACAACTCCAACAGCAATGTCAACGCAAACACGAATACAAACACCAATACCAACGCTGCCGTAGCAGGCGGAAAGCTTTGCAACAAGTGGGTCTCGTTTTGGCTGTGCCTGCTGCTCGGCGTTTTCGGTGCACACAAATTTTATGAGGGTAAGCCGCTGATGGGCATACTCTACCTCTGCACCATGGGGCTGGCCTTTGTCGGCGTTGTCATCGACCTCATCGCTATTTTGGCTAAGCGCAACCCGTATTATGCATGACGGACCGGTGATAGCTTTCTGTTGCAATGTGGGCAGAATTGAGTTATAATACTTGCATACTGATTCTACGGAGGCTATTTAATGGTTACTTTCAGACTTAAAGAGCAGGACGATAACCAACTGACATATTGGTACTTCCCGCAGGGCAAGGAAGCTAACGGACACGGCATAATCATCATCGACCGAGTGGCCGGCAAGGTGGACGTTACCCAGCTTGCACCCGACGACAGGCTGCGCCGCCACACGCTTGAGGAGCAGCTCAAGCTCCGCAAGGCGACCGAAAATATGCGCAAGATCGAGCAGCTCCCCGAACTTACCGAGGAGGAGTGGCCCATTCCCACGGCGGACAAGATCTCGACCATTTTTGCCGATCATGCGATCCGCAAGATAGTTGAAGCTTACAATCAAGGACAGATCCTTGAGGAAGGCATTGAGGTCTGGCAGATGTAATAAAAAAGGACTGAAAACCAACGGTTTTCAGTCCTTTTACTAATAATTTACTGACGGTTGATGTTTTCCGAAATCTGAGTATACTGTCCTTGAAGTCAGCTTCGCTTATGGTCGTTGGGCAATTGGAGCCCTTCCTTACCGCAAGATGTGCCTGACTTCTTTTTTAGATATAAAATGCAGCGGTATGGCACGCAGCCTACGCAAAAAAGCTCCGGCAATACATAGTATTGCCGGAGCTTTTGCCGAATCAGTCAAAGCCGTGTATCCAGTCGCCCTTGAGGTAATATATGAGATACATCACCGAGCTTATCGCCCATGTGATGGGGTACGCCCAGTAGATGTAGCTCAGCTCGCCGAAGGTATGGCTCACATATGCGATATAGCAGATACGCAGGACGCACCACACGCCGAGCATTATAAACATCGGTACGAACGCCTTACCTGCGCCTCGGCACACCGCCGCAATGGAGTGCGAGTAGGCAAGCAGGAAGAAGAACAGTGACACGGTGCGGGCTTGCATGGTGCCGAGCCTGATGACCTCCGCATTGCTGTCGAAAAGTCCGATGAGCTGCGGCGCAAAGATGTAGCACAGTACGCCGACAAGCTCCGCCATTAAGACGGCAGCGACGGTGCCGAAGCGTGCGCCTTGCTTCACACGGTCGTAAAGCCCCGCACCGAGATTCTGGCTGATGAACGTGGAGATCGCCATGTTGAAGCTGACGATGGGCAGGAAGGCAAAGCCCTCTATCTTGCCGTGGGTGCCGTATGCTGCGGTGGCGTATTTGCCGAAGGAGTTTATCTGTGTCTGCACGATGGTGTTTGCGAAGGCTATGACGGAGTTCTGCACGCCGGCGGGCAAGCCGTAGCGGAGGATCTCAAGCAGCATAGCTTTGTCTATGCGAAGCTTTTTGAGCTGGACGGAGTAGATCTGATCCTTCATGAGCAGATGACGCAGACACAGCACGACGCTTGCCGCCTGCGAGAGCACGGTTGCGACCGCCGCCGACCACACGCCCCAGCCGAAGCCTGCAACGAAAAGGACGTCGAGCGCAACGTTCAGAAGCGAGGAGAATATCAGATAGTACAGGGGGCGCTTGCTGTCACCGAGGGCGCTCATGATGCCTCGGCAGGCGTTGTACATTATCATGGCGAGGCTGCCGAGGAAGAAGTAGCGGAAGTATTCGATAGCCTCCGGCAGAACATCGGGGTCGGTTTTCATCCACACGAGGAAGGTGGGGGTCAGGAAAACGCCCACGAGGGTCAGCACGACGCCGCACAGGAGCGAAAACACGATGTTCGTATGTATCGCACGGGAAATTTTATCGTTGTCCTTTGCGCCGAAGTACTTCGACACGACGACGCCCGCACCCATTGAGGTGCCGTTAAAGAAGCTTACGAGCAGGAATATCAGCGTTCCCGACGAGCTGACCGCCGCAAGAGCGTTCGTGCCGAGGAACCTGCCGACGATGAGCGTGTCGGCGGTGTTGTAAAGCTGCTGAAAAACCTGACTGAGAAAAATCGGCAGAGCGAAGGCAATGATCTGCGAGTAGGGATTGCCCTGCGTCATGTCCTTGACCGACTCGCTTCGCCGTTTTGCGTGAGAAAATGTCATTACTATGCTGCCTTTCGAGTAATTATCTTTGCTATTCTATTCCCGATTCCCTCCGATGTCAATTATAAGTCTTGTGTTTTTCTGACAAAAGGAGTACAATATGTCCACATCGCTTGAGTGAGGAGACACAACATGAGAGACTGTCCGAAATGTGGGAACAGGATCCCCGACGGAATGAAGATATGCCCGCACTGCGGGAAGCTGCCCATTAGACTCGGCGGAAGATTTCCGCTGTACATCGTGCTGACCGCGGTAGCGGTTTTGAGCGCCGTTTTGTTCAGACCGTTTCTGAACGGACCCTACATCGGCAAAACGACGGACGGGATGCTGTGGGTGGCGTTTGCGGTGTTCTGCCTTTTCGCACTGATCTTTTTGTGCGTCGTCCTCATCACATGGCACGACTATTCGCACCGCACCGTGCGTGAAAAGCTCAGCAGCGCCGAGGTGCAGCGCTTTGTGAACATGAAAAAGCACATCGAGTCAAACCGCCACTTCTACGAAAAGGGCGAAAGCTTCTGCTCGGTGTGCGGACATAAAAAGGGCAAGTAAGAATCTGATTAACAAAAAAACTCCTGCCATGGGGCGGTGGTCGTAAAACAGTTAACAGCCACAGTAGTTTTGCACTGCTGTGGCTGCTCTTGTATCTTATCCTGTTATATGATAATATGGGGCCGACAAGACATACAAATCGGGAGTTGTAGAGGTGAATCCATTGAAAGAAGATGTATATCAAACTTCTTGCGGAACAATTCACTATTGGGTAAATATTTTAAGTCTGGATGCAATCACGCTCGTTTTTCTTCCGGGACTGACCGCCGACCATAGATTGTTTGACAAACAAATTGAGCATTTTGGCAGAAAGTATAACATTGTCGTATGGGATGCACCGGCACACGCAACTTCATGGCCGTTTCAGTTCGACTTTGACCTGTTCGACAAAGCCAAGTGGCTAAATGAAATTTTAGAGCGAGAGAAAATCGTAAAACCTGTAATTGTCGGCCAGTCAATGGGTGGATATGTGGGTCAAGCTTTTGCGCAGCTTTATCCGGATCAACTGAAAGGTTTTATTTCTATTGACTCTGCACCGTTGCAAAGAAAATATGTGACGGCAGCTGAACTTTGGCTTTTGAAAAGAATGGAGCCAGTATATGCTCACTATCCGTGGAAACTGCTTTTGAAATCAGGTACTGACGGTGTTGCTACTTCTGATTACGGCAGAAATCTGATGCGAGAAATGATGTTGGTTTACGATGGAAATCAGAAACGTTATGCACAAATTGCCGGGCATGGCTTTCGTATCTTGGCAGCAGCGATAGAAAAGAATTTTCCATATGAAATCAAATGTCCGGCTTTGTTGATATGCGGCACACAGGATCATGCTGGTTCATGTATACGGTATAATAAGGCGTGGCATCGAGATACACAAATTCCTTTGCAATGGATTGAAGGAGCGGGTCATAATTCCAATACAGATAAGCCAGAACTGATAAACGCCTTGATAGAGGAATTTCTTACAAACATCTAATTAATGAAGCGAACAACCGAAAACTTCCAGTTTGCCGGGATGCTGTAAAATACTTTCCGGACAAAAGGGCGCACTTCTATACTCTCCTGTCGGGAGTATCGTCGTCCTGCCGAGCTTCATTCGACCTCAGCAGAAAAACTGTATGACCGAGGAAGTTGCGTCACTTTTTTCCGTCAAGGTGGCTACACCCCCTTGCGCCGCTAAAGCGGCTATCCCCTGTGAACTTGCTGGCGGCGAACGGTTTTAACAAACCGTTCGCCGCCAGCAAGTTTAAATTATGTGTAGAAAACAATCCTCCGTATGATTGCAACCATGCGGAGGATTCACTGTTTTATGAACACCGCTCTATCGGCAGGAGTTTTTTCGTGTTAAATTCAGATGCTGTCAAATGCCTGCTGCATATCGGCGATGATGTCGTCGGCGTTTTCAAGACCGACTGAGAGACGGATGAGACCTGCGGAAATGCCTGCCGCCTTGAGGTCTTCGGGACCGTAGGTGGAGTGGGTCATGGATGCGGGATGCTCAATAAGCGTCTCGGCGTCGCCGAGGGAGACTGCGATGGTGCAGAGCTTGAGAGCGTTGCAGAACTTCATGCCTGCTTCCTTGCCGCCCTTTATCTCAAAGGAGATCATGCCGCCGAAGTCCTTCATCTGACGCTTTGCGATCTCGTGACCGGGATGCGTGGGCAGACCGGGGTAGTTGACGTGCTCTACCTTGTCGTTGTTGTACAGGTACTCGGCGATCTTCTTTGCGCTTGCGGTGTGACGCTCTACACGGATCTCAAGAGACTTGAGACCTCTGAGGATGAGCCATGACTCAAAAGGCCCGAGCGTTGCGCCGGTCATGTCCTTAAGACCGAACATCTTGACCTTGGTAATAAACTCGGCAGAGCCGACTACAAAGCCGGCTATGACGTCGCCGTGGCCGTTGAGGTACTTGGTCGCAGAGTGTACAACAACGTCCGCACCGAGCTTCAGAGGGTTCTGCAGAGCGGGGGAGGCAAAGGTGTTGTCGCAGACGACGAGTATTTCGGGGTTGTATTCGTGTGCGGCCTTGGCAAGAAGCTCAATGTCGGTGATCTTGAGGTTGGGGTTTGCGGGGGTCTCGAGATAAACGGCGACGGTGTTCTCACGAAGGTTTGCCGTGAGATTTTCAAGCTTGCTGAGGTCCGTGAACGTGACCTCGACGCCGTACTGCGTCATGCCGTGGCTGAGCAGGGCGAAGGTACAGCCGTAGAGGGTCTCGTCGGCTATGATGTGCTTTCCTGCGCCCGCAATGCTCCACAGACAGGAGGAGATGGCGCCCATGCCGGAGGAGGCTGCTGCGCACGCCTCACCGCCTTCAAGAGCTGCGATCTTGTTTTCCAAAACGGTGGTGGTGGGGTTGCCGAGACGGGTGTAGATGTAACCGCCTTCCTCGCCCGCAAAACGGCGGCCGCCCTGTTCGCAGCTGTCGAAGTAGAAGGTCGAGGTCTGGTAGATAGGCATGGTCAGGGAGCCGTACTGCGTATCCCTCACGTTGCCTGCGTGTACCGCACGGGTACCGAAGCCCATTTTGTCAAGCATTTCTTTTTCCATAGTATACTCTCCTGTGTAAAATTTGGTTGCTACGATAGTGCAATTATACAATGCACACAAAGGGATGTCAACTTTTTTGCGATAAATTGAGCAAAAACGACAACAAAAGACCGCCGGATAACCCGACGGTCCTTTGCTTTGGAGAAATAGAGAGGATGTATAAGGAGAAGAAAAGTATCGAAATATCAATTGAATCTGCCGCCGCTTTGCGGGTGGCTTGAAAGCCCCGATTCGTTAACGCCGTTTGATCCGGTGTTGGGCTTGGATTCGTCGAAGGTGACGGAAAGCTCGATGTAATCGTTGGCTCTGTAGACCACGAACTTCACCGTGTCGCCTGCGTGGAACTCACGGATCGCCGAGGAGAGATCGGAGTAGCTGCGAATGTCGTAATCGCCGATCTTCGTGATGATGTCTCCGGAGGAGATGCCCGCCTTTTCGGCACAGGTGCCGGGCTCGACATAGAAGATATATGCGCCTTCGGGCATACCGTAATAGTCGGCATAGACCGAGGTGTAGCGGGTGTCGACCGTGACGCCGAGATAGGCTTTCCCGGTAACGTAGCCCTTGGTGATAAGGTCGTTTGCGATGTTAACCGCATCGTTTATCGGGATGGCAAAGCCGATGCCTTCGACGTTGTTTTCACTGGACTTTGCGGTAACGATACCGATGACCTCACCGGAGGTGTTGTACACGGGACCGCCGGAGTTGCCGGAGTTTACCGCTGCGTCAAACTGGAACATATTTATTGCGGGCTGATCGCTGTCGACCGTGATGCTGCGGTCGAGGGCGCTTATGCTGCCCGTCGTCATGGAGAAGTCAAGCTCTCCGAGGGGGTTGCCGACTGCGTATACCGTGTCGCCGACGAGAATATCATCACTGTCGCCGACTGCGACGGGGGTAAGCCCGGTCGCATCTATCTTCAGGACCGCAACGTCGTTTTCGGCTTCGACGCCGACGATGCTTGCGTCGTACTGCGTACCGTCCTTGAAGATGACGGACACGGTGCGGTTTGACTCGTAGGCGTACTCGATGACGTGGTAGTTTGTCATGATGTAGCCGTCGGTGGTGACGACAAAGCCCGTGCCGGATACGGCGGTAGAGCTGGTCTGCCCGAACATATTCGTGTAGGTGACCTCGGTCTTGATGCCGACGGTCTGCGAACAGGCAAGCGTGTAAATGTCGTTTGCGGTGCTTGTCGAGCTGTTTATCGGGGTGCCGGTGGAGCGGATTATCGGAGTGTCGGCGGCAGCGTCGTTGCTGTCGTCCTGACCGTACATAAGACGTCCGGCTGCGGCTCCGGCGATCCCGCCGAGCAGCGCACACACAAGGCACAGACAGGCGATCTTCAGTCCGAGCCGACGCTTGGGGGGCTTTGCTCCGTCGTCCTTCTGCTCCTTGGGCTTTTTCTCAGAGGGAACATAGTAGTTGGGAAACTCCGTGCTTTCGGATTGAGGAACGTACTCTGCGTCCTCATAAAGTCTTGCTTCGGGTCTCACGAAACGGTACTCGCCGTCGCTTGAGCCGAAGGTGAATCCCGTCTCACTCGATACGGGGGATTCGGGAGTTTCGGCAGCGTCGATTTTCTCTTGCACGCTGCGATTGTTTTCATCCATTATGCTCACCTCTGTCTTATGTGCCTATAATACATGAGCTTTATGTCAAAGTAATGAACAAAGGCAAAAGAAATTTTAAACAAACGCTGAATGTTGATGAACGGCAGAGCGAAATTATGAAAAAAGTATATGCTGCAATTGAAACCGCAGACAAAGAGTGATATAATATCATGTCAAATTATAATCGGTAGGTATGATCTATGTGGATTTCTGATAAATGGAAGGATTTTGAGCTTCTCGACTGTTCGGGGGGCGAAAAGCTTGAGCGCTGGGGGAAGTACAATCTCGTGCGTCCCGACCCGCAGGCTATTTGGGAAACGCCGAAGAGCGACAGCCGCTGGAGCTGCCGTGACGCAAGGTATCGCCGCAGCGAGACCGGAGGCGGAAGCTGGGACAAGGGCGGACTGCCCGAAAGCTGGCAGATAAGCTACGGTGAGCTGCGCTTCAACGTAAAGCCCATGAACTTCAAGCATACGGGGCTTTTCCCGGAGCAGGCGTGCAACTGGGACTGGGCGATGGAAAAGATACGCACGGCGGGCAGACCCGTGAGCGTACTGAACCTCTTTGCCTACACCGGCGCTGCGACGGTTGCCTGCGCAAAGGCGGGAGCGACAGTGTGCCATGTCGACGCCGCAAAGGGCATGGTCGCATGGGCAAAGGAAAACGCCGTCTCGTCGGGACTTAAGGACGCTCCCATCCGCTGGATAGTGGACGACTGCGCCAAGTTCGTTGAACGGGAGATACGCCGGGGCAGACGCTACGATGCGATCATCATGGACCCGCCCTCATACGGCAGGGGACCCGGCGGCGAAGTGTGGAAGCTCGAAAAGAATCTCTGGCCCTTCGTGTCGCTGTGTGCGGGCGTGCTTTCGGACGATCCGCTTTTCGTGCTGATAAATTCGTATACGACGGGCTTATCCGCCTCGGTGCTGTCATACGTCACCGAGAGCGTGTTTACAAAGAAGTTCGGCGGCAGCTCCGAGGCACGGGAGCTGGGACTGCCGGTGACCGACAGCGGGCTGGTGCTGCCCTGCGGGGCAAGCTGCCGTTGGGAGAGATAAATGAACGGAATAATTGAAATTAAAGATCTGCATTACATTTACCCCGGAGACGAGACGGAGAGCCTAAAGGGCGTGAGCCTTACGATAGAAAAGGGCAGCTTCGTCGCCGTGCTGGGACATAACGGCTCAGGCAAGAGTACGCTTGCAAAGCACCTAAACGCCATCCTGCTGCCGACGTCGGGCAGCGTGCTTGTCGACGGGATGGACACCTCGGACGAGACGAAGACGCTCGACATACGCCGCAAGGTGGGCATGGTGTTCCAAAACCCCGACAATCAGATAGTCGCAAACGTCGTTGAGGACGACGTCGCCTTTGCACCGGAAAACCTCGGCGCACCGTCCGAGGAGATAAGACGGCGAGTAGACGCAGCGCTTAAACAGGTCGATATGTATGAATTCCGCCTTCACGCACCGCACCTGCTGTCCGGCGGACAGAAGCAGCGTGTGGCTATCGCAGGGGTCATCGCAATGGACCCGGAGGTCGTGGTGCTGGACGAGCCTACCGCAATGCTCGACCCCAAGGGTCGCAGCGAGGTCATAAAGACCGTCACGGAGCTGTGCAGGACGAGGGGCATAACGGTCGTGCTTATAACGCATCATATGTCGGAGTGCATCGGCGCCGACAGGCTCATCGTCATGTCGGACGGCAGCATAGTTGCCGACGGAACGCCGCAGGAGGTGTTCTCACAGGTCGAGCTTATGCGCAGCGAGGGACTCGGCGTTCCGGCTACGACGGAGCTTTTGTACGAGCTGAACAAATCGGGACACAGGCTCCCGCTTACGGCGCTTACGGTCGAGGAGTGCGCCGATGAAATTGCAAAGGAATTCGGAAATGTCAGAAATTAAAGTGAGCGGATTGCGCCATGTCTACAGTGCGGGAACGCCGTTTGAGAAGGTTGCGATTGACGATATAAATATAGAGATACCGAGCGGGCAGCTTGTCGGACTTATCGGACACACGGGGTCGGGCAAGTCCACGTTCATTCAGCATTTAAACGGACTGCTTGCGCCTAGCTCCGGTACCGTGACGGTGGACGGGGAGAATATTTTTGCCTCCAAGGAAGCGACAAGAAAGGTGCGATTTAAAGTCGGACTTGTGTTTCAATATCCTGAGTACCAGCTTTTCGAGGAGACGGTGTTTAACGACATCGCCTTCGGTCCCAAGAACATGGGATTGAGTGAAGCGGAGGTCGCTGAGCGTGTGCGTGAGGCTGCGGGCTTTGTCGGCGTGCCGGAGGACTGCTTTGACAAATCGCCGCTGGAGCTGTCCGGCGGTCAGAAGCGCAGAGTTGCGATAGCGGGCGTTATCGCAATGCGCCCCGGCGTGCTTATCCTCGACGAGCCGACTGCGGGTCTTGACCCGGAGGGCTGCCGCCGCATCCTGAGCAACATATGCGAGTACCGTGAAAAGACCGGCTCCACGGTCATCATCGTCAGCCACAGCATGGAGGACGTAGCCAAGCTTGCGGACAGGCTCGTGGTCTTTAACGGCGGTCACATCGAGTTTGACGGAACACCGGAGGAGGTCTTTTCGCACCCGGAGGAGCTTAAAGCGATAGGACTTGCGGTCCCCGCTGCGACGGAGCTGAGCATGGCGCTGCGCCGCCGTGGGATAGCACTCTCGCCGTCTATTTACACGATCTCCCGACTGCTTGAGGAGCTGAACGCTTTGACGGGAGGTGGCGCAGAATGCTGAAGGACATCACCCTAGGTCAGTATTTTCCGGGCAACACGATAGCGCACCGCCTTGATCCGAGAACGAAGCTGCTGCTCGTCATAGTCTACATCGTGGGACTTTTCAACACGGCGGATTTCATCGGCTATGCCTTTGTCATCGCAATTACCGGACTGTGTATGTACCTTGCTAAGATAAACCCCAAGACCGCATTCAAGGGACTCAAGCCCCTCGTGATCGTCATCGTTCTGACGGCGCTGCTCAATATCTTCTATACGAAGGGTACGCCGATAATCGAGGGCTGGATAATCACATGGGAGGGTCTTAAAAAGGCGCTTTTCATGTCGGTGAGGATAGTGCTGCTCATCGTCGGCACCTTCATGCTGACCTACACGACAAGCCCCATGGCGCTGACGGACGGACTTGAGCGTCTGTTAAGACCGCTCAAAAAGATCAAGATCCCCGTGCATGAGATGAGCATGATGATGAGCATGGCGCTCAGATTCATACCGACGCTCATTGAGGAGACGGACAAGATAATGTCGGCGCAGAAGGCGAGGGGAGCGGACTTTGAAAGCGGCAGCATCATGCGCCGTGCAAAGGCGCTGCTGCCCATCCTCGTACCGCTGTTTATCTCGGCGTTTCGCCGTGCGGACGAGCTTGCGATCGCAATGGAGAGCCGCTGCTACCACGGCGGCGACGGCAGGACGAGGCTCAAGCAGCTCAAATACGAAAAGGCGGACTTCGAGGCGATGCTTGCGGGCGCAGTCTTTCTTGCCGCAGTATTCGTTATGAAGCATTTCGGATTGTAAGGCATGAGAAACATAGCGTTAAGAATAAGATATGACGGGTCGAAGTATCACGGCTGGCAGGTGCAGAAAAACGACGTGTCCGTGTGTGCGACCGTGCAGGCGGCGCTTGAGCGCATCTGTGAGCATCCCGTGAAGCTCACGGGCTGCGGTAGGACCGACGCCGGGGTTCACGCTCTGCGCTACTGCGCAAACTTCCGCACCGACTGCCGCATACCCATCGACTGCTTTGCGCTCGCCGTGAACACTCGGCTGCCGGACGACATCGCCGTTGTCGACGCAGCGGAGGTGCCGGAGGATTTCAACGCAATATCGTCGTGTATAAAAAAAGAATACATCTATAAAATATATAACTCCAACATCCGGGATCCCTTCCTTCGGGATCGGGTCTGCTTCTATCCGAAGCGGCTCGACATGGAGCGTATGCAGGCGGCGGCGCTTGCATTTGAGGGGACGCACGACTTTGCCGCCGTGCGGAGTCTCGGAACGGAAACAAAGACCACCGTTCGCACCGTCTATCGGTGCAGAGCGGAAAAAGAGGGCGACACTATAACGGTCTCCGTCTGTGCGGACGGGTTCCTGTACAATATGTGTCGGGCGATAGTGGGAACATTGGTATATGCAGCCTGCGGAAAGCTTGAGCCGGAGGATATTCCCCGTCTGCTTGAGATCGGCGACAGACGGCTCACCGGCCCCACTATGCCGCCTCAGGGTCTGTATCTCAACCGAGTTTGGTATGACGGTCCTGCCGGCGAGATGATGCGGAAGGACTGACCACAAAATGCGCAAAAAGACCCTTTTTCTCGTACTTGCAGCCGTAGCCACGCTTGCGCTGCTTTTCCTCACCACACGGCATCGGGAGCCTGACGAGGGCTTCGATTTCGTGCCGGACGAAAACCAAAGCTTTGCCTCGGCCGGAGAGAGCCTTGTGTGGTACACTCCGAACGAGCTGCGGCAGTACGACCTTGAGGGCGATACCCTGAACAGCATGAGCCTTAACATGAGCGAGCCGAGAGCCGTGACAGACGGCGACCGCTGCCTTATCTGGGATAAGGGCGCAAGAAAGCTTCTTTTGCTCGACGAGAGCGGAGAGACGAAAAGCTTCACGTCCCCCGGCAGGCTCATTTATGCCTGCCTTGGCGAAGAAGGAGCCGTGCTTTGCACGGAGAAGGCGGGCTGCGCCGCCTGCGTCACGGTGCTTGACACGGATTTTTCGGCAGTGTATAAATGGTACAGCGCAGAAAACGTCGTTTTCATGGCGACGCTCTCGCCCGACGGCGAGACGCTTGCCGTACTGCGGGACGACGCCGTGCTTTTCATCTCGACGGAAACGGGCGAGACGCTCGCAAAAAACGAGGGCGTCGGGCAGCCGAGCGGGGCGCAGTGGTTCGGAGACGATGCGCTGTGCCTTGTGACCGAGACGGCGGCGTATATCTCGGACACATCAGGCGACACTGATAAGTATGACTACGGCGACAGGGCGCTCGGACTTTTTGCCTTTACGCCCGACGGGGTCGTGCTTGAACTGCGCCGTCACGCAAGCGGCGGCGACGGGCAGCTTCTGAGCCTTGACGCAAGCCTCAAAAAGTGCGGTACGGCGGAAACGAAGATGCTCATTTCGCTTGCGGCAAATGATGGGGAAGTGCTTGCGCTCGACCGTGACACGGCAAGGCTTTACGGCAAAAACCTAAAGCTCAAAGACACGGCGGACTTAAACGCCGGCATAACGGGACTGTACTGCGGAGACAGTGCGGTCATAATTCAGAACACACACGCAGACCTATGGTGATGCGTCTATTTATAAAGAGAGCCGCTCGGCGGCAGATTGGAGTAGATCATGCAGAAAAGACTTTGCTCACGATGCGGAAAGAATATTGCGATCGTGTTTATTACGAAGATCGAAAACGGCGAAACAAAGAACGAAGGACTTTGCTTCAAGTGCGCAAGAGAGCTGCACATAAAGCCCGTTGACGAGTTTATGGACAGAATGGGGATCTCCGACGAGGACCTCGACAACCTGACCGGGGAGATGATGGGTGCGCTCGACGGTATTGAGGAGCTTGCAAGGCTCGACGATACCGACGGTGACGACTCCGACGGTGACGACGGCAAAACGGCTACCTTCCCGTTTTTAAACCGTCTTTTCGGCGGTCAGAATGCGGAAAAGTCGGACGATAACGGCGACGGAGGCGCAGCCTCGGAGCGCAGGGAAAGCCCCCGACCCGTCAAGAAAAGCTACCTTGACAGCTATTGCATAAACCTGACAGAGAGGGCAAGAGAAGGAAAGCTCGACAGTATGATAGGGCGCAAGGAGGAGCTGGAGCGGGTCATTCAGATACTCAACCGCCGCCAGAAGAACAACCCCTGTCTCATCGGTGAGCCGGGCGTCGGCAAGACCGCCGTGGCGGAGGGACTTGCGCAGAGGATCGCCTCGGAGCAGGTGCCGTTAAAGCTTCAAAACAAGGAGGTCTATCTTCTTGACCTCACCGCCCTTGTTGCGGGAACGCAGTTTAGAGGTCAGTTCGAGAGCCGCATGAAGGGACTTATCGAGGAGATACGGCGTCAGGGCAACGTGATACTCGTCATCGACGAGGTACACAACATCGTCGGCGCAGGCGACGCCGAGGGCAGCATGAACGCCGCAAACATCCTAAAGCCTGCACTTTCGAGGGGCGAGATACAGGTCATCGGCGCCACCACCTTCACCGAGTACCGCAAGCACATCGAAAAGGACTCGGCGCTTGAACGCAGGTTCCAGCCCGTGACGATAAACGAGCCGTCAATTCAGGACAGTATCGAGATACTAAAGGGCATCGCCCACTACTACGAGGACTACCACGGCGTTAAGATCAGCGACGAAATGTGCGCCGAGGCGGTGCGCCTGTCGGAGCGCTATATAACCGACCGCTTCCTGCCGGATAAGGCGATAGACCTCATCGACGAGGCCTGCTCCGACGTGAACCTCAAGGACGAGAGCATAAACCGCCGCATCGAGGCGCAGCGTGACCTCGACAACCTGCGCTTTGAGCGTGAAGCGCTGATGAGCGCAGAGCCGCCGAAGGGCGAGGATGCCGACGAGCAGCTCAACAAACGCTACGAGCGCATTACGATACTGCGGGGCAAGGAAATGACCCGTGAAAAGGAGCTCAAAGAGCTTGATGAAAGCGGCAGACCGGAACTTACGGTCGATAACCTTGCACGCATAATCGAGCTGTGGACGAAGATCCCCGCAAGCAGCATAAAGGAGGACGAATTCCGCCGTCTTGAGGGACTCGGCGACAGGCTCCGTGCGCACATCGTCGGACAGGACGAGGCGATAAAGGCGGTTTGTGCCGCCATCGCAAGGAGCAGAGTGGGGCTTAAAGCAAAGCGCAAGCCCGCAAGCTTCATATTCGTCGGCGGCACCGGCGTCGGAAAGACCGAGCTTGTAAAGCGTCTTGCAGAGGATCTTTTCAATTCGCCGGAGAGCCTAATAAGGCTCGATATGTCCGAGTTCATGGAGAAGTTCTCCGTTTCCAGAATCATCGGCTCGCCTCCCGGCTACGTCGGCTACGACGAGGCGGGACAGCTCACCGAGAAGATACGGCGCAAGCCCTACTCGGTCGTGCTGTTTGACGAGATCGAGAAGGCGCATCCCGACGTTTTGAATATCCTGCTCCAGATACTTGACGACGGCAGAATAACCGACGCACAGGGCAGGACCGTAAACTTTGAAAACGCCGTTATTATAATGACCACGAACGCAGGCTCCAATACCGGCAGCGGCTCACTGGGCTTCGGCGGCAGCGTTAGCGACATGGGGCAGGAGCGAGCCATGAAGGCGCTCAATGACTTCCTGCGCCCGGAGTTTATAAACCGTGTGGATGAGATCGTGTACTTCAACAAGCTCACCGAGGACGACTTCCGCCGCATTGCGGAGCTGATGCTCGGCGAGACTAAGGCGGCGATATCCGAAAGCGGCATTGCGCTTACTTGGGACGACAGCCTCATAGACTACCTCGTCGAAAAGAGCTACTCCGTCAAGTACGGCGCACGCAGTCTTCGCAGAACGATACAGAAGGACCTTGAGGACCCCGTTGCGGCAAAGATAATCGAAAAGCACGGCGAAAACGTCGGACGCATAAGGCTCTCCGCCGCCGACGGCAAAGTGAAAATTGAGATCAGAAAACGGTGAAAAGCATGAACATTGAGATAATCAGAGGAGATATAACCAAGCAGAGCGTCGATGCGATAGTCAACGCCGCAAACTGCTCCCTGCTCGGCGGCGGGGGCGTTGACGGCGCCATACACAGAGCGGCAGGCAAAGAGCTTTTGGAGGAGTGCCGTACCCTCGGCGGCTGCAAGACGGGCGAGGCGAAGATAACAAAGGGCTACAAGCTCCCGGCAAAGTACGTTATCCACACCCCCGGACCCGTGTGGCACGGCGGCGGCAGACACGAGGCGGAGCTTCTGCGCTCGTGCTACCGCAATTGCCTTGTGCTGGCGTCGGAAAACGGCTGCAAGACCGTTGACTTCCCGTCGATATCCACGGGGGTCTACGCCTTTCCGCTGGACAAGGCGGCTCCCATCGCAATAAATGCCATTGCCGAATATCTCAGCGAGCATCCCGAGATCGAGCGTGTCCGCATGGTCTGCTTTGACGACAGAACGGCACAGCACTACAAAAACGCATTGGAGAAGCTGAAATGAAAAAGATGGTCAGATTCCAGTACAACTCCCCCGTGGCGCTGACCTTTGCGCTGCTGTCCTTTGCTGCGCTGATGCTGGAGAAGTACCTCGGCGGGACGAACAGTCTGCTGTTTTCGGTGTACCACTCGTCGCTGTCCGACCTGCTTACATATCCGAGATTCATACTCCATGTACTCGGACACCCCGACTACCGCAGCTTCATATCGAACATTATGATGATACTGCTGCTTTGCCCCACGCTTGAGCAGCGCTACGGCAGCGGAAACATCTTGGGCGGTATTTTGGTGACGGCGCTCGTGTCGGGACTTGTCCACTGGCTGTTTTTCCCAGGCGTGCTTATGGGTGCGTCGGCGGTGGTGTTCATGCTGATAATCATGGCGTCGCTTGCGGGTATGCGCAGCGGCTACATCCCCATCACATTCATACTCGTTTTGGTGCTGTACATCAGCGGAGAGATAGTCTCCGGTGTGCCGATCGGCGACAATACGGCGCTGCTCACCCGCATTGCGGGCGGTACCGCCGGCGCGGTCATAGGTATGAGACGATGAGGGACAAGCTTCTTGTATCCGCCTGCCTTTTGGGGCTTTGCTGCAAATACGACGGCGGCAGCAACCGTCTGCCGGACGATAAGCTGCACAAGCTTTGCGAAAGCTACGAGCTTATCCCCGTCTGCCCGGAGGCATACGGCGGTCTTACGACGCCGAGAGCGCCCTCGGAAAGACGTGACGGAGGTGTCTTTTCCTCGGAGGGAAGGGACGTGACTGTGCAGTTTAAAAAGGGCGCCGAGGCTGCGCTGTACCTTGCCGAGACCTTGGGCATACGCAAGGCGCTTCTTAAAGAAAACAGCCCATCCTGCGGGAGCGGGACGATATACGACGGCAGCTTTTCGGGAAAGCTCATCCCCGGCGACGGCGTTACCGCCGAGCTTCTAAAAGCGCACGGGATCGAGGTTTCGGGCGAAAGCAGCCTGTGAGAAAGGACTATGCTATGAACGTTTTGGATCGCTTTTTGACTTACGTTTCGTTTCACACGACGTCGAGCGAGGATTCCGCCACCGTTCCCTCGACGGAGCGGCAGCTCAGGCTTGCAGAGCATCTTGCGAGCGAGCTTAACGCCATCGGGCTTGAGCGGGTGACGCTCGACCGCTACGGCAGAGTGTACGCATTCCTGCCCGGAAGCGTCGAGGGCGCAGAGCCTTTGGGCTTTATCGCACACATGGACACGTCCCCGGACGCAAGCGGCGAAAACGTGAAGCCCCGCATAATCAAATACGAAGGCGGCGACGCCGGACACATAAAGCTCTCGGACTTTCCCTCGCTGGGCAAATGCGTCGGCGAGGAGCTTGTGATAACGGACGGAACGACCCTCCTCGGAGCGGATGACAAGGCGGGCATCGCCGAGATCGTAACGGCGGCGGAGCATCTGAAGGCGCATCCGGAGCTTAAACACCGTGGTATGGCGATATGCTTCACCCCCGACGAGGAGATCGGCTGCGGAGCCGATCACTTCGACTTCTCCCGTTTCCCGGCAAAGGCGGCGTACACCGTGGACGGCGGTGAGCTTGGCGAGCTGGAGTATGAAAACTTCAACGCAGCCTCTGCGGTCGTGACCGTACATGGGGTGAACATCCACCCCGGCGAGGCGAAGAACAAGATGAAAAATGCGGTTTTGATGGCGGTCGAGTTCGTCTCCCGTATGCCTGCGGCAGAGACCCCGGCACACACCGAGGGCTACGAGGGCTTTTACCACGTCTCCGACATTGAGGGCAACGAGACGCTTGCCCGTGTCGCAATGATAATCAGAGATCACGACGCCGAAAAGTTTGCGGCGAAAAAGCGCTTTGTCGAGGAGCTGTGCGCTTACCTGAACGGCGTGTACGGTGAGGGAAGCTTTGAGCTGACGCTCAAGGACAGCTACTACAATATGAAGGAGAAGATCCTTCCGCACATGGAGCTTGTGCATAATGCGGAGGCGGCGTTCAAAGCCGCCGGCGTCGAGCCGAAGATCGTCCCCATCAGGGGCGGCACCGACGGCGCACGTCTGTCGTATGAGGGACTGCCGTGTCCGAACCTTTCCACCGGCGGCGTCAACTTTCACGGCGTGCATGAGTACATCCCCGTGTCCTCTCTCGAAAAAATGGTGCAGGTGATACTTGCGCTTGTAAAGTGCTGAACGGCATAAAAAGACACCCGATTCTGATGAATCGGGCGAATAACGAAGCTTTATGCAGGAAACGGTGCAGCCTCTGAAAAGGGGCTGCACCGTTTCCTGATTTATGCCGAAAGCTTGAATTGCTGCGGACTTTGGCGGATCTCATCCTTCGCCGCCTGTATTTTCATTTCCGTAGGGAGCGTGAACATCCCCACGGCAGTGAAGTAAATACCCACCTTGACCTTTCTCGGTCTCCTTATCCTTGCCGTGAGCTTCAATACGGCAAATCGGCTTATAGCAACGCACAAATATCTCTCGCACCGACGGTGCGCTTATTTCATTAAAGGTCATAGTGCCCTCCGGCAAAAATGCATTGCTTAGGCTGATATACTACACCAAAAAGCAAAAGCGGGCAATCAATTTTTTATCCCGGCTTTCTGTGCTAAGCTTACAGCCTGTCCAGTTCTTCGGCACTCATGCGGTATTCGGGGGCAACATTGTACACAGCTTCGGCCCTGCGGCGGACGGTCTGCCGGAGGGAAAATGCTCCGGACTTTTTGCACCACTCGTATGTTGTGTAATACGCAATATCTACCCCTATCGGAGCGATCGCTTCGGCAGGCTCCGGGCTTAGTATAACTCCGGATTTTTGGCAGTTAGCCGTCAGCTGGATCATCCATTCGTCGACCTTGTGAGTGGCATCGAGAACGTCCAGCTCCTGCAAAAGCTCCAGACGAAACAATGCGCCCGTCAGCTCCGGTCCAAATTCTATTGCCACGGTCAGATATCGGTTGCACAATATCCACATCCGCTCAAACTCGGTTCGCAACTGCAATACCCCTGATGAGTACAACAAGCTGTGCGCAGATACAATCGACCGCACAGAGGCAAAATAGAACAATATAAAAATCACCGAGAAAAGTCTGCAATAGACCGATCTCGGTGATTTTCTGTTTGTCTTTGCTGCATCGGATAACTCTGCTTGAATATTACTTCGTTATCAGTCCGCAGCTTTTGGAATCGGGACTCTTTTTGTGCTTTTGGCTCAGTCTGCGCAATGCTCACAGTCGTGGACCTGAGCGAACTTTTCCTTGTCGTACTCGATGCCGTTCTTGTCGTAGTAATTCTTGACGGCGGCCTTGACCGCTTCCTCGGCAAGCACGGAGCAGTGGATCTTGTGGGTGGGCAGACCGTCAAGCGCCTCGACGACTGCCTTGTTGCTCAGCTCAAGCGCTTCCTCAAGGGGCTTGCCCTTGATAAGCTCGGTAGCCATGGAGCTGGTCGCAATGGCGCTGCCGCAGCCGAAGGTGTTGAACTTGCAGTCCTTAACGACGCCGTCCTCGATCTGGAGGTACATCTTCATGATGTCGCCGCACTTTGCATTGCCGACTTCGCCGATGCCGACGTTCGGTGCGTCGTCTATCTTACCCACGTTGCGGGGATTCTGAAAATGATCCATTACCTTATCGCTATAGAGTGCCATAATAATTTCCTCCTGTTTTTAATCGTAAATTATCAGATGAGATGTTTGCGGGTGCCGTTTTCAAGCTCCTCCCACACGGGACTGATGCTGCGAAGGTATTCGACGACCGGCGGCACGGACTCGATTATGTGGTCGATCTCCTCCATGGTGTTGTACTCGCCGATGGACAGACGCAGGGAGCCGTGTGCGACCTCGTGCGGCAGACCGATGGACAGCAGCACATGGCTGGGGTCGAGGGAGCCGGAGGTGCAGGCGGAGCCGGAGGATGCGCAGATGCCCTTTGAATCAAGGAGAAGGAGAAGGCTCTCGCCCTCGATGCCCTCAAAGCACATATTAACGGTGCCGGGAACGTGATGCTCAAGCGAGCCGTTTATCTTGGAATGGGGGATCTTGCTCAGCTCGGCAAAGAGCTTGTCTCTCATGGGGATGATCTTTGCGGTGTTTTCCTCCATGTGTTCGACGCTCTCCTTGAGTGCGGCCGCAAGTGCGACGATGCCGGGGATGTTCTCGGTGCCGGCACGCTTGCCACGCTCCTGAGCGCCGCCCTCGATGATGTTGAACAGAGGCAGTCCGCGCTTTGCGTACAGTACGCCGACACCCTTGGGCGCATGGAACTTGTGACCCGACATACTGAGCAGGTCGATGTTCATTTCCTTCACGTTCACGGGAATGTGACCCATTGCCTGAACCGCATCGGTATGGAAGGGGATACCCTTGCTGCGACACAGCTCACCGATCTCCTTGATGGGCTGGATGGTGCCGATCTCGTTGTTTGCGAACATGATGGTCACGAGTGCGGTATCCTCACGGATCGCAGCCTCAAGGTCCTCAAGGCGGACGATGCCGTCCTCGTGAACGTCAAGCAGCGTCACCTCAAAGCCCTGCTTTTCGAGAGCCTTGAGCGTGTGCAGCACGGCGTGGTGCTCAAACTTGGTGGAAATGAGATGCTTCTTGCCCTTGAGCGCACCGAACTTCGCCATGGAGACGATAGCCTGATTATCGGCCTCGGAACCGCCGGAGGTGAAGTAGATCTCTCTCGGCTCTGCGCCGATGATGGAGGCGACGGTCGCTCTGGCTTCCTCAAGAGCCTCCTTTGCCTTCTGAGCAAAGGCATACAGGCTGGAGGGGTTGCCGTAGTAATCGGTGAGATAGGGCATCATTGCATCGAGTGCGGTTTTGCTGACTGCGGTCGTTGCGGCGTTATCTGCATAAACGAACATTTTCATCTTCCTTTCGATTATATCCTATTAAATTCATGGGGGATTATAACACCCCAAGTCGAGTTAGTCAACAGATTTCCATTTTGCACCTGTGAGAAGATCTTCAAGGCTCACGGTGTCGAGATATGCGTTTGTAATATCGTCAAGCTCCTTCCACATCGGGATGGTCAGGCAGGCGCCGGAGCGGTCGCAGTTGACCGAACCCTCCTTGATGCAGGCGACGGGAGCGAGGTTGTCCTCAATACAGCGGAGGATCTCGCCGATGGAGTAGTCGGCAGGCGCACGGTTGAGCTTATAGCCGCCCTCCTTGCCCCTTGTCGAATCGACAAGCTCGGCCTTTTTGAGGTTGCCGACGATCATTTCAAGGTACTTCATCGAAAGCCCCAGACGGTCGGACACGGTTTTAAGGGAAATATAACCGTCCTCGGAGTGCTGGGCGAGGTCGATCATAATGCGCAGCGCATAGCGCCCCTTGCTCGTTACGTTCAAAGTATCACCCCCAAATTCCTACTGTTTTTATGGTACTTTTAATATACCACGATTTTAATGGGAATTAAAGCGCCTGTGCAACATTCGTTGTGCATTTTTTGCACAACGGAAAAATAAAAAAGACTTTACTTTAGCGAACTACCGTGATATTATGGCAGCGTGATAATTCAATGAACAAAGAGAGGACACAAGAATGAAAAAGCTTATTGCACTGCTGCTTGCGGTGATATCTGTTTTTGCGCTCTGCGCCTGCGGCTCCGTCGAGCAGGATAACGGCAAGGCGGCGGGAGTCGTTACCGAGGACGATCTCAACAAGGATTTTGTACTCAAGGTCGGCTTCGATGCGGAATTTCCCCCTTACGGCTACCTTGCCGACAACGGTGAGTACGACGGCTACGACCTTGCGGTCGCAAAGGAACTGTGCGACCGTCTCGGCTGGGGCTTTGAGGCGGTTCCCATCAAGTGGTCGGCAAAGGACAAGGAGCTTGAAGCGGGCAACATAAACTGCATCTGGAACGGCTTTACCTACACCGGCAAGGAGGACGACTACACATGGTCCCTGCCTTACGCCGACAACGACATAGTGGTCGTCGTGAAGGCAGACTCCGGCATCACCTCGCTTTCCGACCTTGCGGGCAAGAGCCTTATGGTGCAGGCAAGCTCTTCGGCGGCTCAGGCTGTCGAGGACAACAAGGAATTCAAGGCATCGCTCAAGGAAGTGGTCGAGCTTTCCGACTACAGCCTCGGCTTCCTCGATCTTGACAACGGCACCGTTGCGGCAGTCGCCGCCGACTACGGCGTTGCGGCTTCGAGGATAAACGAGAAGTCCGACGAGTATGTGATACTCTCCGAGACGATTTCGCACGAGCAGTATGCGGTCGGCTTCCTCAAGGGCAACACCGCACTGAGGGACGCCGTGAATGCGGAGCTTCTCAAGATGGCTGAGGACGGTACTCTGCTTGAGATAGCGCAGTCCTCCGACTATGTGGAGCGGGGACTTGTCATCGACAAGCTGATACTTATAAACAAATAAGCAATAAGCCGCCCTTGGGCGGTGCAACATAGGGATAAGCCGCCCCTCCGGGCGGCTTAACTTTTGGGGTGAGGTGTACGATGGAATTTCAAACCGTACTGTCGGAGCTTGTCAAATGCTTCGGAACGACACTTGCAATATTTCTGCTGACGCTTATCGGCTCGCTGCCGCTGGGACTTCTGGTCTGCTTCGGACGGCGCTCGAAAAACTGTGTTTTGCGCAACGTGACCAAGGCGTACATATCCATAATGAGGGGAACGCCGCTCATGCTCCAATTGTGGGTCGTATTCTTCGGACTGCCGATGCTTCTCAACTGGTTCTTCGGACTTTTCGGGCTGCGCTATATCGCCGATTCGCAATGGCGCTTTACAGCGGCGATAATTGCGTTTATAATAAACTACGCCGCATATTTTGCGGAGATATACCGCTCCGGCATCGAGTGCATCCCCAAGGGTCAGTACGAGGCGGCAAACGTGTTAGGCTACGGCAGAGCGCAGACCTTTGTGAAGATCATTCTGCCGCAGATGGTGAAGAACGTCATGCCCTCCGTCACAAACGAGGTCATAACGCTCGTAAAGGACACGTCGCTGTGCTACTCCATCGGACTGGTCGAGATGTTCACGAGGGCGACGCAGATTGCAAACAGCAGCTCGGACACCTTCTTTGTCGCATTCATGACCGCCGGCGTCATGTACTACATATTTAACTTTGTCGTTGCGTGGCTCATGGAGCGCTGCGAAAAGGCAATGGCATATTACAGCTGAGAGGTGCGGACATGATACTTGAAATGAACGACATCCGCAAAAGCTTCGGCGGACTTGAGGTGCTGCAGGGCATCGACATAAGTGTCGGCAAGGGCGAAACGGTGTCCGTAATCGGACCCTCCGGCTCCGGCAAATCGACGCTTCTGCGCTGTGCGACCTTTTTGGAGACGGCGGACTCCGGCGAGATAAAGTACATGGGCAACAAAGCCGCATGGACGGACGAGACGGGGAATATGAAGTACGTTTCGCCGTCGGAGCTTAAAAAATTCAAGAGCTGCTTCGGACTGGTGTTCCAGCAGTTCAACCTCTTCCCGCACTTCACGGTGCTGAAAAACATCATCGACGCACCCGTTTCCGTTCAGAAGCGCAGCCGTGACGAGGTGACGGAGGAGGCAATGGCGATACTCGAAAAGATGGGGCTTGCGTCCAAGGCAAACGAGTACCCCGGCAGACTTTCCGGCGGACAGCAGCAGCGTGTTGCGATAGCCCGAGCACTTGCGATGAACCCGGACATCCTGTTTTTCGACGAGCCGACGAGCGCACTTGACCCGGAGCTTACGGGCGAGGTGCTGAAGGTCATTCGTCAGCTTGCCGAGGAGAAGATGACGATGGTGGTCGTGACCCACGAGATGGACTTTGCAAGAGCCGTGTCGGATCGGGTCATCTTCATGGACGGCGGCAGCATCGTTGAGCAGGGCGACCCCGACAAGGTGCTGGGCGACCCCGACGAGGAACGCACAAAACGCTTTTTAAGGAACTACAAAAGGTAATGGAATTAAACTGCTACAAGATAAACCCCACCGGGAACGTGACGCTTATAGTCGAAGGGGCAGTCCCCGTCGAGCAGCAGGCGGCGCTTGCGGCGGAGCTTATGAAAAGAGACACGGAGGCGGAGCAGGTCGGCTTTTTGAGTAAGCCGCAGCGCTTCGGCTCCGCTGCCGCATTGCGGATGATGGGCGGCGAGTTCTGCGGAAACGCCGCAATATCCGCAGCGGCGCTCGTGATGGACTCCCACGGCGCAAAAAACGGAGAAAAGGCGAGCGTGCGCCTTGAGATATCGGGCGCAGACGAGCCGCTCAATGTCGAAACCGTGAAGCTTTCCGACGGACTGTACTCCGGAACGCTCTTGATGCCGCTGCCGACGGCTTGCTTTGACTGCGAGCTTATGAGCTTCGGCGAGCGCACGGTGCTGCCGATGGTGCGTCTGCCGGGGATAAGTCACATTATCGTGCATGACGAGATCGGCGTAGACAAGGCGGAGCGGGTGATCCGTGACTGGTGCAGACAGACGGATTCCGAGGCGCTGGGGCTGATGTTCACGGACGACGAAAACGGGCTTCTGCGCCCGCTCGTGTACGTCGAAAAGACAGACAGTCTGGTGTGGGAAAGCTCCTGCGCAAGCGGCAGCGTCGCCGTCTGCGCATACCGGGCGATGAAAAGCGGCACGGCGCAGGAGCTCAGGCTGCGTCAGCCGGGCGGGGTGCTTAGCGTCAGCGCCGATTACTCAAACGGCGTACTTTGGGGCGTGAAGCTCTCCGGCAGAGCGGAGATCGTCGGCAGGTATTCATTGGAAACCGTCGAAGCCACTTGATTTGCGGCGAAATTTTGAGTATTATGTTTTCAGCAAAAACGAAAGGCGGAGCCGACATATGATGAAAAAATTAACCGCATTGCTCCTCTCGGTGCTTATGCTTGTGTCGCTGTGCGCCTGCACGGGGGACGGAAAATACTGCGTCGTCAAAAGCCTTGACGAGTTGCAATACTCCATCGTTCTCCGCAACGGCGACTCAAGCTATCACTATATAAATGCGGCGCTTCAGGAGCTCGAGAGCGACGGCAGGATAGACGCTCTTGCGCAGGACTGGTTCGGCGACTCCGACGCCGTGGATTTTCCCTCCGGCAATAACAGAGTAAAGGACTTTGAATATATTGAGCCGAGGGAGTTTACCATCGGCATTGATCTTGATTCCTTCCCCATGTGCTTTGAGGAAAACGGTGTGTACACCGGCTTTGACGTGGTGCTGGCGCAGGAGGTCTGCGACAAGCTCGGCTGGCAGCTCAGAGTGCAGCCGATAAGGACCGAAGACGTGTTTGTCGAGCTTAATTCCGGCAACATCGACTGTGCGTGGGGCGGCATTGCGGCGGACCTTTCTTCCGCCGATTACACGATACTCACGACCTACATGACCACGGATGCGGTCATAGCGGGGCTTTCCTCCGGCAAAGGGACGCTCTCCGGCGGTGTGCTGTATATGAGCTCGGCAAAGACGCTTCAGGCGATCCTTGACGCAAACGAGCGCAGCAAAAACAAGCTGGGGCAGATAACCCGTGCGCAGGGTACGATGCAGGAGCTGTTTAACTCGATGGCTAACGGCGACTGCGACTTCGTCCTCACCACCGAAGCGGCGGTGTATTACAATAATCATCACTGACAAAAGACCTCACGGCATATCGTGAGGTCTTTTTATGAGAAATCGGAATGTATGTCCGAAAAATAAGTCACAGTAAATTTATAGGAATTGCTTGACAAGACGGAAAAAGGAGAGTAGTATAACGATATCCAAGCAAAGAAATAGGAATTTAAGAAAAAAGGAGCGATGTGCCGTGGGAAAAATGAACCGTTGTTGTATCTGTACCTGTACCTGTCGATGTTGTCGCTCCGTGTCCGTATGAAGGCGTAAAGCCGTTTGACCGTGACGACAGCATGTTTGTGCTGTCTTTTTTTGTTATGCAAAAGCATATCAAAAATAATAATGTGCATTTCCTCGTCCCTGCGGGACAACCGTAAATGATGCACAAAAACTTCATGCACCGACATTTACGCATTTTTGCGCTGCGGCACTCACGCATGAAGTTTTAGTTTCAAAATTTCTTTAAAGGAGCAATAATTATGTCTAAGATATACAATTCCGTTGATGAGCTTATCGGCCGCACCCCTCTGCTGCGCCTCACGAATATCGAGGAGAGCGAGAAGCTTTCCGCACGTCTGCTTGTAAAGCTTGAGATGTTCAACCCCGCCGGCTCCGTAAAGGACAGAGTCGCAAAGGCGATGCTTGACGACGCCGAGGCAAAGGGCATCATAAACAAGGACTCCGTCATAATCGAGCCGACCTCCGGCAACACCGGCATCGGGCTTGCCTCCGTCGGCGCCGCAAGAGGCTACAGAGTGATAATCGTCATGCCTGACAGCATGAGCATAGAGCGCAGACAGCTTATGAAGGCATACGGCGCAGAGCTTGTGCTGACTCCGGGCAAGCTCGGAATGCAGGGCGCAGTCTCGAAGGCACAGGAGCTGCATGAGTCCATCCCCGGCAGCGTCATAGCGGGACAGTTTATAAATCCCGCAAACCCGGCTGCGCACAGAGCGGGAACGGGTCCTGAGATCTGGGAGGACACAGACGGCAACGTGGACATTTTCGTTGCGGGCGTCGGCACCGGCGGTACGGTGAGCGGCGTCGGCGAGTACCTCAAGAGCCGTAAGCCCGACGTCAAGATCGTTGCCGTCGAGCCGGAGCGTTCGCCCCTGCTCAGCAAGGGTACCGCAGGACCTCACGGCATACAGGGCATCGGCGCAAACTTCGTACCCGATGTTCTCGACCGCAGCGTCATCGACCGTATAATGACCGTGTCGGACGCCTCGGCATATGATATGGTGCGCACCCTCGGCAAGACCGAAGGCGTGCTTGCCGGAATCAGCTCCGGCGCCGCACTTTCTGCGGCGATAGCGCTCGCAAAGGAGCCGGAGAACGAAGGAAAAACGATAGTCGCTCTCCTGCCGGACACCGGCGAGCGCTACCTGAGCAGTACGGTTTTTGCGGAGTGAAATTATGTTTAAAGATCTTAAGGAAACGATAGACGCATACCTCGCCAGAGACCCGGCGGCGCAGAGCGCACTTGAGGTGCTGCTGCTGTACCCCGGCGTCAAGGCGGTGCGGAGCCACAGAAGGGCGCACTGGTTTTACGAGCATGACATGAAGTTCATCGCCCGCCTCATCTCGCAGATGAGCCGCCGCCGTACCGGGATAGAGATACACCCCGGCGCAAAGATCGGCAAGCGCCTTGTCATTGACCACGGCATGGGCATCGTGATAGGCGAGACTGCGGAGATAGGCGACGACTGCCTCATATACCACGGCGTCACCCTCGGCGGCACAGGCAAGGACAGCGGCAAGCGCCATCCGACGATAGGCAACAACGTGCTTATCGGCACGGGCGCAAAGGTCCTCGGACCGTTCAAGGTCGGGGACAACAGCCGAATCGCCGCAAACTCGGTGGTCCTCGGCGAGATACCGCCCGACAGCACGGCGGTCGGCGTACCCGCACGGGTCATAAAGATCGCAGGGCAGAAGGTGGACTACGCATCCGAGGTCGATCAGGTCAGCGTATCCGACCCCGTGGCGGAGGAGCTCAGTGCCATAAACCGTATTCTTTCGGAGATAAACAAAAAGCTCGACAGAGCGGAATAAAAAAGCAAGGTTTCGAGAGAAACCTTGCTTTTTTCTTATTTTATCACTCGGTGCGCAGAGCCACGACGGGGTCCTTATTCGCTGCGACCTTGGAGGGGATGAGACCCGCAACGACCGTCAGCGCCATGCTGATAAGCACGAGTATCGCCGCCGAGGACACGGGAAGCACCGCATTTATGCTGTTTATTCCCGTGAGCGAATGGACGATCGCATTGACCGGGATGCACAGCAGCACGGTGACGAGTATACCGATAAGTCCGGCACCGAAGCCCACGATGATCGTTTCGGCGTTAAAGACACGGGAAATGTCCTTCTTCGACGCACCGATCGCCCTGAGTATGCCGATCTCCTTAGTGCGCTCAAGCACGCTGATGTAGGTGATGATGCCTATCATTATGCTCGACACGATGAGCGAGATGGCGACGAAGGCGATGAGAACGTAGGAGATAACGTCGATGATGGTGGTGACGGAGCTCATAATGAGCGCAACGTAGTCGGTGTAGCTTATGCGATCCTTCTCGTCAACGCCGTCGTTGTAGTCCTCGATTATCTCGGCGACGGCGTCCTTGTCCGCAAAGGTGGAGACGTATATGTTGATGATGTCGGGGGAGTCGAGATCCACATAGCCGAGGGTCTTGAGGTTATCCTCGTAGGTGGACTCGGAGAAGGTCTCCGGCATGAAGTTTTCATATATGAGCTTTAGGTCGGACGCCGTGAAGTAGCATTTGTCAAACGCAGCCGCCAGCTCCGATACCGAGAGCGAGGAAAGGCTCTGCTTTATCTGCTCGGAGTAGGCCTTGGATATCTCGGCGGACATCATCTCACGCATATAGGCAAAGAGCGTCTCGTCGTCCATGGCGTCAACGATGTCCATGTACTCCGGATAATTCTCCGTGACGAGCTTTTCAATGTCGTCACGGGTGACGCCGTTAAGCTGCTCGTCAAGCATGGTGTCGATGTAGACCTGCGGGGCGACGGCGGAAAACTCGGTGTAGAGCGCTGCCTTCTTCTCGGTGTCGAGCGTCTCAAAGTAGGACTCGACCGCAGCCTGTATCTCCTCGTCGCTCAGCGCTTCGTTGTCGCCCTTGAAGGGCAGCCCCGTGAAAACGTCGGTGTCGGGGTCACTTAGCTGCTTTTTTACAAGCTCGCTGCCGCTCGTCTGCTCGACGATGTACTTCGTCAGCTCGTTTGTGTAGCCGATTGCGCCCTGCATCATGCCGGTCACGGCGTCCGAACTCGGACGCACGACGCCGACGACCTTGATGTCTATGCCGTTTTGGTACAGGGTCTTGAGGCCCAGCTCGTCCTCGGTAATGTCCTTGTAGGTGCCGGTGACGGGGTCCTGCTGATAGCAGTCGGCGGGGAGAATGAGCTTGAAGGTCTTGTTGCAGATGTCGGCATAGCTCCAGCTTTCAACCTTTGAATTGTCGACCTCCTGACCGCTCATGTAGGCGGTCATTATGCGCACCATCTCGTCCGAGGACTTGAGTCCGAGCGCATAAAGCACGATGTCGGAGACCTCGTTGTTTTCGTCAACGATGAGAATGACCTCGTTGTAGCTTTCCGGCCACCTGCCGTACAGCACGTCGTACTGGTTCGTGAGCAGCTCGCTGACTGCGCTGCCGTCCTTGCCGGGGAGCATCTCCTGCCAAACGGTGATGCTGCTCTGACTTGAGGAGGACTGAGGCATGGCGCTCATCATACCGTTGTATGCGTCGTCTGCGGAGCTTTGCGCATCCTCTCCGACGATGCCGGCGCTCATGGAGCGCATGATGTCCATTGCGTCGCTGCGCACGATCTTGCCGTCGGGATCCTCCGTGAACATATTCATGGGGAAGTTGTAGCTGTACTGTATGGCGGTGACGTGATCTTTAAGCTCGGTCTCGGCGTCGTCGCTCTGCTCCCGGTCGAGGAACTGCTTAAAGTCACGGAGGTTATTTGTGGTGACCTCGGCGTTTGTCATGGCGTCCATCATCTCAAGCATGACGTTGTTGGAGTACACCGCATCCTTCTCGTGGGCGTTCTCGCCGTCGCTTGCGTTTATGCCCATGAGCGTCGTCAAAAGTGCGCTCATGTCAACGCTTTCCGCCTCGACCGTGATGGGGTAGGCGGAGAGGGTGCTTTCCTGTATCTGAGCGATGTAGTTGTTGACGCCCGTGGAGATCGAGAGAATGAGCGCAATGCCGATGATGCCGATGCTGCCCGCAAATGCGGTCAAAAGCGTGCGCCCCTTCTTGGTCATAAGGTTGTTGAGCGACAGCGAAAGTGCGGTCATGTAGCTCATCACCGTCTTTTTGAAGGCGGGACCGTCGGAGGCCTTTTCCTCGGAGGCGTAGGGCATGGAGTCGTCGGTGATGAGTCCGTCCTTCAGGCGGATGACCCTCGACGCATAATCGTTTGCAAGCTCCGGATTGTGCGTCACCATGATGATGAGCTTGCTCTTGCTGACCTCCTTGAGTATCTCCATGATCTGAACGCTCGTCTCGGAGTCGAGCGCACCGGTCGGCTCGTCGGCAAGGAGAATGTCGGGGTCGTTTACGAGCGCTCTTGCTATGGCGACACGCTGCATCTGACCGCCGGACATTTGGTTCGGCTTTTTGTAGAGCTGGTCGCCGAGACCGACCTTGCGCAGAGCGTCTATCGCACGCTCACGGCGCTCGGCCTTGCCGACACCGGACAGCGTGAGCGCAAGCTCGACGTTTGAAAGCACGGTCTGGTGCGGGATGAGGTTGTAGGACTGAAAGACGAAGCCGACGGAGTGGTTGCGATAGCTGTCCCAGTCACGGTCGGAAAAGTCACGGGTGGACTTGCCGTTTATCACAAGGTCGCCGGAGCTGTACTGGTCAAGACCGCCGATGATGTTCAGAAGGGTGGTCTTGCCGCAGCCGGAGTGACCGAGGATCGCAACGAACTCGCTCTCCCGAAATTCAAGGTCAATGCCCTTGAGCGCATGGACGACCTCGTCGCCGATGGCGTAGTCCTTGGTAATGCCTTTAAGCCTTAGCATCTGAAAGATCCTTTCAAAAACAAAGAAAATATGATGTTTAATTATCGTCTTTCGCAGGGTCAAAGTCAAGCGGCTGAACACATTGTTTACCGATTATCCACAATCTGAGCGCCGGAACGCCGCACAATAAGTGCAATAAGTGATTGACAAGGCGGTAGTAATGAGTTAAAATAACAAGGCAATTTGATACGCCTCCGTAGCTCACCCGGATAGAGCGTGCGCCTCCTAAGGTCTTGCTCTGCCTTGCGGAATAGGGTATATATGTTCCCAAAAGTGTCGATTTACTGATATTTTGCGCTGTTTTTGTTCGAAAAAGTTGTTACAATTTTAGCGGCAAATATTTTTGGCACCCTATTTGGCACCTTTTGCTGTGATTTTGCGAAAACATAAGGGATACTTGTTCTAAGCGCATCTTTCATATCTTGTATAATTTAATATCTGCCCCAGTAGCGTAGTGGATAACGCGATCGCCTCCTAAGCGATAGACCG
>SFFW01000004.1 GCA_004556755.1 Clostridiales bacterium | reverse complement strand
TTATGATAGCTTTCCAGCTCTCAAAGAAATCTTTATAGTCATTTCTGACTTTTGAACCCTTTTTCGGTGCTTATTTAGCATAAGCTTTGTTCTTACATTGTTTAATTTTCAAGGTACACTCGCTGCCTCAACCGACAGCTTATTTAATTTAGCACAGCGGAGCTCATTTGTCAAGAACTTTTCGGGAAATAATTTAAAATTTTCCGATCGCTTTTGATGTCATGCTTTCCATGAAGTGCTTTGTTAGAATACCATTCTTGTCGGTCTTTGTCAACAGTTTTTTGCCTGTTTTTTCGGATTATTTTGCGAAATCAAGGTATTGTGCGCCGAGGGTTATCGACGCACAAAATGTCGTTTCGGCTTACTTCAGGATCTCTATCCCCAGCTCGCCTACAACGGGCAGCGGCTCGCTCTTTTTCGCAACGGCTGCCTTTGCGCCGATGAAGGCAAGCACAAAAAGCGCCGCTCCCGCCAAGCTCTTTAAGGGTTTGCCGAGAAGGGGCATCTTACCCACAAAATCAACGGCGATATTGAGCAGGAACAGGATGCAAGCCTGATTTGCGTGGTAACGAACTATGTCGTACTCGTTATACTTAAAATAGGTATATATGAACGCAGGTCCGAGATAGCTCGCAGCGGCGATCCAACCGGAGTTGTCGTGCGGCGGAAGTCCGGCATCGCCGTCCTTTTTGCCGGGGAACTCGTTCACCACGGTATCCATCACCTGCTGGAGGTAGCTTATATAAGGGTTATCCTTAAACGGAGTGTCGTCCGCTTCGGGCTTCCAGCCGCAGGCTATGCACATCCTGCCGCCGTCGGGAATATACGCTCCGCATTTCGGGCAATGAGTCATACTTTTAATCCTTTCTATGTACCGGCTCACGCCGTTATTAAAAGTAGTATAGCCCAAAGCGCCGCAAATTTCAAGTCATGCGCAGAATCTGTGGCTGCCTATCACGACCATGAGGGGTCTTGACCATATCCATTTGCTCGTCGCAGTTGCCGGATTGAAGTAGTATATGGCGCCGCCTGTGGGGTCGGAGCCTGCCAACGCCTCCCGTGCGGCTCTGTATGCGCTTTCGGCGATCGGCTGGTCAAACTGTCCGTCGTCGAGGCAGGAGAAGGCTCCGGACTGGTATATGACGCCGGAGAGACTGTTCGGGAACGAGGGGTGGTCTATTCTGTTCAAAACGACCGCTCCGACTGCGACCTGCCCCATGTACGGCTCTCCCCTCGCCTCTGCCGAGATCAGCCGTGCAAGCAGGTAGACGTCGCCCTCAGAGGCCCCGCCGCTGCCGGACGACGCCTCGTATATTCCGAGTGCCGCCAGCGTCTCCTTGCCCGCTTTGCCGTCAACGGTGAGTCCGTTGCTGCTTTGGAAGTAACGTACCGCCTTTTCGGTTCGGCTGCCGTAGATGCCGTCGACCTCGCCCTCGTAGTAGCCCCAGCTTTTGAGCCTATTCTGTATTTCCTTAACGGTGTCGCCGCTTGAGCCTCGCTTATACGATTCCGCCTTCGCCGATTGTGCAAGCGCAATGATGAGAAAGTTCACGGCAAAGATAAGAAGCACCGCCAACACGATCTTTTTTTGCTTAACGCTCATAAATATCACTCCTGACTGCGGATATTCTGTGCGCAGCGGGTGCAAAATATGCAAAAACCGTCGGACGAAAGTCCGACGGTCTTGCATTTTTGAAAAATTATTTCTTTTTAAGAACCGCAACGGGGTTGTGGATCTTGATGATGTGACGGGGGCAAATGTCGGCACAGTGACCGCACTGTACGCACTTGGACACGTCGATCATCGCAAGGCTGTCCTTGACGACGATAGCGTCAACGGGGCATTCTCTCTGGCACTTCATGCAGCCGATGCAGCCGGCTTCGCAGATCTTGTTGACTGCTGCGCCCTTGTCGTGGCTGGAGCAGGCGACCATGACGTGCTGGTCATAGGGAATGAGCTTGACGATCTTCTTGGGGCAGGCATTGACGCAGGCGCCGCAGCCGACGCACTTCTCACGGTCGACCTTTGCAACGCCGTCAACGATGTTCATTGCGCCGAACTGGCAGGCGTTTGCGCAGTTGCCGAGACCTATGCAGGCAAAGCGGCAGTCCATATTGCTCTTGCCGCCGAACAGCATTGCTGCCTGGCAGTTCTGAGGTCCGTTGTAGTTAAAGCGCTTGACCGCATGACCCTCGGTGCCGGAGCAGGGAACGAATGCGACCATCTTCTCGGCATCGCCTGCGGCAATGCCCATGATCTCACCGATCTTTGCGGCAGCTTCCGCACCGCCGGCGACACACTTGTTGACGGGAGCTTCGCCCTTTGCGACCGCAGCGGCGTACCCGTCACAGCCGGGGTATCCGCAGCCACCGCAGTTTGCGCCCGCAAGACACTCACGGACGGCTTCCTGCTTGGGGTCTACTTCAACGTAGAATATTTTGGATGCGAATGCGAGGATGGCACCGAAAATGCCGCCCATTGCGCCGAGAACGAGCACGGCGAGGAGAACAGAAGTAAAGTCCATATTGCTACCTCCTTAAAGCGGGATCTTCATGCCGCTGAAGCCCATGAAGGCAAGAGCGAGCAGAGCCGCAGACACGAGGCAGATCGGGAAGCCTTCAAAGCACTCGGGGTATTCCGCATGATCGATGCGCTCACGCACGGATGCAAACAGAACAATAGCCACGAGGAAGCCGAGACCGCCGAACACGCCGTAGAGGGTGGACTGGATGAAGTTGAAGCCGTACTGAACGTTGAGAAGAACAACGCCGAGAACCGCACAGTTGGTGGTGATGAGGGGCAGATAAATGCCCAGTGCGGAGTACAGGGACGGGATCGCCTTCTTGAGGAACATCTCAACGAACTGAACCAGAGATGCGATGATGAGAATGAAAGCAAGGGTCTCAAGGAACTGGAGATTCAGCGGGACGAGTATGTAGATGTCCACGATGTAGCAGATCGCAGAAGCAAGACCCATAACGAAGGTGACCGCAAGACCCATGCCTATCGCAGTGTCGACCTTGGAAGAACATCCGAGGAAGGGGCAGCAGCCCAAAAACTGCGAGAAGATGAAGTTGTTTATAAGTATTGCGGTGAGGGCTATGGTAATAATGGAAGCATCTGTTGTCATTATTTTTCAGCCTCCTTCTTTGCTTTCTTGTCGGCAGACTTCTTGAGTGCGTACTGCATTACGGCAATAAGAACGCCGAGAGTGAGGAAGCCGCCGAAGGGCATGGTGAGGATCATTGCGCCCTGGTAGTTTGCGCCGAACACTGCGATGCCGGAGCCGGTGCCGTCAAGGGTGAGACCCTTGGCAGCGTCGATAAGACCGCCGCCGATGGTGCCGAAGCCGAGAAGCTCACGGATGAGGCACATGATGATAAGCACGACGGTGTAGCCGAGTCCCTGGAAGATGCCGTCGAAGAAGGATGCTGCGACGGTGTTCTTCTGGCAGAACGCTTCGGCACGGCCGATGATGATGCAGTTAACGACGATCAGGGGGATGAACACGCCCAGAGCTTCGCTCAGTGCGGGGACGAACGCCTGCAGGAGCAGGTCGACGATGGTAACGAAGCCTGCGATAACTACGACGAAGATCGCAAGTCTGATTTCGTTGGGGATGATTTTTCTGATTGCAGCAACGACGACGTTGCAGCAGGTCAGGATGATGAGAACGGAGAGGCCCATACCTACGCCGTTGAACAGGGTGGTGGTGATCGCCATGGTGGCGCACATACCGATGAGCTGTACAAGAACGGGGTTATTGGTGATAAGACCTTCCTTAAACTGCTTTTTAATGTTCATTTAAGTCTACCTCCTTAACCCAAGCTCTCACAGGCGGTAATGGCGGAGCGCACTGCGGTGACGACCGCAGTGGAGGTGATCGTAGCACCGGTGAGCTGGTCTATCTCGCCGCCGTTCTTTGTAAGATCAAGATCCTTGCCCTGTCCGACGAAGTTCGCACGGAACGCAACGCCCTTGTCGCTGGGGCTGGACGCAACTGCGCCGAGACCGGAGGTCTCGCTGGAGTCGGTGATGGAAATGCCGGTGCACTTGAGATCGTTGTCGACACCGACGATAACGGTGATGCTGCCCTGGCTGCCGGTGACGACAGTCTCGACAACATAGCCGATCGCATTTCCGTCCTTATCCTTTGCGACGGAGACCATCTGTACCTGAGTGTCTTTGCCTTTGTACTTTGCGTCGTCATAGGTTTCGGCTTTGAGGACTTCGGCATATGCCTCACGGGTCTTCTTCTCTTTGATCTGCTCGATCCTGTCTTTGGTAAGCTCGTTAACGACACCGAGAACACCTGCAACTATGGCGGATATGAGGAAAAGGACGAGTGCAAGCTTAATTATCTTTTTCATGCTGCCTTTGCCTCCTTTGCTGCCTTTTTGGCTGCCTTAAGGTCTTCCTTGCTGACGCCGAACTGACGGCTGCGGGTTCCCTTGTCGATAGCCCATGCGCAGAGGTTCATAATGAGGATGGCGTAGGAAACGCCTTCGGGGTAGCCGCCGAAGTAACGGATCAGAACGGTGAGAGCGCCGCAGCCGAAGCCGTACAGAAGCTGACCGTTGAGGGTCACGGGGCTGGAGGAGTAATCCGTTGCCATGAATATGGCGCCGAGGAGCAGACCGCCGGTGAGGAGGTTCTGAAGCATCCAGTTGACGTCAAAGAATCCGCCGTGGCGGGGGAAGAGCAGGGTGATGACTGCGACCGTTCCGATGAAGGAAACGGGGATACGCCAGCTTATCACCTTGCGGATGAGGAGGTATGCTCCGCCGATGAGGAGAGCGATAGCACTCACTTCACCGATACAGCCGGGCATGGTGCCGAGGAGCATATTGCCGTAGCTGAAGTAATCAGGCAGAGGCTCGCCGGCCTTCATGATGCTGAGCGGAGTTGCCATGGTGGTACCGTCAACGACCTTGCTGAGTGCGGCAGGAACCGCCCAAGTGGTCATGATGACGGGCCAGGATGCCATGAGGAAGGCTCTTGCGGCAAGTGCGGGGTTTAAGAAGTTCTTTCCCAGACCGCCGAAAAGCTGCTTTACGATGACCATGGAGAAGGCAGCTCCGACGATGGGCATCCACCAGGGTGCGCCCACGGGGATGACCATTGCGATCAGAACGCCGGTGACGCAGGCGGAAAGATCGCCGATGGAGTTGTCCTTCTTTAAGAGCTTGCGGTAGCCCCACTCAAAGAAAACGCAGGACGCAACGGAAACTGCGATGAGCAGCAAGGCTTTGAGACCGAACTGCCACACGCCGACAGCCATTGCGGGGATAAGCGCAATGATAACATCGAGCATGATGTTGGTGGTGCCGGTCTTGGTCCTTACCTGAGGCTGGTAGGAGGCATCAAAGGTATATTCTTTCTGTATCACTTTTTCTCGGCCTCCTTTGCAGCGGCTTCCGCTCTTGCCTTCTCCTCCGCAGCCTTGGCAGCAAAGAGAAGCTTTGCGGTCTTGAATGAGTGGGTCAGCGGCATTCTGCCGGGGCAGTTATAGGAGCAGCTGCCGCACTCGAAGCAGTCAAGAATGTGGTACTTCTTCATGTTCTCGAAGTCGCCCTTCTTGAAGTATGCATACATATAAACGGGCTCAAGTCCCATGGGGCATACGGTAATGCACTTGCCGCAGCGTATGCAGGTGGGATTTTTGACCGTTCTGTCCTCTTCCTCGGTGAAGAAAAGGATACCTGCCGTACCCTTGATGTTCACGGCGTCGAGATTGGTGGCTATAAGACCCATCATCGGTCCGCCGAGGACGATCTTCTTGGGGGTCTTTACAAAGCCGCCGCACTGCTCGACTATGTATCTGAAGGGAGTACCGATACGGCACTGCAGGTTGAAGGGCTTTGCTATTGCGGAGCCGCCCACGGTGAGTATACGCTCAAAGCAGGGAACGCCTTCGTAGCAGGCCTTGTAGATCGCATATGCGGTCTGGGTGCTGATAACGTTGCATCCGACGCCTGCGGGCAGTCCGCCGGGCTTGACCTCACGGTTCGTGATGGCCTTGATCTGCATTTTCTCTGCGCCCTGGGGGTACTTGACCTCTTCGGGAACTATCTCGACGCCGTACTTTGCGGGGTCCTTTGAGTTGAGAATTTCGATGGCGTCCATCTTATTCTTCTCGATGCCGTAGTACGCCTTGTCGAGACCGCTGGCAATGCGGGCAAGCTCGATACCCCGAAGCAGCTCTTCGGGATGAAGCTTCATGGTCCAGTGGTCGCCGTTAAGGTAAGGCTCACATTCTGCACCGTTGATGATGAGGGTATCGACCTTGCCGAGACCGGTCTTGATCTTGAATGCGGTGGGGAACATTGCGCCGCCCATGCCGACGATGCCTGCTTCACGCAGACGTGCGATTATCGCTTCGGGATCCTTAAGCTCTTCCTCGGTGAGGGGAGCCATGTCCTTACACGGGGTATCCTGATAGTCGTTTTCGATAACGACTGCCGGGATCATGTCGCCCAGAGGATGGGGTCTGGGCTCGATTGCTACTACCTTGCCGGAGACGGGAGAATGTACCGGAGCAGAGACAGGGGCAGGATTTTCGCCGATCTTCTGACCCATGGTTACATAGTCGCCTACCGCTACCAGCGGCTGGCAAGGTGCGCCGATGTGCTGTGCCATCGGAACAATGACCTGGGGCGGCGGGGTTACGACGATGACAGGCTCGTTGGGGGCCTTCATGTAGTCGGGATGTACGCCGCCACGGAATTTAAAGGGCATTTGCATCACCTCTCTATTTTATGACAAACTTAAATATAGCATAAACCCGCTACCGTGTCTACAAGGATTGCGCCTATTTTTCGCCAATTTTTCGTTTATTTTGCCACAATTGAATGATAAATAGTTAACAATTGCGTGTCATTTTGCCATTTTGGGCTAATTTATCCACTCCTCCGATCGGCTTGAAATTGGGTCTTTGAAAAAGGCAAAAAGTATTGTAATATATACATATTAAAATAAGGACAAATTATTATTGAAATTCGGAGGTGCGCCCATGCTTACCGTTTGGGGTGAAAAACTCGACAAAAACAGTGTGCTTCAGGAATACCCCCGTCCACAGTTCGTCAGGGACGGCTATGTGAATCTCAACGGCGTTTGGGATTACGCAATCACGGAGTCGGACTCCATGCCCGACTCGTGGGACGGAAAGATACTCGTCCCTTTCTCCCCGGAGTGCGAGCTGTCCGGCGTGGGCAGAATTCTTAAGCCCCACGAATACCTCTGGTACCGCAGAGAGCTTGAGGTGCCGCAGCACAAGGGTCGGGTCATTCTGCACTTCGGTGCGGTGGATCAGACCGCAACGGTGTATGTAAACGGCATGGAGGCTGCGCATCACGTCGGCGGCTACACGGCGTTTGAATGCGATATAACTGAGCTGCTTTCCGTCAAAAACGAGCTTTGCGTCTGTGTAAAGGACGTGAGCGACGAAAGCTGGCACTCCAGAGGCAAGCAGCGCACAAAGCGGGGCGGCATATGGTACAGCCCACAAAGCGGCATATGGCAGACCGTGTGGCTTGAGTGCGTGCCGAACTGTTACGTCAAAAATCTGCGTATTACGCCCGATTTCGACGCCGGACATGTTGAGATCATTGCCGAAACTGTTGGAAGATCGGACGCATATGCCGTATTTGACGGAAAGAGCTACCCCCTGCCCTGCTGCATCCCGGTTCCGGACTTTGAGCCTTGGACGCCCGACACACCGAAGCTCTACGACTTCTCCGTCATCTGCGGCGAGGACAAGGTGGACAGCTACTTTGCGATGCGCAAATTCTCCGTCGCCCGTGACAAGGACGGCATAAGCCGCCTGTTTCTGAACAACAAGCCCTTTTTCCACAACGGACTTTTGGATCAGGGCTACTGGTCCGACGGTATGTACACCGCGCCGAGTGACGAGGCTCTGATCTTCGACATTCAGACCGCAAAGGACATGGGCTTTAATATGCTGCGCAAGCACATAAAGATCGAACCCATGCGCTGGTACTATCACTGCGACCGCCTCGGTATGCTCGTGTGGCAGGACATGATAAACGGCGGCGGCGAGTACAACCCCGTCATCATCTCGTCCCCGCTCGTAACGGGCATCCACCTCAAGGACGATCGCTACAAGCTGTTCGCCCGAGAGGACGAGGCGGGCAGAAAGCAGTACGAGGTCGAGCTCTTTGAGATGCTGCATCAGCTCTACAACTGCCCCTGCATCTCGATGTGGGTACCGTTCAACGAGGGCTGGGGTCAGTTTGACGCCGCCCGTATCGCAAAGCTTGTCCGGGACTTTGACGACACACGAACGATAGACCACGCCTCCGGCTGGCACGACCAGAAGATCGGTCAGACCAAGAGCCTACACGTTTACTTCAAGAAATACGTTCACCGTCAGGACAAAATGGGGCGTGCCGTGCTGCTGAGCGAGTTCGGCGGCTACAACTACTACTGCGACGAACACAGCTTCGGTGAGACCGACTTCGGCTACCGCAGATTTAAGTCGATAGAGGCGCTAACCGAGGCGCTGCGCAGGCTCTACGGCGGGCAGATACGTCCCGCTCACGAGCAGGGTCTTGCCGCCGCCGTGTACACGCAACTTTCCGACGTTGAGGACGAGGTCAACGGTCTTATAAGCTACGACCGTAAGGTCGTAAAGATCTCTCCCGAAACCGTGCGTGAGATAGTGAGCATAAAGTGATAAAAACTCCTGCAATACTCAGAGTATTGCAGGAGTTTTTCCTTTATTCGGGGTCTCGGCAGGTAAACAGGATGACCTGCCGCTCCTTTGCGATCTCCCGCAGAAGCGACATCGCAGCGGCGGTGCGCTCCGGGTCGAGGTTTGCGAGCGTATCGTCGAGGATGAGCGGACACACCGCCGTCTCCGGCAGCGCAAGCCTGCACACCGCAAGCCGCACCGCAAGGTACATGAGGTCCTCCGTGCCGGCGCTGAGGTATGCGGTATCGACCGCAACGGAAGCACCGTTTTCCCTGACCTTGACGCTGAAATCCCGGTTGATAAGCAGGCCGTCGTACTTCCCGCCGGTCATGCGTGAGAAATACTCTGCCGCAAGCTTGCCGAGTGCGGGAGAGAACCTGCTCTGTATCTCCGCATCGGCGTCTTTAAGCGTATCGACTGCAAGGCTTATCGCCTCATACTCGGCATTGATCTCCCGATACTCGTCCTGCATCTCCATGAGTCTTGAGCCGATGACGAGCGGATCGCCGACCGCTGCGGCGGCGCCTTTAAGCTCGTTCAAGCGGGCGGATATGCTGTCGCAAAGCTGGCGCTCCGCCGCAAGCTGTCTGCCGATATACGCTGCGGTGCTGTCGCCCTCGGCAAAGTCGAGGATGCTCAGCGTCTCGCTTTCTGTCTTTTCAAGGCGGCTCGTCAGCTCACGCAAGCGTTGCTCGGCGCTTTCTCTGCTCTTTTCCGCATTGCGGCAGTCGGAAAGCTTCTCTGTGTAGCGCAAAAAGCTGCGCTCCATCTCCTCCGGTGTCTGTGCCGAGTAGCGTTCCAAAATTGCGTTTTTCTTTCTCTGCGACTCCCGCACCGTCTGCTTTCTTTTGCCGATCCGCACAAAGATCAGCACGCAAAGCAGCGCAAGCACCCCGGCTGCAATGAGCAGCAGCGGCTCCGTCATCACGGCGACGGCGGCACAGATGAGCGCAAGCACAAGCACGCAGACTGCAGGCAGGACGCTCACCTTGCGCTTTGCCTCGGCGGAAAGCTTCGTAAGCTCCGCACTGTCGGCGTCAAAGCTCTCCTGCGTCGGCTTGGGGTCGAGGACGTACAGCGGATCGTCGCAGAGCTTTTCTCTTGCGTCCGCACAGCGGCGCTGCGCAGCGGTGCAGTCCTCCTCCGCCGCCTTGCGCTCGCTCCGTGCGTCGTGCAGAGCGGAAAGTGCGTCCTTTCTCGCCGTTTTGCGGCTCTCAAGCATCTCCCGCTCAAGACTGTCGCAGCGGCGGAGGCTCTCGGAAAGCTTTTCCGACAGCGCCTCCCGCTCGTCCGCAAAGCGGTAAAGCTCCTCCAAACGCCGCTTTTCGGCGTCCATTCCGTCCTCCAGCTCAGGCAGCATTCCGCTGCGGCGGTAGCGCCGCTTGCGAAGCCAAATGCGCAGACGCTCGTCCGCCTCGGAATAGGAGCAGCCCTCCTCACCCGTGGAGACTATGGTCGCAATGCGCTTTTCAAGCTCCGGACTTGCGCTGACGCCGATGCCGTCCTGCTCCACAAAGGCGCTGCGGCGGAAAACATCACGGCTCACGCCGGTGAGCGCTTCGCCGCAGTTAGCCGAGTTTAGCCCCTCGACGGCGACGTTCGTCCCTGCATATTCTGCGCTAAACTCCCGCATGGGGTAGTTTTTCTGTTTCGTCGTTCTGCTTATGCAAATGTCCCTGCCGCCGACGTTCACCTCCATGCTTCCCTGCATGGCGGCTCCCGACCACGGGGCATAGCGGGTTTTATCCGGCAGGTAGCCCGCCTTTTGGCGCTCCGAGCTGTCGATGCCGTACAGCATGGCACGGATGAAGGCGCACCATGTGCTTTTACCCGACTCGTTCGGTGCGCAGACGACGTTCAGTCCGTCCTTGAATTCAAGGCTCTCGCCGGACAGCTTCCCGAAGGTCGCACTTACCTTATTTATTATCATGGCAGACGACCTCCTCCCGGTTGCAAAGCGCCGCAAGCCCCCAGCGGGCGGCCTGCATTATGCGCTCCCTTTCGCCGTCGTCGGCGGCAGCGTCGTAGGCGCTCTTTAGGCGCAGAAGGAACTGACCCCGAAGGCTGTCCTCCCCGGCGCTGTCCCAAACGCCGACCTTGGGTCTCGTGCGGTCCTTGAGCTGAAGCGCAAAGAACCTCCCGCTCAGTGCGTCATAAAGCGCCCGAAGGTCTGGGCTTTCGGCGCTCTCGCCGGACAGCACGATGCGGTAAACGTCGTTTTCCGTGTCCTTGGGAAGCACGGCGTTTATCGCCGAAAGCGCATCGTCCGAGGCGGCAACGTTCAGTATCTCGTACCTGCGCTTTGCGATGCACACGGGCTTTATCCTGCACTCGTCTCCGTTTATACCGACGATGTAGACGTTCTTTTCGCCCGTCTCGTCGAAGCCTCTGCCCTCGGTACAGCCCGGCCATGCGTAAGCCGTTTTTCCGGCCTTTCTGAGACCGCTGCCCTTGTGGATGTGTCCGAGCGCAACATAGTCCATGCCGCTGCGCATAAGCTGCGTCTCACTTATCGGATCGTAGTCAGAGTCCTGTGACAGCTCACCGTGTATGCACATGAGGTTAAGCATACCGTCGTCTGCGGGCGGCTCAAAGCCTGCGAGCATGGAAGCGCTGTGGCGCTCCGTGAACGCAGCGCCGAACACACGGGCGTTAAGCTCCGGCAGCTCGACGCATTCGATGCGATTGCTTTTGAAAATATGTACGTTTTCCGGGAAGCTCAGCTTCGCATATGGCGAACCCGGCGTGTAGGGGTCGTGGTTTCCCGGCGCTATGAATACGGGAACACTAACGCTCCCCAGCGCCCGCAAAAGCTCCTCGGAGGTCTCAAGGTACGGCGATGCGGAATCGAGAAGGTCGCCGGACAGCAGCACGAGCTGCACTTCCTCGCTCTTGGCAAGCTCCATAAGTGAGCGGAGCAGCTCTCTCTGTTCCCTGCGCCTTTGCGCCGCCTTGCTCCCGGTGAGTCCCTCAAAGGGCGAGTCGAGATGCAGGTCTGCGGCATGAAGCAGCTTTATCCTTTTCATTTCAGTCGTATCGCCTCCGCACTCAAACAGCGCCCGGTTTCCGGGTCGATCTCAAATATGCAGCCCTCAAGCTTTGCGGGACCGGAGGGCGAGTCGTAGCGCCTCGGCGGATCGCCCATAAACTTCCCGACGGACTGCTCAGGGTCGATGCCGATGACGGAGTTAACAGCGCCCGTCATGCCGAGATCCGTGATGTAGCCCGTGCCCTTGGGCAGTACCTCGGCGTCGGAGGTCTGCACATGGGTGTGCGTTCCCCAGACGGCGCTCGCTCTGCCGTCAAGCAGAAAGCCCATTGCACGCTTCTCGCTCGTTCCTTCGGCGTGGAAATCGACAAGTATGATCTTTTCCCTGATCTCCTCCATGAAGCCGTCGGCGATGACAAAGGGGTTGTCGGTGTTGGTGTCGAGCGTAAAGCGACCCATAAGACTGAGTACGCACACGTCGCCGAAGGCGGTCTTGTAGACGTCGATGCCCCGCCCCGGACACTGTGGCGCAAAGTTTGCGGGGCGCAGTATGCGGCGGCGCTCGTCGAGGTAGGGACGCAGCTCCGTGCGTGTCCATGTGTGGTTGCCGAGGGTTATAACGTCCGCCCCCGCCTTGAATATTGCATCCGCCTGTCGTGGGGTTATGCCGACGACGTTTGCGTTTTCGCCGTTGACGACGCAGAAATCAATGTTTCTTTCGGCTTTGAATTTTTTCAGCTTGGTATTTAAACAGTCAAGTCCCGGCTGCCCGCAGACGTCGCCCACGGCAAGGATCCTTACACTCATTTTAAAATTTCCTTTCGGTTTTCAAATCGGTTTATAACGGATATTATAACATATATTTCACCGCCGTAGCAAAACAAAAATGGACATAATATATTACGGAGGTGTAAACAATGAACAAGACAAATTTCCTTATCGGCATGGGACTCGGTATCGCAGTCGGCGGCTGTGCGGGCGCCATAATGATGCCCGGCAAGAAGGGCGCAAAGAACGTCGTCAGCAAGACCCTTAAAACGATGGGCGACGTAGTAGACGCCGTATCAAGCAGTATGAGTAAGTAAATTCAAAAAATGCAGACGCTTTCGCAAAAAAAGACTTGCAATTTGTTATCCGCTGTGCTAATATACTTAGGCGCAAAGCAATAAGCGCCGTTAGCTCAGCTGGATAGAGCGTCTGGCTACGGACCAGAAGGTCAGGGGTTCGAATCCCTTACGGCGTGCCAAAAACAAACCTCCGCCACTCGGCGGAGGTTTGTTTTTGCTTTCTGAACCATGACGCTTGTCCGATAGTTCTTGGTATGGTATAATGGTAAATCTTCCCACTCGTCCCCAGTGTGCGTTATAGTTCCCTGATAGTTCTTGGTATGGTATAATCGTAGATATGCGCCCCACACGGCATTTGCTGTTATAGTTCCCTGATAGTTCTTGGTATGGTATAATTAGCACGCGCCGTAGGTCGTGCGCATCTCGTGTTATAGTTCCCTGATAGTTCTTGGTATGGTATAATAGGCTATCGGAAAAACAGCGCTTTATCAACGGATAAAGCGCTGTTTTTCTCTAAAAAATCGAAAGCTGCTCACACTGAAAGTCGTCGTCCGCCTCGGTCAGCTTACCTCCTTTTGATGTTAAACGGCTGTCTGACTTCCTTTCCGACTTTGTGATATTCTCCGAGTACGTCTACGGTGTATTTTTCAAGCTTTTCCAGCGTTTTGGCGCCGAGTCCGCCTATCTCATAAGTGTTGTCATGGGTGATCCCCTTGATCGAGCCGACGGAAATATTAGTGCTTATGTAGTACAGCATGAACGATTTACCCTCGACGGTCGGCGGCAGCGTACTGTTTTTGTTCGTGACCGTAAGCTTTATCCCCTTCTTGTGTGTCACACAAACAAGGTCATTGGGATAGAGCGAGAAGACAAAATCGTCATCCGACATTTCGGGCCATTCCGAATACGGCTTATTGGCCGCAATCGCTTTATTCGGCAGCTCCGGTTTAAGCGTATCGGCAACGTATATCGGGACAAGGTTGTACTTGCCCTTTGTCAGAAAGACGTCTACCCTGACCATCGAATCGTTGTCAGCAACGCCGGCGCCGCCGTGAACGGGTACATTGAGTGTCGTCGGCTCCAAAAGCTTCACTTTGCTCACGATCGGACCCGGAGTGCCGTCGCTCTTGGGCTTATGAAATTCTCCCGCAAACGCCTTATTTGCATCCCCGCCATGCTCTATAAGCGCTTTTTTCAATGCGTCATACAGGAGACGGTCGCTTTGAGGATTATAGTAATTCTCTATTTCCCCGTCCTTGAGCTTCAGATCCGTCAGCGGGCGTTTTACCACAACGCAGCCCTTATCAAGCTCCTTCGGACTCTTTACGGTGTCCTTATGCGCAGCGCCCGTGACCTTGCGCTTCGGCATTCTTGAGACGAAGATCGGTTCCGGAAGCGGCATCCCGCTCGACATATAGAACGGTAAGCGCAGGTCGTTGATCGTTCTTGCCGGGTCCGTGCCGATGCGAGCCTCAAGCTCCTTTCTGAAATCCCTCCACGGATACGGGAATTGGTGCAGAACCTCGCCCGTGCCGTCGTCAATGACAAGGCTTCCCTCCTCGGTCGGCATATAGCGACATTCTCTGAGTCGGGCATATTTCGACACCCGCTGTATCATGCCGTCCGTCGTGCAGGCTATCACGACCGCATCGACCGCATGGTGCAGGTCGCCGTCCTCACGGATCTTCGTTATGCCCCAGCGCTTGCGCATATACGCCGTGACCGCACCGTTTACGGCGGTGACTTTTTTCTTTCGTCCGCAAGTTGACTCGGCAAACTCAAGATTATCGGAAATGTAGTTCAGCAGGAACCTCGACATGGTTTTCGTGTCCTGAAGATTCCGCTCCTTGAATCCGAGTTCATCCTCATCCGTCAGTGTTTCCTTAAGCAGCAGCCTGCGTTTTCGGTAATCCCTGACATTGTTGTTTACCCAGACGATAAAATCGTCCCTGCGCTGTCCGGTCAAATACTGCAGCGGCAGCCTGTTTCCCTTGTTTCGGTTTTCCTCCGTAAGCACAAGCACCTTGTTCTTTCGGCTGTCGTCAAAGCTTTTGCTGTACGGAACTATATGATCGACCTCCGCATAGTTGGGCGAAAAAAGCTTTTCAAGGGACATTTGTCTGAGTGAATACATACAGACGCCTCCCTGCTCCTCATACAGACGCAGCTTTACAAGGTCCAGCCCTGAGGGGTCGCTTTTTCCGTACTCCGTCCTTATCCGTTCAAGCAGTTTTTCGTTCTTCGCCCTGTTTTCGTCATTTTCCTTTTTGAGCTTGTTTCGCTCCGTAAAGTCCTTAGCCATCTCACGGGCAAGCTCAATGTTTATAAATGTGGGGCTTCCGCCTTCTTTGCGAATAATTGCGTTTATGACCTTCACCGTCTGCGATATCGCTCTGCGCACAACAGGACTCGTTATGTTCTCATAGTCGTCCTCCGTGAGGTGGAGAAAACGTGTTTTCTCTCCCGTATCATGCGCTTTGAAATTGAGTACTGCTGCGGCGCAGGCTTGCCTATCTCCGTAATCGGGCTTTTAAAAACCACGGTTTTTACATTTTTCATGGGTGCGCCTTCACCATAATAGTCGCCACATGAAAATTGGTGATTAGGTACTTTGCCTTCGGAATTATACAGTTCCACCTCAGTTGCATAGCCTTCAGCGTCTCTCGCCTTGACCACAATGCCGTCAGTTATCGCTGCTCCGCCGTCCTTTGTGTTCTCGACCACAATGTCCGCTTCGCAGTATTTGCCGGAGGTTTTGAGGGTCTTTGTGCCGTTCTCGGTAAGCTCCGCAATGGCGCTGCCCTTGTACTTCACCGTCACGCTCATTCGCTTTCACCTCCGTACTTCGGGAGTGTCTCAAGAGTGAGATAGCCTGCGTTCTCCAACGTGCTCACCCTTGTGCTGATGGTATTCACTTGAGGAGTGGTAGCCATCTGCGTAACCTTTGTCTCCCATTGCTGAGTCGATGTATTGCCGTAAAGCGCATATACGACCCATGCGTCATCCCACTCAACTACGGCAACCGAGGCGAGCAGGTTGCTCGAGGAAGCGATATTGAAATTAGTAAACTTTAACACGCCGAATTCGCTGTCGGTGTATTGCACGACAACGGATCTGCCCGCAAGCACGGCATCCTTCACCTGCGAGGGTGTAAGCTCGGCAGTCGTGCCGATGAGCGGTGTCACGCTTGTGCCTCCGTTTTGCGCCGCCTCGTTTATCGCCGCAACGAGCGTATTCTTTGCCGTGGTGTCGAGGTCGCCGAGGTCGCCGATAGCATTTTTAAGCGCCGCCCATACCGGAAGCGTGGGAGCAGTCGACTCGTCGCTGGAGGGATCGGCTCCGCTCTGCACATAGCCGAGGCGCACCCACACCGTGGGGATGACCGTCTCGCCGTCCTGCGACACGCCGTAGACACCGCACATAAGCTCGTCCCCGGAAGCCGCCAGGCACTCGTGCGGGATGACGCATTCTCCGTCCGTCCACTCGCTTTCCGGCACATCGTAAGTGACGCTTCCGAAACGGAAAACCGCCGTCTTTGCAAGCCCGTCCCAAGCACCGTCAAACTCAAAGCGCAGGGTTGCCCCCACCGTGCCGGAGGTGTAGACCTCCCGCTCCGCTGCGGAAGCCATCGCCCCGCTTATCTTTACCGTCGTCATTTCCTGCCTCCGTTCTCTCCGTTTTCGTCCGCCGCATCCCGCAGACTGCTCAGCGTTTTTTTGAGCCAGCCGGGTATGGGCGCACCGAGCTTTGCCGCATTTTCGGTGATGCTGCCAAGCTCCGTAAATATGTACCACACCGCCACGACGGGCGTTGCAAGCACCGTATACTCAAAGGGCAGACTAATACCGCCGCTGCCGCTCACCTGAGCCAGCGCAATGTCGCACAGCGCCGCAACGAGCAAGGCGCATATCTCGCCCAGCTTGTGCCAAAGCCCGGCTCTTGCGGTCTTGCTGCTCCACTCGTTTTTCGACATCGCCGCCCAAGTCCCCGTCAGATAATCGAGCGCCATGCACACGAGCATGATGACGACGAGCCAGCCCACCCAGCCTATAAGCGCCGTAACCGCTGCAAAAGCGGCGGTTACGAACGCACGAAGTTCGGTGATCCTATCGGGTTTATCCATTGTTTTCACTGTTTCCTTTCGCTTTTCTGTACTCGATGATCGCAAGCTGCTCACGGGTCAGCGCATCGCCCCAGCCGTAGGAGCCGTCCTTGTAGCCCCGTATAAGTCCGGTCTCCACTGCCCAGCGCTTCGCCTTTTCCGCTTCGCTCTCGTAGTTTTCGGGGACGTAGGCGACGTCGGCGCCCTTGCAGATGCCCCGGCAGATCGCCTCTCCGATCTCCTCGACGTTTTCGATTATCCACTCCGCCCCCTCAACGGAATCGTGGAACTCCGCCTCAACGTAGATGCACTTGCCCGAAGTCTTGCGTATCTCGTCGAACCTTGCCGTGCGAACGCCGTAGCTCTCGTCGGCGACGGTTATCTCCGCCAGCTCATCGTACACCGCCTGAGCGTACCTGAGCCTATCCTCGGAAAGCTGCGACACGAACACAACGCAGCCCTTCCCGCCTCCTGCATTCGTGTGAATGGGAACGTGAAGCTGCGCTCCCCATGCGTTCGACTCCGCTATTGCGTCGTCGGTCTTGGTACCTGCGGCCGCACGCTTCACCTCAAAGCCGCAGCGGATGAGCGCCCTCTCGCAATGCTCCGCAATGCGGTTGCACTGCTCCTTTTCGGTCGTGTCCCCCGCCGAGTATTTGTTGTAATACTGCTGCGAGGGTGAAAGATATATTTTCATAGCTGCCTCCGTCAATGAAATTTCCCCTCCGTAATACGGGCGAAAGCGCCTGCGCCTTGTATGCGGACGTACAAGGAAAAGCGCCCGTCCGTCTTGCTTTTTCGGGGCTTTCCGATTATATTGTATTGTATTAAAGCGTCGGAGGTTCCGTATGATAGCGATATACATAGCGATATTTATCGCTGCGGCTTACGGTGCAAAGCTTGCAGACGGCAGCGGCTCGTACCTCGGAAAAAAGCAAAGTGCGGCACTCAAGGGCATTTTTGTAATGCTCGTTTTTGCGTCTCACTCGTGGCAGTACATAAAGGACCTCGCACCGAACGGCGTTTTCACCAACACCTTTTTTCTCGTGAAAACCGCACTTGGTCAGATGATAGTCGTTCCCTTTCTGTTCTTTTCGGGCTACGGCGTTAGGTACTCCTTCGAGCGCAAGGGCGAAGCCTACGTCCGCTCCATCCCAAAGCAGCGTGTTTTAAAGCTGCTTACCCACACGACGCCTATCATATTGCTGTTTTTGTGCCTGCAGCTTGCCTTGGGTCGGCACTACGACCTTGGCTTTGTCCTTTCCTCGCTCGTGCTGTGGGAAAGTCTCGGCAACAGCAATTGGTACATATTTTCGATACTCGTTTTGTACATTATCACCTATATTTCGTTCGGGGTGTTCAAGGATCGGCGCCGGGCGCTCGTATCCTGTCTGCTGCTGACGCTGGTTTACATCGCTTTGATGTCACTTGTAAAGCCGACTTGGTGGTACGACACCGTGATCTCCTACGTTTTCGGCATGCTGTTTTACGACCTGTCGGAGACCTTTTCCGAAAAGCTCACTCAAAGTGCCGGTGCATGGAAGCGAGGTCTTTTGAAGATCGCAGCGCTGCTGCTTCTTGCGGCGGCAGGGTATCTTACCTGCGTCGCCTGCCTCAAGGAGTTCTCACCGAGGCTCCTGCCTGCGCTCGCCGGCAACCTTGCAGCCGTCGCATTTATGCTCCTCCTGCTCTGCGTTTCGCTCAAGGTAAAGCTCGGCAACCCGGTTATAGACTGGCTCGGCGACCACATTTTTGAGGTCTACCTTCTGCAAAGGCTGCCGATGATACTGTTTACAAAGCTCGGTCTTGCAAACGTGAGCCTTGTCCTGTGGTACGCCGCCTGCATTGCCGTGACCGTACTGCTTGCGTATCTGTTCAGGCGACTGTTTGCACTCTCGGACAGGCTTCTGTTCGGCGTCAAAAAAGCCATATAAAAAAGACAAGCGAACGGAAACCGTTCGCTTGTCTTTTTTGTATTCTATCTATTATCCTCAGCCGAACACGGAGAGCAGGAAGCCCGCAGCGATCGCCGAGCCGATGACTCCGGCGACGTTGGGTCCCATTGCGTGCATGAGCAGGTAGTTTGACTTGTTATACTTCTTGCCCACGTCCTGAGCGACTCTTGCCGCCATCGGCACGGCGGACACGCCCGCAGAGCCGATAAGCGGATTTATCTTTCCGCCGGAGAGCCTGTACATGACTCTGCCGCCCAAAAGTCCGCCGACGGTCGACACCGCAAACGCCGCAAGACCGAGTGCGATTATCTTCAGCGTCTCCCAATTGAGGAAGCTCTGCGCAACCATGGTCGCACCGACCGAGGTTGCAAGGAAGATGGTGACGATGTTCATGAGCGCATTCTGCGCCGTGTCGGACAGTCTGTCGGTAACGCCGCACTCACGGAACAGGTTGCCGAGCATGAGACAGCCGATCAGCGGCGCCGTCGAGGGCAGAAGCAGAATAACGACGGTTGCAACGAGGATCGGGAAAAGGATCTTCTCCTTTTTGCTGACCTCTCTGGTCTGCTCCATCTTGACGCTGCGCATTTTCTCGGTGGTCATAAGCTTCATAAGCGGAGGCTGGATGAAGGGTATGAGCGCCATATACGAATACGCCGCAATTGCAATGGGTCCCAAGAGCTGTGGCGCAAGCTTCGACGCTATGAATATCGCCGTGGGACCGTCAGCGCCGCCGATTATGCCGATCGACGCCGCCTCGCCGCCGTAAAAGTTCAAAAGGATCGCACCCAAAAACGCCACAAACACGCCGAGCTGCGCCGAAGCGCCCAAAAGCAGGCTTTTGGGATTTGCAAGCAGCGGTCCGAAGTCGGTCATTGCGCCGATGCCGAGGAAAATGAGCGAGGGGTATATCCCCGCCTTAACGCCGATATAGAAAAAGTCAAGCAGTCCGCCGTTTGCGAGAATGTGCCCGTAGCTGTGATAGTAGGGGCTTGCCTCGTCGATAAACGCCGTCCACAGCTCCGGGTGATACATCGCATTGTCGCCCTGCCCGACGAAGTAGCTGAGATTCGTAAGCAGACAGCCGAAGGCGATGCCGCACAGCAGCAGCGGCTCAAATTTCTTTGCGATGCCGAGGTACAGCAGCACAAAGGCAATGAGTATCATAACGAGGTTTTTCCAACCGCCGTCCGTCGTGAAGAACGCCGCCAAGCCCGATTCGAGCGCAAGCTTGCGAAGGGTTTCCAAAATGTCCATAAGCGCCCTCCTTTAAGAGATCACGACAAGAGGATCGCCCGTCTCCACCGTCTGCCCCTTCGCTGCGATTATGCCGGTGACGGTGCCGCTTCTGTCGGCAGTCACCTCGTTTTCCATCTTCATCGCCTCAAGCACGAGCAGCGTCTCGCCCTCGGAGACCTTCTGCCCGACGGTGACGGAAATTTTCAGTATATTGCCCGGCATGGGAGCCTTGACCGCATTGCCGTCTCCCGACGGAGCGGGTGCGGGAGCGCTCTCCTGCTTGGGAGCGGGAGCCGACACCGCAGCGGGAGCGGGAGAGGCCGCCTCGTACTCGTTGAGCAGGACGGCGCTGCCCTCCTCCACCTCGACCTCGTACACTCTGTTATTTAAGGTAACTCTGTATTTCATTCGTCACGAACCTCCTTGATGGAAATGAAGCGCAGTTCATTTAAAGGCTTTCCGAGACTGTCCGCCACGATAGCCATTATCATGGCGGCATCCTTCGGGTCGGTGTCGTAAAGCTTCAGCTCTCCGGCAGAGCCGGGAGCGGTCGCCTGTCTTTCCTCCGGCAGAGGCTGAGCTGCCGGTACGGGCTTTTTCTTCGACATGAGCTTTCCCATTGCGGATATGACGAGCATCAGAAACAGCAGCCCCAAGAACACGACGGCATAGCCCAAAACGGCGGTCAGCACCGCATCGCCGAGTGGCATTTTAAATAAGCTTACCACGGCGCACCTCCTCAGATCTTGCTTATCGTGTAGCGAACCTTTTTCTCCTCAAGCTCGCTGCGTTTTTTGAAAAAGTCCTCCGCCACCTGCGGGAATGCGATATAGCTCAGCACGTCCTCCTCGCAGCGGGCGGTGTCGCCGAGATACTTCTGCGCCTTCTCGAAGGTGTCCGTCGGCAGGGTGTCGGCGTATCTGCCGCTTATCGGCTGTTCGTCGCCGAGTATTTTTCTCCGCACCGCCTCGTCGATCGGAGCGGGAGGAGTGCCGTATTCGCCCCGGCAGTAGGCTTTTACCTCGCTTCCGACGTTCTTGTAGCGCTCGCCCGCAAGCACGTTCTGCACCGCCTGCGTGCCGACCATCTGACTCGTCGGCGTGACGAGCGGAGGATATCCCAGCTCACGGCGCACCCTCGGCGTCTCTTCGAGCGCCTCGTCAAACTTCGAGAGCTTATTCATCATTTTAAGCTGGCTCAAAAGATTTGACAGCATTCCGCCGGGTATCTGATAGCTCAGGCACTGAGTATCCGTCGCCATGGAGATGGGATTGAGCGTCCCGTCCTTCAGGGCATCGTTGCGTATGCCCTTAAAGAAGGTCGCCATTTTGTTTAAGACCTCGGTGTTCAGGCCGCTTTCCCAGCCAAGCTCACGCAGGGCGTAGTCAAGCGTCTCGGTCGCAGGCTGCGAGGTGCCACCGGAAAACGGCGATATTGCGGTGTCGATGATGTCGGCTCCCGCTTCGGCGGCCTTTAAGCAGGTCATAAAGGCAAGACCCGTCGTGCAGTGCGTATGCACCGCAACGGGAAGATCGACCGCATCCTTTATCGCCGACACAAGCTCATAGGCGTTCTTCGGCGAGAGTATGCCCGCCATGTCCTTTATGCATATCGTCGAAGCGCCCATGCTCTTAAGCTCACGCACAAGCTCAACGTACTTGTCGAGCGTATGCACGGGGCTTGTGGTGTACGATATGGCGGCGGAAGCCTCGGCTCCGCACTTTAACGTCTCCTCAAGTGCAGCACGGATGTTCACAGGGTCGTTTAATGCATCGAAAATGCGGATAATGTCGATGCCGTTTCTGACGGAGGCACGGACGAATCTGCGCACTATATCGTCGGGATAATGGCGGTAGCCGAGTATATTCTGACCCCGAAGCAGCATTTGCAGCTTGGTATTCGGCATCTTCGCCCGGATCTTTCTCAGGCGCTCCCACGGGTCCTCGCCGAGATAGCGCAGGCACACGTCAAAGGTGGCGCCGCCCCAGCATTCCACGGAGTAAAAGCCCGCAGAATCCATCGCCGACAGGATCGGCTCAAAGCTGTCGTAAGGCATTCTCGTCGCAATGAGCGACTGGTTTGCGTCCCGAAGCACGGTTTCGGTAAAACGTATCTTCATTGTTTTTCCTCCTTTGAGCAGACTGCTCCGCCCTTCGTATTTTTAGCAAAAAGCCGCCGCTAATACTATTTCTAACATCAGTCGGTGACTTTTTTGATCTCTTCTATCCATTTTGCGGCTCTGCTGATCGCAAAGCACTCGCTTGCGTTTTCCGTTTCGAGCAGAAAGCCGTTCGTTATCCCGGCGATCTTCGTCGGCACAACGCTTTTAAATTCGCCCGTCGGCACAAACATGGTGTGGCTGTTTAAGGTGCCGGCGTGGGAGTAGAAGTAAAGCCCCGTCTCGGTGAGCCACAGTCTGCCCGCAACGCATTCGCCGGAGCGGTAGTGTCCGGCAGCGTCCTCAAGCATGACCTTTTCGTTTTCACGAAGCGACTTTCCGAAGGCGGCGACCTCTGCGCTCATCCTCGAATTGTGCGACCTCATGTAAAGCCCCATCGCAAGACCGCCGAACACGGCGGTTGCGAGCGCCTGCGGCAGGAGCTGCACAAGCGTGTCTCCGGAGCTGAGCCTTATTCCCAATGTCAGCAGTCCGAGCATAAGCCCGAAGGCGATACCGACTTTAAGCGAGCTGCCGTATTTCATTGTTTTCGCTCCTCCAACGCCTGTACTCCTCAAGCTCACGGTCAAGGCAAAGACTCACGACGATATTTATGATGAGTGCATCGTCCACAAAGCCGAGGATAGGCACGTTGTCGGGTATGAGGTCATAGGGGCTTGCAAGATAGGCAACGATAAGCACCGCCCCGATAATCGCCGTAAACGGCACACGCTTATAATTTCCCCTGTAATAATCGTTCAGCATATAAACTATGTCCTGCGCCTGTGCGATGCTGTCTCCCACAAACGGCACCTTGACGAGAGGGTCGAGCTTCATCGAGGCGTTTTCGAGGAAAGACAGCACCTTCCCCGTCGCCGTAACGACGCTTGCGATCCACTTGTCGAGCTTCTCTTTATCCTTAATACACATTCAGCCGTCCTCCTGTGAATAGTGTTTACATTCTAACACAAAATTGCGGCACAGTAAACAAAAACCGACAAATTCGAACTCGGCAAACTGTCTGTATGGGAGAAACGAAAACTGCTTCTTGATTTTGTGCGTGTTTTAATATACATTTATATTGAGCATTTATGGGTTCTGCTCAACTTTTACAACAACAGAGGGAAAAGCATTGGGGATTTCTAACGTTTTTGAGCTGCTGAGCGGCGTTGCGCTGTTCCTGTTCGGTATGGCGCTTATGGGAGACGGGTTAAAGCTCGTTGCGGGCAATAAGCTTGAGCTTATTTTGTACCGCCTTTCAAGCACTCCCTTGAAAGGCATACTTCTCGGTACCGGCGTCACCGCCGTTATCCAGTCCTCGTCTGCGACCTCGGTCATGGTGGTCGGCTTTGTAAACTCCGGCATGATGAAGGTCAGACAGGCGATCGGCGTCGTCATGGGCGCCATAATCGGTACCAGCATCACGGGCTGGATCATCTGCCTTTCCGACGTCGGCGGCGGAGACGCCACCGGCTGGCTGGAGCTTATCTCGACCGATACGCTCACCGCCATCATCGCCGTCATCGGCATCATACTGCGTATGTTCTCCGGCAGCAGCACCAAAAAGCACGTCGGCGACATTATGCTCGGCTTTGCGGTTCTGATGTTCGGCATAAACGCCATGAGCGGCGCCGTATCGGGGCTTCGCTCAAGCCAGGTCTTTATTGATATGCTCACCGCATTTTCAAATCCCATCCTCGGAATCCTTCTCGGTATAGTGTTCACCACCGTGATACAGAGCGCCTCCGCAGCGGTCGGTATCCTTCAGGCGCTCTCCATAACGGGCGCCATCCGCTTTGACACCGCACTGCCCATCATCATGGGCATCGCCATCGGTGCATCGGTCCCCGTCCTGCTCTCCGCCCTCGGTGCGAGCAGCAACGGCAAGCGCACCGCTCTTTCGTATCTGCTCGTCGACCTCCTCGGCGTTGTGCTGTTCAGCATAATTTTCTACACCGCAAATGCGATCTTTGACTTTTCTTTCATGTCTATGGCCATGAGCTCGGTGAGCCTTGCGCTTTTGAACACCGTGTTCCGCTTTATAATCGTCATTCTGCTTGCTCCCTTCATCCCTCAGCTTGAAAGGCTCGGCAAGTTCCTCATCAAGGATAACGAGAGCGACGCCGAGGCGCTGCGTGATATGGACAGACTTGAGGAGCGCTTCCTTGCGCACCCCGCCCTTGCCATCGAGCAGAGCCGTCTCACCGTAAACTCCATGGCGGAAAAGGCAAAATCCAATCTTTTCGCCTCATTTGCGCTTCTGGAAAACTACTCCGACGACGGCTTCGATCACGTCTCGCACACGGAGGATATAATCGACCGATACGAGGACAAGATCGGCACATACCTCATGGCGGTCACCGGAAAAGAGCTTAACCGTGAGCAGCGGGAGGACGTGAGCAAGTACCTCCACACCATAAACGACTACGAGCGTATAAGCGACCACTCCCTCAACATCGCCGAGTGCGCCAAGGAGATACACGAAAAGCACATCCGCTTCTCCGAGCCTGCGTCACGGGAGCTTGCGGTGCTGACCGCCGCCGTTACGGAGATCATCACCATTGCGGTCAAGGCGTTTGTCGAAAATGACCTTGAGCTTGCCTACCGTGTCGAGCCGCTTGAGGAGCTTATCGACAACCTCTGCGACGAGATGAAGTCGCACCACATCGAGCGCCTTCAGCAGGGCGTCTGCACCCTGTCACACGGCTTCGTGTTCACCGACCTGCTCACGAACTACGAGCGTGTCGGCGACCACTGCTCAAACATTGCCGTCGCCATGATAGAGCTTGAGTCCGATTCCTTCGACACCCACGAATATATAATCAGTCTCGCCGAAGCCCATAACCACGGCTTCGACGAGTATTACGAAGAATACAGCAAAAAATACTCTCTGTGAGGTGCCCTATGCAGTATGTTCTGATAATTCTTTTTGCCGTGCTTTGCCCCGTTGCCGCCTGCTATTTCATCAAGGCGATGGAAGCGGAGGAGCATCTGAAAGCGACGATCCTCAAGGGTCTTGCCACCGTGTGCTGCATCGGCATTGCGGGCGTCACCCTGTTTCTCACCAAAAACCACCGCTTTGCGGTTTTGGTCGTTCTCGGTCTGTTTTTCGGCTTTGTGGGCGATGAGCTTTTGGCTCTGCGCTTCGTGTACCCCGACAGCTTCTCCTCGCTGTTTCTCGGCGGCGCAGGTTCGTTTTTCCTCGGTCATGTGTTCTACGTCATTGCGCTGTACGGCATCGCCGCCGACGCATGGATCATAGCACTTCCGCTGACGGCGCTGTGTCTTGTCCTTGAGCTTGTAAACTCAAAGCGCCACAGCCTTGACATGGGTAAGCTCTTCATTCCGCTCGGCATCTACTGCGCCTTCGTCTGCTTTATGGGCTGCTCCGCCGTCGGTGCTGCGTTTAAGAATTTCAGCGTCGGCACCCTGCTTTTCGCCGTCGCAGGCGTGTGCTTTATCATAAGCGACAGCATACTTTCCGTGCAGTGCTTCTCCGATCACCCGGATAACCGCAAGAACCGTCTGCTGCACGTTTTCTATTGGGCGGCGCAGCTTCTTATAGCGCTAAGCCCCCTGTTTATCGCATAAATTGACCAAAAAGGCATACCGTGCTATCTGAACACGGTATGCCTTTTCTTTATACCTTAATAGTCATTTTTCACAATTTCCTATGTTAAAATAATGGCATATCCACATTTTTTAGTTAAAATGCAACAAAAACCGCCTTGACGCTTCAGATTTTTAAAGGTTGTAACGAAATATCAAATTTGCTTGATAATCGGGATTTACAAGACTATAATTATATTAAAATATAGTATACCGATACCAGCAAAGGAGTAAGACCATGCCCGAAAAACGCTTTAACAAAGTGCTTGCCGCAAACCGCGGTGAGATCGCAGTCAGAATCTTCCGTGCCTGCTACGACCTCGGCATAAACACCGTGGCAATGTATTCAAAGGAAGACACATACAGCCTTTTCCGCATCAAGGCGGATGAGGCTTATCTCGTCGGCGAGAACAAAAGCCCCCTCGGCGTGTATCTCGACATCCCCGAGATCATCAGCCTTGCCAAGCGCCGCAACGTGGACGCCATCCACCCCGGCTACGGCTTCCTGTCCGAAAACGCCGACTTCGCCCGTGCCTGTGAGGAAAACGGCATAACCTTTATCGGACCTCCCAGTGACGTGCTTGCCAAGATGGGCGACAAGCTCTCCGCAAAGCAGATCGCAATCGAGTGCGGCGTTCCCGTCGTTCCCGGCTGCGACGCTCCCTTAAAGAGCGGTGAGGAAGCCCTCGAAATGGCAAAGTCCTTCGGCTTCCCCGTCATTTTAAAGGCGGCGGCAGGCGGCGGCGGCAGAGGTATGCGCCTCTGCACAAAGGAGGAGGACGTTATCCCGTCCTTCGAGCTTGTCCGCAGCGAAGCGCAGAAGGCTTTCGGCAACGACGATATTTTCATCGAAAAGTACCTTGTCGAGCCTAAGCACATCGAGGTGCAGATCCTCGCCGACAAGTACGGCAACGTGCGTCACCTCGGCGAGCGTGACTGCTCCCTCCAGCGCCGCTATCAGAAGGTCGTTGAGTTTGCCCCCGCATGGAGCGTTCCGGCGGAGGTCAGATGCAAGCTCCACACCGATGCGGTCAAGATCGCCGAGAAGGTCGGCTATGTAAACGCCGGCACCGTGGAGTTCCTCGTTGACCGTGACGGAAATCACTACTTCATCGAGATGAACCCCCGTATCCAGGTCGAGCATACCGTCACCGAGATGATAACGAACGTCGACCTTGTCCGTGCGCAGATACTCATTGCGCAGGGCTGTCCCGTGAGCCATCCCGAGATCGGGCTTGCAAATCAGAACGACCTGCAAATTCACGGCTACGCCATTCAGTGCCGTGTCACCACCGAGGACCCCGCAAACAAGTTTGCACCCGACAACGGCAGAATTATCGGCTACCGCTCCGGCGGCGGCTTCGGTGTCCGTCTCGACGGCGGCAACGTTGCGACCGGCTCCACCATCTCCCCCTACTACGACTCCCTCCTCGTCAAGGTCACAAGCTGGGACTGCACCTTCCCCGCCGTCTGCCGCAAGGCAACGAGGGCGATAAACGAGGAGCACGTCAGAGGCGTCAAGACGAATATCCCCTTCGTCACGAACATACTCACGCACCCGACCTTCATCGAGGGCAAGTGCCACACCAAGTTCATCGACGAAACGCCGGAGCTGTTCGAGTTCGAGGAAGGCCGTGACCGTGCGACGAGAGTCCTCAAGTACATAGCGAACATTCAGGTAAATAACCCCGATGCCGAGCGTCACCAGTACGACGCACCCCGCTTCCCCGTGGCAAAGCGCAGCATAAGCCGCAAGGACGGTTTAAAGGAGCTTCTTGACACCAAGGGTCCCGATGCTGTTAAGGATTACATTCTCGGTGAGAAAAAGCTTCTCATCACCGACACCACCATGCGTGATGCGCACCAGTCCCTGCTGTCAACCCGACTGCGCACGAGGGACATGGTAAAGGCTGCCGACGGCACCGCAGACATACTTGCCGACTGCTTCTCCCTCGAAATGTGGGGCGGTGCGACCTTCGACACCGCATACCGCTTCCTGCACGAATCCCCGTGGGAGCGTCTGTGCTGGCTGCGTGAGAAGATCCCCAACATCCCCTTCCAGATGCTGCTGCGAGGCTCCAACCTCGTCGGATACGCAAGCTACCCCGACAACCTTGTCCGTGCCTTCATCGCAGAGGCGGCAAAGCAGGGCATCGACGTTTTCCGTGTGTTCGACTCCCTCAACTGGCTGCCGAACATGGAGGTCGCAATGGACGAGGTACTGCGTCAGGGCAAGCTGCTTGAGGGTACCATGTGCTACACGGGCGACATTCTCGACCCCGCAAAGGATAAGTACACGCTCAAATACTACGTCGATTTCGCAAAGGAGCTTGAAAAGAGAGGCGCTCACATCCTGACCATCAAGGATATGTCGGGTCTGTTAAAGCCCTACGCCGCAAAGAAGCTCATATCCACGCTCAAGCAGGAGATCGGCATCCCCGTAAATCTCCACACCCACAACACCACCGGCAACCAGCTTGCAACGCTGCTGCTTGCCGCCGAAGCGGGCTGCGACATCGTCGATACCGCCATCGGCTCCATGGCGAACCTCACCAGCCAGCCCAGCCTCAACGCACTCAACGAGGCGCTCAGAGGTCAGGAGCGTGACCCCGGCTTTGACCCGCAGCGCCTCCAGGAGCTTGCGGATTACTGGGGCGACGTTCGTCTGCGCTACGAGAGCTTCGACAAGGGGCTCAAGATCCCCGTCACCGACATCTACCGCTACGAGATCCCCGGCGGTCAGTACACCAACCTCCAGCCGCAGGTCGAGTCTCTCGGTCTCGGTCACCGCTTCGGCGAGGTCAAGGAGATGTACCGCACCGTAAACCTCATGCTCGGCAACATTATTAAGGTAACGCCCTCCTCAAAGATGGTCGGCGACCTTGCGATATTCATGGTGCAGAACGACCTCACCCCGGAGAACATCGTCGAAAAGGGCGAGTCGCTCGCCTTCCCCGACTCCGTCGTCAGTTACTTCAAGGGCATGATGGGTCAGCCCCCCTGCGGCTTCCCCGTCGATCTCCAGCGTGTCGTACTCAAGGGCGAGGAGCCTATCACCTGTCGCCCCGGCGAGCTGCTGCCGCCCGTTGACTTCGATAAGCTTGAGGAGGAGGTCCGCAAGATCCACCCCGCTTATGAGGCACGTCACTCCCTCATCTCCTACGCCATGTACCCCAAGGTGTACGAGGAGTTTATCCGTCACCGCAAGGAGTACGGCTACATCACCCGCATGGGCAGCCACGTTTTCTTCAACGGCATGGCGATCGGCGAGACGAATAAGATAAACATCGAGGACGGCAAAACGCTCGTCATCAAGTACCTCGGTCTAGGCGATCTCAACGAGGACGGCACCCGCAACGTTCAGTTTGAGCTTAACGGAATGCGCCGTGAGGTCGCAGTCCCCGACCCCAAGGCGTCCGAGAGCGTGTCCCGCACCGTCATGGCTGATCCGAGCAACAAGGCTCAGGTCGGTGCATCCATCCCCGGCATGGTCTGCAAGGTCAGCGTAAAGCCCGGCGACACCGTCAAGGTCAACGACGTGCTTGCGACCGTCGAGGCAATGAAGATGGAGACCAGCGTCGTTGCGAGAATGGACGGCATCGTAGACGAAGTATTCGTCTCCGAGGGTCAGTCCGTCAAGGCAGGCGAGCTGATGATAACCATTAAATAAGTTAAAAATTGCTGCAAAGCTTTGCAGCAATTTTTACTGCCGAATACAAAGAAATCCCGACGGGAGTACCCGTCGGGATTTTTGCATAATTTATTACCTTGACCCCTTGTCGTAGGGAATGCCTTCCGCCTTGGGCGCTCTGGAGCGCTTGGAGGTAAAGGCAAGAACGATGAGCGACACCGCATAGGGCAGCATATTGTATACGCCGCTCGGCAGGTCGAGAGCCTTGAGGAAGTCGAAGCCGGAGTGAACGTTGCCCAGCGCACGGAAGAAGCCGAACAGCAGAGCCGCCCATGCGATATGCTTGGGCTTCCACTGACCGAAGATCATAACCGCCAGTGCGAGGAAGCCGAAGCCCGCAACGCCGTTTTCAAACATCCACTGGCTGACGCCTGCGGTGATGTAGACGATGCCGCCGAGGCCGCCGAGCGCACCGGAGAGCAGAACGCCCGCCCAACGCATCTTGTAAACGTTGATTCCGACGGAGTCGGCTGCCTGAGGATGCTCACCGCAAGCCATAAGGCGCAGACCGAAGCGGGTCTTGTAGAGCATGACCGCAATGCCGATAAGCACGACGAATGCGATTATCATAAACACGTTCAGCTCAAAGCCGCCGATGTCGGTCAGAAACGCCTGTCTGCCCTCTCGGTAGACGATCTCGGAGGATGTGTTGTTGGGGTCCTCGGCAATGTTTATCGCCTTGACCGCAACCGTCGCCGCAGCGACGCCGAGGAGGTTCAGTGCGGTACCGATGATGGTCTGGTCGGCTTTGAAGTTTATACACGCCACCGCAAGCAGGGACGAGTAAACGGTACCGGCAACTATCGCCGCCATCATGGTGAGGATGACGATGACAAAGGGACTGGTGCCGGCGGGGAGATACTTCATTACGAGTGCACCGCCGAGCGCACCGATGACCATGATACCCTCAAGACCGAGGTTAATGACGCCGGAGTGTTCGGAAACGCAGCCGCCGAGGGCGACGAGGATGAGTATCGAAGCGAAGATTAGAGTGTACTGAGTAAGCAATATCATTTCACGTCACCTCCGACTTCATTTTCTTCGGCAGCTAAGGCCGCTTCCTCCCTTTTCTTTTTGCGTTCCTCCGACCTGTCGATAAGATGGTTCACGCAATACTTAAAGAACAGAACGAAGCCGCAGAGGTAAATGATGATGGAGGAGATAAGGCTGGAGATCTGAGAGCTGTAAACGGAGAGGTCTATGTAACCGCCGCCGAAGGTGATGTGCTGGATGAAGAAGGATGCAATGATCGCACCGATGGGATCGAGGCAGCCGAGGAAGGCTGCGGCGATGCCGTTGAAGCCCATTGCGTTGACGCTGGAGGCGTTGACTTCCCACTGCTTGATGTCGGTCAGGTAGAACAGAGCCGCACCGAGACCCGCAAGAGCGCCGCTTATGCACAGCGTTACGATGATGTTGCGCTTTTCCCTCATGCCGCAGTACTTTGCGGCGTTTTTGTTGTTACCGGTGGCTTTAAGCTCGTAGCCGAATTTCGTCTTGCTGAGGATTATCGACACAGCAATGGCGACAAGTATCGCTATCGGCACGGCAATGGTAAAGTACTGGTAGCCGCCGACAAGCTCCTCAAGCCCCAGAGTCGGGAGCATTGCGTCGGGGTTCTTGTGCAGAATGTGATAGGTCTCCGCCGTGGGAGACTTGGTTATGTCAGAGGAGAGGAGCATATTGACCGAATACAGGATGATCCAGTTGAGCATGATGCCGGAAATGACCTCGTTTACGTTGCAGTACGCCTTCAGAGCGCCGGAGATCGCACCGATCACCGCACCCGCCGCTACCGCAAGCAGGAGGCAGACGTACCACGGCATCTGCCATGCTATTGCTGCATATATCGCAATTCCGGCGCCCGCCATGTACTGACCGGAAGCGCCGATGTTAAACAGACCGACCTTGTAGGAAAACAGGATCGACAGCGAACACATGAGCAGCGGCACGGTGTACACAACGGTCTGGGCAAAGTACCTCAGGCGGAAGGGACCGTCCTCCGGCCATGTGAAGAAGTTCATCATAACGTGGGTGATCGCTTCCCATGCACCCTCGGCATTGATGATAAGCAGCGCTACATATCCGAGGAGCACGCCGATGATGACGCACAGGATGGAGGACAGCAGCGACTGAACTCCGTTATTCTTGAAAAAAGCTCTGACGTATTTCATTCCGCCACCTCGTCTCTCTTTGCGCCCGCCATGTAGAGTCCAAGCTCTTCCTGCGTCGTCTTCTTCGGGTCAAGCTCGCCGACGATCTCGCCCTCGTACATAACGAGGATGCGGTCGGGAACATCCATGACCTCGTCCAGCTCCAGCGATACCAGCAGGCAGGCGTGACCCTGATCCCTGTGGTTTATGAGCTGCTTGTGGATATATTCGATCGCACCGACGTCAAGACCTCTCGTCGGCTGAACGGCGACGAGCAGATCGGGATTCTTGTCGATCTCACGGGCGACTATCGCCTTCTGCTGGTTGCCGCCGGACATACTGCGTGCCTTCGTGACGGGGCCCTGACCGGAGCGGATATCGTACATTTCAATGAGCCTGTTAGCGTACTCACGGATGTTATTGCGTCTCAAAAAGCCCGCCGCATTCGTAAAGTCTCTCTTGAAATAGGTCTGGAGAATGAGGTTATCCTCCAGCGAGTAGTCAAGCACGAGACCGTGCTTATGTCTGTCTTCGGGGATGTGGCTCATGCCGGAGACGGAGCGCTTGCGGATGGACGCCTTGGTGATGTCGACGCCGTTGAGCTTCACGGTGCCGGACTTCACGGGTTCAAGTCCCGTAATGCCGTAGACAAGCTCGGTCTGACCGTTGCCGTCGATACCCGCAATGCAGACGATCTCGCCCGCACGGACCTTGAAGGAGACGTTTTTGACCGCATTGTTCTTGTGTATCTTGGACGCAACGGTCAGCCCCTCGACCTCAAGCACGACGTCGCCGGGCTTTGCGGGGGTCTTTTCAACGTGGAAGTTGACGTTTCTGCCGACCATCATTGCGGACAGCTCCTCAATGGTGGCGTCCTTGGTGTTGACGGTGCCTATGTACTTGCCCTTGCGGAGAACGGTGCAGCGGTCGGCGACCGCCTTTATCTCGTTGAGCTTGTGGGAGATAAAGAGGATGGACTTGCCCTCAGCGGCAAGGTTCTTCATTATCTGCATAAGCTCGTCGATCTCCTGCGGGGTAAGGACCGCAGTCGGCTCGTCGAATATCAGTATCTCGTTGTCCCTGTAGAGCATCTTGAGTATCTCGGTACGCTGCTGCATTCCGACGGTGATGTCCTCGATATATGCATCGGGGTCAACGTGGAGGCCGTACTTTTCAGACAGCTCAAGGACCTTCTTTCTCGCCTCGCTCTTTTGCAGGAAGCCGTACTTGTTCGGTTCCACGCCGAGGATGATATTATCAAGAACGGTAAAGCACTCAACGAGCTTGAAGTGCTGATGCACCATGCCGATGCCGAGATCGTTTGCATCGTTGGGGTTATTTATCTTGACCTCAACGCCGTCCTTTTTGATGATACCCTGTTCGGGCTGATACAGACCGAACAGCACGCTCATCAGGGTTGATTTGCCTGCACCGTTCTCACCGAGCAGGGCGTGTATCTCACCCTTTTTGAGCTGGAGGGTAATGTTGTCGTTGGCGATAATACCGGGAAAGACTTTAGTTATATTCAGCATTTCTATGGCGAACTGCTCTTCCAAGTTTATCTACCTCCCCATTTTAATTTGTATGTAATCAATATACTATACCGCCAATGATATTTCAAACATTTTTCATCATTTTACCCGCAAATGTTAAAATTTTTTTACGGCAACACGGCAGAGTCGAAATAATGCAAAAAGACACGGGCAAAAGCCCGTGCCTTTTTGCATTATTAAATTAGGTTTGCGTTATTACACGGTGGGAGTGAGGAGGTGTACCATCCTCACGAGGACCGCGGCGGCTGCGCCCCTGACGGCTGCGCCGTTGGGATCGAAGGTATTTGCGGTGACACCCTTCACGATACCGGCGGAGACGAGTGCGTTGACCGCATCCACAAACGGTGCTGCGATCTCTGCTGCGTCGTCAAACTCCGCCGCCTTGACCTCGCCGAAGTCGTACTCGGCAACGTTCTTCATGTAACGATACACGAAGGTCGCCATCTGCGCACGGCTTATGGGCTGGTCGGGCTTGAAGCTGTCGTCGGTGTAGCCTGCAACGATGCCGTTCTCTGTGCCCCATGCCACCGCAGCGGTGAAGGGCTCGGCAATGTATTCGGCGTCGGTGAAGTCGATCTCACTCTTTTCGGGCTCGGGTGCGCCTGCCGCACGCCACAGCATGGTGACGAACTGCGCACGGGTGATCGCCTGATTCGGCTTGTAGCTGCCGTCGGCACAGCCCTTTGCGATGCCAAGCTCGGATGCCTCGATGATGTAATCGTGGTAGCCGGACTCTGCTATGTCGTTAAAGGGATCGGAGTCGTGGTTTGCGGGGATAACGGTGCCCTTCTTCAGAAGCTTGCCGCAGTCGGCGCAGTAGATGTCGCCGGTGTAGCCGTCTTCGGTGCAGGTTGCGGGCTTTGCGTCACGCACTTCGGTGTTCTCGTGCGTAAACTCTGCGGTGATGTCAAGCTCTTCAACCGCTTCGATAGCTTCGTTGTTGAGCTGCTTGTGCGTTACGGTGACGCTTGCGTCGTCGGTGCTCTTCACATTGAAGGTGAGCTTTGCAACGGTTTCGCCTGCCGCAATACCGTCAAGGTCAACGTAGCCGATAACGACGGTGTCGCCCTTGTTGACGGAGGAGTAGTCGCTGTAGACCTCAACGCCTGCAAGCTCAAGAGCGTCGGAGTATGCGACCTCAATGAGTCCGTTGGTGGAAGCTGCGTCCTCGCCCTTTGCGTCCTTTGCGGTGATCTCGACGGTGACGGTCTTCTCATCGGAAGAAGCAGCGCCGACGGAGAACGGAGTTGCGCCCTTAACGACGGGAGCTGCGCTCTCGTCCTCGCTCACGACGACGGAGTTGAGTCCGCCTACGGGAACCTTGCCCTTGAAGCTTACCTCGCCCGCCTTGACGGAGGAGAGGGTCGCCTTTGCATCGGTCTTAAAGACCTTGTCTGCGGTGACGGTGGTGTCGTCGCCACTGTCGGTCGGGGAGACGGAGATCAGTGCGCAGGGCCATACGTCTGCGCCGACATCGCCGAGCAGAGTTGCAGCGGCGCTGTAGTTGCCGTCTTCGTCTTCGCTCTCAATGATCCTGTAAAGCTCGTTGGTTTCGCCGGTGAAGTAGCTGAGGTATGCGGCTTCGCCGTCGTCGCCGAGTATCAGCGAGCAGTACTGGCTGCCATCGTAGGTGGGCCAGCTGAGGTCGAAATCAACGGGAGACGGGTCGCCGAAGCTGAGCCTGTAGCCTTCTTCGACGTTGAAGCCGAACGTCCAGAGGTAGTTTGCATTGTCGATCAGGTAGTACACGTCGAAGAGGATTCCCTGGTAGCTGTACTGACCGATCCATGCAATGCCGGTGAATGCGCTTGCTCCGGTCTTGGCCAGATCGCCTGCAAAGTCGTAGCCGTTGCTGAAATCGTTATCGGCTGCGTCGGAGAAGAGGACGTAGTTGTCGTATACGCCGAGAATGTAGTTCTTGCCGAGGCTGTCATTCAGAGCGTAGGACATTTCCATGTCGTTGAGCGGTGCGCCGAAGTTATTCGGTGCGTCGGAGGAGGCGACGGTCTCGCCGGTCTCCATATCGACGGTGTAGAGGTAGCCGTCGGTGTTCATCTGATAGCCGTAAGCGCCGTCATTGCCGTTCCAGTCCCAAACGAAGGAGGAGATATCGGTCTGAAGCGCTGCGCCGGGAGTCCATGTCGCTTCCTTTTCGAGATCCCAGCTGAAGAACTGCGGATTGCCGCTCTTATCCTGAAGCACGCCCTGAACGAGCAGAGGCAGAGTGATGACGCTGACGTCGCAGGAAGCGGACTTCGTGCTGTCGCCGTTGGAGGTTGCAGTCACGGTGCAGCTGCCCTTGCCGACTGCGGTGACAACGCCGTACTTGTTAACGGTAGCGATGCTGTCGTCGCTGGAGGACCAAGTGACGGTCTCGTCGGGGGTACCCCAAGGAGTTACGGAAGCGGTGAGCTTTACGTTTGCGCCCTTGACGAGCTCAAGAGAGGTCTTGTCGAGGCTTACGGCGATCTCGCCGTTCGCTTCCTCATCGTTGAGGTTGATCTTGTAGGTGGAGCAGTTTGCCGCATAGTCGTATACCTGAATGAGGTACTTATCGGCCTCACCCATGCTCAGGCTGTACTTGCAGAGCTGACCCGCTTCCGCAGTGGAGTCGGAGCCGTAGCCTGCAATGAAGTTGCTCTCGCTGTCGTACAGGAACACGCCTGCGATGTACTGGTTGTCGCTTGCGGTGACGTCGATGGTGGTCTCACCGGTCTTGAAGCTCTTAACAAGAGCGATGTCCTGAATCTCAGGTGCGGTGTTGTCGATGACGACCGGCATGGTGAAGCTTGCGTTCTCGCTGAGCTTATCCCATGCGACGCTGCCGTCGGAGCCGACGTAGTATTCGGGAGCGAGGGTAAGCTTCATCTCAAGCTTCGTGCCTTCGGCGATGCCGCTGGGTACGAAGTTGGGTGCATAGCTGAGCTTCGTGCTCTGCCAGGAGGCACCGTTGGTGTAGTAGAATGCTGCGCTTACGGAGCCAAGCTCCTCGTTTACGATGTAGGTGCCCGCCTCGTCGGTGACGGTGAAGCGGGATGCGCCCGCATTGCGGATCGGGGTGAAGGTGATCTTGCCGATCTTGTCGCCGTTTTCACTGTTGATAGCATTGCGTTCGGGCATGTAAACGTCCTCTTCGGCAACGGGGTTACCGCCGAAGTAGTAGTTTGCGCTGTCGCCTGCGTAGTTAACTATGTAGGTCTGGTAGTACAGGGCGTCCTGATCTGCCGCTGCATACATATAGGGGATCCTGTCCTCAAGGCCGTAAGCATACTCAAGGTAGCTGCCGACGTCGAACATGGAAGGCTCGGACCAGCTGCCGTAGTAGCCGAGAACGGGGATGGAGTGGGACTCGCCCAGTGCGCCGTCTGCGGAGGTAAGCTCGTCAACGAAGACGTAACCCTCGACGTATGCGCCGTTGTCGTCAAAGTCTGCGATGTTCTGGAGCTGTACGGAGACGGTAACTTCAACGCTGCCGTTTGCGGGAACGCTTACGGAACCGGCGTTGAGTGCCTTGAAGAAGAGGTATGCGTCGTAGGTGTCGATATCGCCGTCGTTGTCGATGTCCGCTGCGTCCTTGCAGGAGATGGAATCCTTAACGCCGGTGATGTAGTTGAGCAGTGCCTGACCGTCGGCTGCGTTTATGCTGCCGTTGCCGTCGAAGTCGTAAGCTGCGAGCTTATCGACATCGTCGTTGGTGATCGCAGCACCGTTAACGGTGTAGCTTGCGGTGAAGTTGAGAGGAACAGTCCATGTGTCGAGGAACGATGCACCCACGTCTTCATCCGCAAATATGTCCTGAGTGAAGAAGCTGGAGCTTATATCGTAGCTCTTGGTCTCTCCGCTCATGTTGTTGATGGTGAAGCTGAAGCTGTAGCTGCCGCTGCGGTCAGGATCGTCGCCAAGCTCGGCCTTGATCTTGCCGTCTGCCGCAGACTTGGTAGCGTCGGACGCCATCATGATGTAGGAGTCGGCGTTCATTGCCGCATCAACGTTTGCAAGGCCTGCGCCCTGCTTCATGACAGAGTAGTAGCTGCCGCTGTCCTTCTCGATGAGCGGGGTAGCGGTGGACATGAGAAGGCTCTGAGTGAGCTGACGTGCGCTCAGTCCGGTCTTCTGATCGAGACCGCTTTCACGGATGTACTGAGCAAGGAGTGCACTCATGCCTGCGATCTGAGGAGCAGCCATGGAGGTACCGGACATGACCTCGTAAGCCTTGCCGCCTGCAACAGCGCCGTTGACGGAGTAGATGCTTCCGCCGGGTGCGGTGATCTCAGGCTTAAGCTCAAGGGTTCCGGGAACGCCCCAGCTGGAGAAGTAGCTCATGGTGTAGTAATCGGAATCGTACTGCACGGTGCCGATCTTATCCTCAACGGTGATCTTGCCGGTGTAGTACAGGACATTGCCGCTCTCGTCCTCAACGGGAGTGGAGTTTTCCATAATGTACTGACCTTCGGACTGGAGGATGGAGATGCAGGGAGCGGACTTGGTGTAGTCGCTCAGGTCCATGTTGATGGTGCCGGCGGTGTTGTTCGCAACGATGGTTGCGACAGCGCCGTTTGCAACTGCATTCTCCGCCTTCTCATAGAAGGAGATGCCGCCGCGCCAGCAAATGGCGATCTTGCCGTCAAGAGCGTCCTTGACCTTTTCAAAGTCAGCCTGAGTGCCCGCGGCGTCGACGAAGACGTATTCGTACTCGCCGGGCATGGAGCTGATGGGATCGTTGGAGTAATCGCTCTCGGTATAGAATATCAGGTTGTCACCGAACTTGAGGTATTTGCCGGTAGCGCCGTCGTTGTCAACGGATGCCACGGTGAAGGCGTTGGTGAAGGAGCCGGGAGAGCCGCCGGTAGCGAAGTTTGCATCGTCGCTGTACAGGTAGCCGTAAGGCAGATTGCCGTCGCCGTACATGCCGGAGTTACCTGCGGAGATGGAAACGACGGTGTCGCTCTTTGCCAGATCGTCCATAACGTTCTGGTAATCCTCGCTGGTGGCAAAGCCCGCATTGCTGGAGCCGAGAGAAAGGTTCACGGAGTCTGCGCCGAGGATGATGGCGTCCTCAATGGCTGCCATATAGTCGGAGTCGTTTGCGCCGCCGTTCTTGCCGAACACCTTCATAATGAGAAGCTGTGCGTCGGGGGCGATGCCCTGGGTCTTTACGGACTCAAGAGCGTTGGAGAAGGTGCCGTCCTCGTTCTCAATGAAGCGGTTTGCTGCCGCAATACCCGCAACGTGTGAGCCGTGTTCACCCTGGGTATCCTTGTCGTGGGTGATCTCGATGCCCTTGTCAACGTAGTTTGCACCGAAAGGTACCTTTTCGCTGAAGAAGGTATTTGCAACGTCGCCGGAGTACACGGAGGAGAAGTTCAGCTCGCTCCAGTGCTTCTCGACGTCTGCCTGAGTGAGCAGTGCGAGGGACTTAACGTACTCGTTGTAGTCCATGCCGAGCTTTTCGGCGTTCTGCTCAAGTGCGAAGAGGTATGCGTCGCTTGCAAAGGACTGATGGTCGGTATCAAGTCCGGTGTCGATGATGGCAATCCTGCTGCCTGCGCCGGTGTAGCCGTTTGCCCAGGCTGCGGAGGAGCCGGTCATGACGGAGGAGGTCGCCATATTGGGATCTGCCGCACCGGAGGAGCTTACGCAGGGTTCATAGGTCTGCTCGATAACGACATTCTTAACGCCGTCGAGAGCCTTGATCTGCTCGATGGTTCCGTAGGGTACGTTTGCGGAGATGATGTTCGCCGCAAGAGTCAGATTCCAAACGACGTCAAGATCCTTTCCGCCCAAAACCTTGTCGGAAATGGTCTTTGCCAAGGCGTCCTGCTGAGACTTAAGTCCGCTGCGGTAGCTCATGGCGCTTGCGTTGGAAGCTATTTTAATGGTGGAGAAGCCCGCTGCGACGGTACTCTTCTGTTCCAGAACTATGGAGACACGAACAATGTCCGTATCCGCATATTCCGGAGCGTCGGAGTCTGTATCATCAGCGGCTTTGGCGGGCAGATCGGCTTTAACCGTGTCATTGTCCACCTTCTCCCATGTTATTCCGCCGCTGCTCTTGTCGTTGGTCGCCATGACGGGAAGCGTCAGGCTCATAAGCAGCATGATGATAAGCAGCAGTGAAATAAAACGTTTGGTAGTGCGTGCTGTTTTCATGAGTTTCTCCTTTTCTCCGATCTATCTCGGTAATTTTCTTAAAACACCCGGCTCGGCACCGGAACATTTTACATTGTTACTGTTCCACTTTAGCACATTGCGGTGATGATTACAAGATTTTTGGTGCATTTTTAGCGATTTGCATTCCAAAAGTTTTTTGCGCCTTTACAATTACGTATGCATTTAACGAATTTTGTCGGACGGTGATATTGACTAAGCCCGATAATAATGTTATTCTTGATTTATAGCATAACACGGAAAATTTTAAAAAAGCAATATTATTCACAAAAAATGAATAATATTCAGAAAGGATGATTTAAGTGTTCTGTACCACCTGCGGCAAGAAACTTGAAGAAGGCACCAAATTCTGTATTTACTGCGGTGCAAAGCAGGAGGATGCTCCCGCTCCCGCAGCAGAGCCTGCCGTCACCGCTCCCGTTTACGAAAGCACCGCCTCCGTCGAGGAAAGCCCCGCTCCCGAAGCACCCGCATTCGAGACTCCGACCCCCAAAGCGCCGTCGTTTGACGTTCCCCCTGTCGCTCCCGTGTTCGACGAAGCCCCCGCAAAGAAGGAAGGCAAGGGCAAGAAGATTGCTCTCATCGCCGTCATCGGTGTTCTGATCCTTGCTCTTATCGGACTTAACGCATACCAGTATTTCGTCATGGCTCCGAAAACCGCCGACGAGCTTGACGACGCAAAGTCCGACCTCAAGAAAGCCGAAGCAAAGTACGACGAGCTCAAGGACGAGTACGACGAGCTTGAGGGTCTTTACGACTCCGCCGACAGCGCATCCGTCGATCTTGCGGACATCTGCTACTATGCGCAGTATAACAACATCGGCTATGCGTCCGACGCCTTCCATACCGACAAAGCCGTCATCGTTCTCAGTGAGGACGACTACGACGAGACTCTCACTCTCACCCTTGCGGTCGATACTGCAGTCACCGTCAGCTACGATCTCGAAGGATACAGTGCCGACGTGAGCTTTGACGAGGACACTTGGGAGGGCGACACCACCACGCTCACCGTAAGTCCCCTCGAAAAGGGCGTAACTCTTCTGAGCTTCTACAACGACGTGAATTCCGAAACCTTCTCCGTCATCATCATCGTGACCGACTGATCCCCTGCAAGTGAATAAATATCGGCGCCCGACTTGGATTCCTCAAGTCGGGCGCTTTACTATTATATAATGTAGAAAACTCAGCGTCGCTCCTCAAAAAAGCTGCGCAGCAGCTCACGGCTCTCCTGCGCCAGAACGTCCCCGTACACCGCAGGACGGTGTCCGTAGCGCTCCTCGAACAGGTTTATAACGCTGCCGCATGAGCCGGTGTTTGCGTCCCTTGCGCCGAACACGACCTTCGGTATGCGTGAGTTTATCACGGCTCCGGCACACATCGGACACGGCTCAAGCGTCACAAACAGGGTGCAGCCATGAAGACGCCAGTCGCCGACCTCGGCGCACGCCATGCGTATCGCCTCGATCTCGGCGTGGGTCGTGGCGTCGCCGCTTTCCTCTCTGCGGTTGCGCCCCGTGCCGATTATCCTGCCCTCGGCATCCGCAATGACGCAGCCGACGGGGATCTCCCCCGCCTCATACGCCTGCCTTGCAAGCGTAAGGGCCTTTTCCATGTAAGCTTCTCTGTCCATAAAACCTCGCTTTTTAAAAAGAGACAGGGCGTTTGCCCTGTCTCCCGTCACATTATGTATTACTTGAGTGCTGCGGTGATGATTGACATCTGGTAGACCTCTTCGGCGTTGCAGCCGCGGCTGAGGTCGTTGATGGGAGCGTTCAGACCCTGAAGGATAGGACCAACTGCCATGAAGCCGCCGAGACGTGCGGCAATCTTGTAGCCGATGTTGCCGGACTGGATCTCCGGGAAGATGAAGGTGTTTGCGTAGCCCGCAACGGGAGAGCCGGGGAACTTGAGCTGACCGACAACGGGAGAGACCGCTGCGTCAAACTGCATCTCGCCGTCGAGCTTGAGCTCGGGAGCCATTTCCTTTGCGATCGCAGTCGCCTCACGGACGAGGTCGACGGCGGGACCCTTGCCGGAGCCCTTGGTGGAGTAGGACAGCATTGCGACCTTGGGGTCGATGCCGAACACCTCTGCGGTGTGAGCGGTAGCAACGGCAACCTCTGCAAGCTGTGCCGCTGCGGAAAGAACGACGTTGCCTTCCTTGTCGAGCTTGTCCTGGTAGTCGATGTTTATTGCGCAGTCGCCCATTGCGAGCATCTCGTCGTCACGAATCATAATGAAGCAGGAGGACACGAGGTTTGCGCCCTTCTTGGTCTTGACGAGCTGGAGTGCGGGACGCACGGTGTCTGCGGTGGAGTACGTCGCACCGCCGAGCAGGCAGTCGGCAACGCCCATCTTGACGAGCATGGTGCCGAAGTAGTTGCCCTTGGACAGCGCCGCGCGGCAGTCCTCTGCGCTCATCTTGCCCTTGCGGAGAGCGACCATTTCCTCGACCATTGCGTCCATACCTTCGTAGGTCAGGGGATCGAGGATCTCAAGGCCGTCGATGTCAAAGCCGCCCTTTGCGGCAGCTTCCTTCACGACGTCAACATTGCCGACGAGGATGGGGGTAAGGAAGCCTTCCTTCTTGAGGCGGGCTGCGCTCTCAAGGATGCGGGCGTCGTGACCTTCGGTGTAAACTATCTTGCGGGGATCATTTTTCAGAACTTCGATAAGATTTTCAAACATTTTGGTTTTCCTCCAAAAAAGCGGCGTTTTTGGCCGCAAATTTATCCAAATAACACTTTAACACCGGCTCGTGCATTTTTCAAGTATTTCGGAAGATTTCTATTTACAAGTGGTCGATTTGTAAGTATAATATACAGGCTGTAATCACAAAACGGAGAAAATGCTTATGAACGAACGTAATTTTTCACAGACACTTTCCGAGCTGCGCCACAGCGCCGGTCTCAGCCAGCGCAAGGCGGCAGCCGATCTGAATATAAGTCAGGCGCTTTTGAGTCACTACGAAAACGGTGCAAGGGAACCGGGTCTCGGCTTCGTGTGTCGGGTCTGCGATTACTATAACGTGACCGCCGACTACCTGCTCGGACGCAGCGCCAATCCCGACGGCTTCGACCGCACGGCGGACGTTGCGAGGGCGTTTATCTCGGAGCTGAGGGTGCTTGCAAACAAGGCGGAATCCGCACTGGAGGAGCTTGTATGATAAATCAGGACCACATCCGGAATTTCTCGATAATCGCTCACATCGACCACGGCAAATCCACCCTGTCCGACAGGCTCATCGAGCTGTGCGGTGCGGTGGAGGAGCGCAACATGGAGGATCAGATCCTCGACAACATGGATCTTGAGCGTGAGCGAGGCATCACCATCAAGGCCCGTGCGATAGGTCTGAACTACAAAGCGCCCGACGGCGAGACCTATACTCTGAACCTCATCGACACTCCGGGGCACGTTGACTTCAACTACGAGGTGTCGAGGTCGCTTGCCGCCTGCGAGGGTGCGGTGCTGGTGGTCGACGCATCTCAGGGCGTCGAGGCGCAGACCCTTGCCAACACCTACCTTGCTCTCGACGCAAACCTTGAAATACTCCCCGTCATCAACAAGATAGACCTCCCCGCCGCCGATCCCAAGCGTGTAAAGCAGGAGATCGAGGACATAATCGGCATCCTTGCGATGGACGCACCGGAGATCAGCGCCAAAAACGGTATTAACGTTCAGGCGGTGCTTGACGATATCGTGAGCAACGTCCCCGCTCCCGCAGGCGATCCCGACGCCCCGCTCAAGGCGCTGATATTCGACAGCCAGTACGACAGCTACCGAGGCGTCATCGTGTTCATGCGTCTGATTGACGGCAGGATAGCAAAGGGTACAGAGGTGCTGCTCAAATCCACGGGCGCAAAGTATTCCGTGCTTGAGGTCGGGCATATGCGTCCCATCGGACTTGAGCCGTGCAGCGAGCTTTGCGCAGGCGACGTCGGCTACTTCACCGCCTCCATAAAAAACGTTGCGGACACGCAGGTCGGCGACACCGTGACGGATGCCGTGCTGCCCTGCGCCGAGGCGCTGCCGGGCTACCGCCCCGCAAGGGCGATGGTCTATTGCGGCATATACACCGAGGACGGCAGCAAGTATCCCGACCTTCGTGACGCACTGGAAAAGCTCCAGCTAAACGACGCCTCGCTCTCCTTTGAACCGGAAAGCTCCGTTGCGCTCGGCTTCGGCTTCCGCTGCGGCTTCTTGGGTATGCTGCACATGGAGGTCATACAGGAGCGCCTTGAGCGTGAGTTTGACCTTGAGCTTGTGACCACGCTTCCGAGCGTTATATATAAGGTAGTAAAGACCGACGGCAGCGTCGTCATGGTCGACAATCCGCACAACTACCCCGATCCCGCCGCCATTGAGCACGCCGAGGAGCCGTATGTCAAGGTGAGCATCATAACGCCGAACGACTATGTGGGCAACATCATGCCGCTGTGTCAGGACAGGCGTGGCGAGTACCGTGATATGCAGTACCTCGATTCGCACCTTGTCGAGCTGCGCTACGAGATGCCGCTCAACGAGATAATCTACGACTTTTTCGACACGCTCAAGGCCCGCACCAAGGGCTACGCCTCCCTCGACTACGAGCTGAGCGAGTACAAGCCCTCGGAGCTTGTGAAGGTCGATATGCTCCTAAACGGCGATCAGGTGGACGCTTTGAGCTTCATCGCCCACAAGGACAAGGCATACCCCCGTGCGAGAAAGCTCTGCGAGAAGCTGAAGGACAATATCCCCCGTCAGCTTTTCGAGGTCCCGATACAGGCTGCGATAGGCGGCAAGATAATCGCCCGTGAGACCGTCAAGGCGCTGCGCAAGGACGTGCTTGCCAAGTGCTACGGCGGCGATATAACGAGAAAGAAGAAGCTGCTCGAAAAGCAGAAGGAGGGTAAGAAGAAGATGCGCCAGCTCGGCACCGTCTCCATCCCGACCGAAGCCTTCCTTGCCGTCTTAAAGCTCGACGAGTAAGGACCGGCTCAGATAAGAGGCTTCCGCCTTTCCATTATCCACGCCTCCCCTGCGGATCACCGCAAGAAAAAAGTTGGGGAGGCGTGGATTTTCCGCACAAAAAGTGCAAATTACGGTTGACAAGCCCCACCGCTTTAGCTATAATATTCAAGCGACTATGGAGAGGTGCGCTATGCTGCTTGATCTGAGAGAGATAATTGAGATTCCCGGCCGGGAGCTCCCCTTTGATTGCTCCGTCTGTGCCGACGACCTTTTGACCCCCTCTGTCAAGGAGTTTAAGCACGACCCCCATGCCGTGGGCAGAGTGTTCAACGAGGCCGGTATCCTGACACTCGAGGGTACCGTGACCGCCGACATGACTTGCGTTTGCGACCGATGTGGTAAAGAGTTCGACAGCGTCAAGGTAACGAACATCAAAGCCCTTATCACCGACGGAGATTCCGATGATCCCGAAGCCTTTGTTCTCGACGGAGACAAGCTTGATCTCGGCGATGCTCTTTCCACGCTTTTTCTTCTGGACATGGAAACGAAATTCCTTTGTCGGGAAGATTGCAAGGGTCTCTGCTCCGAGTGCGGAGCCGACCTTAATCTCGGTCCCTGCAATTGCAGAAAACAAATTGATCCAAGACTTGCTGTGCTTGAGCAGCTTTTGGATAAATAATAACGCTGCTCATAACAGCTGAATCAGGAGGTGTCACCATGGCAGTCCCTAAGGGAAAAGTATCAAGACAGAGACGTGATAAGAGACGTTCCTCTCACTGGAAGCTCACCGCTCCCGGTATTGTTAAGTGCCCCAACTGCGGTGCTTTCAAAATGCCTCACCGTGTTTGCAAGGAATGCGGCATGTACAACGGCCGTCAGGTCCTGAAGGTTGAGGATAATAAGTAAAATGCTTTAGGAGGAAAGGGCGTACCTTTCCTCCTTTTGCTGTATCTGGCGGTGCAAGATGATCCACGAAAACGTTATCTCCAAAATTGAAGACACAAGCCCGCTGCGTCCGTGGGCGCACATCGGCGACCGTGTCGTCTCCATAAACGGCAACGAGGTCCGTGACGTGCTTGACTACAAGTTCTACGCCTACGACACGGAGCTCAGCATCGTGCTGCTCACCCCGGAGGGGCGCAGTCACACGGTGCACATAAGCAAGGCCGAGGGCGAGGATCTCGGTCTGGAGTTCGAGAGCTATCTCATGGACAGACCCCGCTCCTGCGCAAACCGCTGCGTCTTCTGCTTTATAGACCAGCTCCCTAAGGGTATGCGCAAGACCATGTATTTTAAGGATGACGACGCACGCCTGAGCTTTCTTCTCGGCAATTACATCACGCTCACAAACCTTACAGAGCGTGAGATCTGCCGCATCATCGGTCTGCACGTCAGCCCCGTCAACATCTCGGTCCACGCAACGGACCCGGAGCTTCGTGTTAAGCTCCTGCGCAACAAAAACGCAGGCAGGTGCATGGATATCATGCGCCGCTTTGCCGACGGCGGCATAACGATGAACTGTCAGATCGTCTGCTGCCCCGGCTTAAACGACGGGGATGCGCTCATGCGCAGCATGGAGGACCTTGCGGCGCTGTATCCGCACGTTCACAGCGTTTCCATCGTCCCGGTCGGGCTTACGAAGTACCGTGAGGGGCTTTACCCTCTCGTCCCGTTTACGTCCGAACACTCCGCCGAAACCATCGACATGGTTACCGAATTCGGCGATCGCTGCCTTGAAAAGTACGGCACGAGGATATTCTTCTGCTCGGACGAAATGTACATATGCGCAGGACGTGAGCTTCCGGATGACGATTTCTACGAGGAGCATACGCAGCTTGAAAACGGCGTCGGCATGATAAGGCTGTTAGAGCGTGAGTTTGCCTCCGCCCTGAGCCTTTCCGATACGCCGGACGGAGTGCCGTTTTCCATCGCCACGGGTACCTCCGCTGCGCCCTTCTTTGAAAAACTTGTTTTTACAGCAAAGCAAAAGTATGATAATATAGACGGAAGGGTCTATCCCATTTTAAACGACTTCTTCGGTCATCGCATAAACGTCACGGGGCTTATAACCGGGCAGGACCTCATTGCCCAGCTCAAGGGCCGTGACCTCGGCGAGCGCCTTTTCATTTCGCAGAATATGCTGCGTCGTGAGGAGCTGGATTTCCTCGACGACGTGACCCTTGAGGAAGCGTCGGCGGCGCTCGGCGTGCCGATATACCCCATCGAGTCCGACGGCTTTGCACTGTGGGACGCCATCTCCGGCGACAATCTGCCGAAGGTCGTCATCCCCGAAAGAAGCCCGGACAGAGAATGCTTTTACAAATACAATCAGAATTAAGGAGGCGGAAAAATGTCCAAACCTCTTGTTGCCATAGTTGGCAGACCCAACGTCGGAAAGTCGATGCTCTTCAACAAGCTCTGCGGCAAGCGTCTTTCCATCGTTGAGGACACTCCGGGCGTCACCCGTGACAGACTGTACGCCGAATGTGAGTGGTGCGGCAGAAAATTCGACATCGTGGACACGGGCGGCATCGAGCCGACCACCGACAATGAAATACTCTCCTTCATGCGTGAGCAGGCGAATATCGCAATAAACGCCGCCGACGTGATAATCCTCGTCACCGACGTTCGCACCGGAGTCACCGCAGCCGACCGTGAGGTCGCAAATATGCTTCTGCGCTCCGGCAAGCCGACCGTGCTTGCGGTTAATAAGATGGACTCCACGGGTCAGCTCGACCCCGCCATCTATGAGTTTTACGAGCTTGGCATGGGCGACCCCATCGCCGTCTCCGCCGTTCACGGTCACGGCACCGGCGACCTGCTCGACGAGTGCGCAAAATACTTTCCCCAGGAGGAGGAGCATGACGACGAGGACGACCGCATCCGTGTCGCCGTCATCGGCAAGCCCAACGTCGGCAAGTCCTCGCTCATAAACCACATCCTCGGCGAAAAGCGTGTCATCGTCGCTGACATGGCGGGTACCACCCGTGACGCCGTGGACACCGAGTTTGAGAACAAATACGGTAAATACGTTTTTATCGACACCGCCGGAATACGCAGAAAAAGCCGTGTTGACGAGCGTGTCGAGAAGTTTTCCGTCATGCGTGCGCAGCTCGCCATCGAGCGTGCCGACGTGTGCCTTATAATGATCGACGCCCGTGACGGCGTTACCGAGCAGGACACGAAGATCGCAGGCATGGCGCACGAGGCGGGCAAGGCGAGCATCATCGTAGTCAACAAGTGGGACCTCGTCGAAAAGGAGACGGGGACGCTTGAGAAAATGCGCAAGGACGTCATGCGTGACCTGAGCTTTATGAGCTACGCTCCCGTGCTGTTCATATCCGCAGTCACGGGTCAGCGCACCGACCGCATTTTTGAGCTTGTCAACTTCGTAAACGACCAGTCGCATATGCGCATCACCACGGGTATGCTCAACGACGTTCTCTCCGATGCGCAGGCAAGGGTACAGCCGCCCACCGACAAGGGTCGCCGCCTGAAGATATACTACATGACGCAGACGGGCATCTGCCCGCCGAACTTCGTCGTGTTCTGCAACAGGAAGGATCTGTTCCACTTCTCGTATCAGCGCTATTTAGAAAATCAGATCCGTGCAGTGTTCGGGCTTGAGGGTACCCCCATACGCATGGTCATACGGCAGAAGGGAGACAAGGAATGAGCTTTCTGCTGCTTGCTCTCACGGGCGCTTTTGCCTACTTCGTCGGAAGTCTCAGCACCGTTCAGATCGCCTCGCACCTCGTGTTCCGCAAAAACCTGCGTAAGTATCCGAGAAACAACCTCGGCATCACGCAGTTTTACCGTCGCTACGGCAAGGCGGGCTTTCTCGTTCTGCTGGTGATTGAGCTTATACGCTCGCTGCTGCCGGTGCTTGTCGGCGGCTGGCTTATGAGCATACTCGACTGTGCCGACATAGGACGCTGCTTTGCTTTCTTCTGTCTGCTGCTCGGCACCGCATTCCCCATCATGTACCGCTTTAAGGGCGAGGTCAGCTACTTTGCCCTCATGTTCGGTGCAATGGCGGTAAACTTCGAGATCGGCGCCGTGCTTGCGATCATCATAATCATCGCATACTTTGCCACCCGCTACCCCGCCCTTGCGGAGGTCATCGCAGCCGTTTTTATGTACGGCTTTTCGATAATCACAATGGAGGGTGCTTGGGTGCATACGCTGCTTCTGCTGTGTATGCTGCTCGTGCTGCTGCAAAACACAAAGACCCTGTACCGCATAGCGACGCATAAGCAGGAGAAGTTTAAATACGTCCGTGACCTGAGCTATATGTTTGACGAAAACGAGCATTTTGCAAAAGCGCCCGAAAAGCCCGAAGGCGCAGGCAAGGGCAGGAAAAAGTAAGCCATGTCCTTAAGACTCAAACGAATTATGACGGTACTGCTTATCATACTCGGCATCTGCCTTATAGCGGCGGCGGTCTCTGCCGTCGTGTGCAGCGTTTCCGTAAAAGCCACATACTACACCGAGGTACTGCCGGGGATAGAAACGCCGTGCCGGGTCGTTGCGATAAGCGACCTGCACAGCAAGGAATACGGTGAGGATAACGAGCGCCTTATAAGCCTCATTGCGGAGCAGAAGCCCGATGCGATATTCTGCGTCGGCGATATGCTCAGCCGGGACGCAGACTCCGAGGATATCGAGCGCTTTGCCGCACTCGTGCGCAGGCTGCGTGAGATCGCCCCAGTGTACTACACGATCGGCAATCACGAGGACGAGTTTTACACCGCAAAGCTCACGGACCTCAAGGCAGCGGTCGAGGACGCCGGCGGGGTGTTTCTCAATAACGAATACTCGGACGTCGAGATCGGCGGCAACCGCATTCGGCTTGTCGGGCTTTTGGGTGGAAACTCGCCTTGGCTCAGTTACTACTCTGACGACAGCGACCACGACCTTGACGGCACCGAATATGCGTTTTTCGAGGACCTGCGCTCATGTGAGCTTCCGACCGTGTACCTTGCGCATATGCCGAACATGATGATATTTTTTGAGCCGTGGGAGGAGTTCCGCATGGACCTCGTCATCAGCGGTCACGTTCACGGCGGACTGTGGCGGCTGCCCTTTGTCGGCGGCGTCATATCGCCGAGCGAGGGACTGTTCCCGGAATACGATCACGGGCGCTACCGCTTCGGCGACACCGACATGATCCTCTCCTCCGGGCTGTACGGCTACGGCATGGTACCGAGGCTCTTTAACCGTCCCGAAATCTGCGTCATCGACCTTGTACCCGAAGAATAAACGGAGGAATATTTCAGTGAAAAACAGCGCTTTGGTCGTTATAGACCTTCAAAACGACATAACGAAGAATTACAGAGAGATCGTCGAACGTGTCAATCGTGCGATAGCGTGGGCGGTCGAAGCCGAAATGTACGTCGTTTACATTAAGCACAACAATCTGTCCGCCGGAACGAGGACCTTTAAGCCCAACACGCACGGCGCAGAGCTTGTGCCGGAGCTGGACGTCGTTTCCGACTTTATTTTTGTCAAATCCAAGAGCAACGCCTTAACGAGCGAGGACTTTCTCAGATTCATCGAGGATCACGGCATCACGGAGTTTTTCCTTACCGGTGCCGACGCCACCGCCTGCGTGAAATCCACCTGCTTTAACATGACCAAGAGCGGGTATAAGGTTCATGTGCTGTCCGACTGCGTCACAAGCTACGACAAGAAAAAGCTTCCCGAAATGCTCGCATATTACGAGAGCAAGGGCAGCTCCGTCGAATCCCTCGACGACCTGATGTAAAAAAGAATAAGCGCTCCGAAAATTTCGGAGCGCTTTTGTTATGCTATTGAATCATGCCTTGCGGACTAAGTCGATGTGGCGGGTGAGGTCGAGCATCTTGCAGCTAAAGCCCCACTCGTTATCGTACCATGCCATGAGCTTTACGAAGTTGTCGTTCAGCGCAAGACCGGCCTTTGCGTCGAAAATGCTGGTGTGCGGATCGGTGATGAAGTCGGAGGAGACGACGTCCTCGTCAACGTACTCGATAACGCCCTTCATTGCACCCTCGGAGGCTTCCTTGACCGCTGCACAGATCTCCTCGTAGCTTGCGCCCTTTTCGAGGCGGCAGGTCAGGTCGACGATGGAAACGTCGGCGCTGGGGATACGCATGGAGGTGCCGGTGAGCTTGCCCTTGAGTTCGGGGATGACCTTGCCGACAGCCTTCGCTGCGCCGGTGCTGGTGGGGATGATATTGCCGATGCAAGAGCGGCCCAGTCTCCAATTCTTATTGGAGAAGCCGTCAACGACCTCCTGAGTGGCGGTGTCGGCGTGAACGGTTGTCATAAGACCCTCGACGATGCCGAACTTATCGTTTATGACCTTTGCAAGAGGTGCAAGGCAGTTGGTGGTGCAGGATGCGTTGGAAACGACCTTGATGTCGGGGGTGTACTTGTCAAGGTTTACACCGCACACGAACATGGGGGTGTCGTCCTTGGAGGGCCCGGACAGAACAACGATCTGTGCGCCGGCGTCGATGTGAGCCTGTGCCGCCTCGGTGGTGAGGAAAGCACCGGTGCATTCGAGAACATATTCAACGCCCATCTCGCCCCAGGGGAGCTGTCTGGGATCTCTGTTGCCGACCACGGCGACCTTCTTGCCGTTGACGGTGATGGAGCTTTCGTCATACTCTACGGTGCCGTTAAAGCGTCCGTGTACGGAGTCATACTTTACGCAGTAAGCGAGCTGTGCGGTGCTTTTGTCGGGGGCGTTAATTGCAACGACCTCGATGTCGTCCGAAACGATGGCGGCTCTGAAAGCGAGACGTCCGATACGTCCGAAACCATTGATAGCAACTCTGATCATGTTTATTCCTCCATTTTAAAAAATTATCATAGGAATGATTTGCCTTTGTCTAAAATTGTATCATACAATAACCTGTAATTGCAATATTGAGATACATCCAAATAAAGCGCAAAAATCGCATGATTTTGGCTTTGCTATTGTATATTTTGTCTGTTTTTGATAAAATTATTAAGAAATATTATAAATTATAAAGGGAGGAGAAGTATGGCTGAACGCAAAATTCCCGTTTCGGTGCTGTCGCTGCTGGAGCAGCCCGTCATAATTGTCAAAAAGGAGCTTATTAGCTACATGAACCCGGCAGCGGTGTCTCTCGCCGGAAAGGACTTCACGGGGAAGCCCGCATCGCTGCTGCTCCCGTCGCACCTTACGGGTACGCACGGCAGCACCTTTACGTCGACGGGATTTATCGGCAAAAGAAACTGCGTCGTCAACGTCTGCAATGCACCGACCGAGCAATACTTCGTCCTGACCCCCTCGGCAGACGAGGAGGGCATCGAAGCGGCGGCATTTGCAAGTATGCGCTCCTCCCTCGCAAATCTCAGGATGTGCGGCAGTCGGCTTTCCCAACTCGCCGAGATGCGAAAAGACGAGCAGCTTCGCAGCTACTCGATCTGCGTAAACCGCAGCTACTACCGCATGAAGCGAAACATCGACAACCTAAACCTTATAGATCTCATGCACCACGGGGCGTGTCCGCTCCGCGCCGAGTCCACCGACCTCACCCGTCTTTTCGGTGAGCTTATAAGCAGCATAAGCATACTTTCGAGGAGCGGGTCGGGCATAAGCATTGATTTTCACGCACCCGAACAGCTTTACCTCGTGGTCGACCGCTACCTTGCGGAGCTGGCGCTTTTAAACCTCCTTTCAAACAGCCTTGCACATTGCAAAAGCGGCGATCGCATAAGCGTGTCGCTGCTCAAAACCGATAAAAGCACCGTGCTTGCCGTAAACGACAGCGGCAGCGGCATAGACCCGGAGGCACTCCCGCACATATTCGGCGACGGCGGTGACAAGCGGCTGAGCGCTGCGGCGCAGGGCGTGGGGCTTGGTCTCAAGGCCGTCCGCTCCATCGCCGAACTTCACGACGGCGCTCTGATAATCGAAAGTCGGGGCATTGGCTGCGGTGCCTCGGTGCGTCTCATGTTTTCAAACTATGTGACCCCGTCCCGCATACTCAAGGCTCCGAACTCCGACTACAAGGTCTTGGGGATGCAGGGCATACTTCAGGAGCTCACCTCCTGCCTGCCCGACGACTGCTACAGCTCTCTCACCGACGACTGAGCCTATACGAGATACAGCTCACGCAGGCGCTCGGCTGCGGCGGTGTCCAGCCCCATTGCGTTTTCGAGGTAGCCCGCCATGCTGCCGTAAAGCTCCTCTGCGGTCTCAAACGCCGCAGCGAGGTAGCTTTCGTCGACACGGTCAAGCTCGTATATAAAATCCAGCTCCGCCTGCGAATCGGCATAGCGGCGGCAGCTTTCGAGTAGCCGCAGCGTCCCTGCGGCGCAGCGCTCGTTTGTAAGCAGATAGTCCTCAAATATATCGTCACGATGCACGTTCAGCGCCGAAAGCAGCAGCGCCGTGCCGACGCCGACACGGTCCTTGCCCATGGTGCAGTGGTACAGCAAAGCCCCGTCCCGCTCCGAGAGAAGCTCGGAAAAGAAGCTTTTGTAGTGCGCCATGGCAAACGGCGTGCCTACGAGTATGGGGTACAGCGAACGCATCTGCGCCCTGCCGTCGGGGTTTCGGGGCATGAGGCGCTTTGCCATTTTCACGGTGCGCATTGCCTCCTCGTCCTCGGTCTCCGGCTTGTCACGGCTGATGCCCTCTCTCCTCGCCTCAACTATCGGACAGTGTACATAGCTCACGCCGTCAATGCTGCGGTCTGGCTTCTGCGCGCGCTCGTCGTCGGTGCGAAAATCGACGACGGTTTTGAGCCGTAGCCCTATAAGCGTCTTTTCGTCGTCGGCACTCAAGGCATTGAGTACGCCGCTGCGAATGAGCTTTCCGTGGGAAAGCATCGCCCCGTCAAGCGTTTTTATACCGCCGAGGTCCCTTGCGTTCGGCGCTCCCTCAAGTAAATTTTTCACAGTCCAAAAAGCCTCCTTCCGTTTTCGGCGGTCAGCTTTGCGACCGTCTTCGGCTCCATACCCTTCACCTCGGCGATCTTCTCGACGACGTATTTAAGGTTTCCGGAATCGTTGCGCTTTCCCCGCTGCGGCACGGGGCTTAGATAGGGGCTGTCCGTCTCGATGAGTATTCTGTCAAGCGGGCAAGCCTTCAAAACCTCTATCGCTTTTCTGGCGTTTTTGTAGGTGATCGGACCGTCGAAGCCGAGGTACCAGCCCCGCTTCAGCAGTATCTCCGCCATCTCGACGCTGCCGGAGTAGCAGTGGAAAACGCCCCTCAGCTCCGGGTAGTCGCACACAATGTCAAGACTGTCGGCGTGCGCCTCCCTGTCGTGGACGATGACGGGCTTATTTAGCCTCAGCGCAAGCTCCGCCTGACGGCGAAACAGCGCCTTCTGCACGTCCTTTTGACTTGCGTCCCAGTAATAGTCAAGCCCTATCTCACCTATCGCAACGCACTTTTTATGCTGCGCCAAACTCTCCATGCTGCGGTAGTCCTCCTCCGTCAGCTTGTCGATGTCCTCCGGGTGCCAGCCCACCGCAGCGTAAACGAAGTCGAAGCGCTCGGCAAGCTCTATCGCCTTTCGGCTGCTTATAAGGTCGCAGCCGGGGTCGATTATAAGCTCCACGCCCTTTTCCGGCATGGACGCAAGAAGCGGCAGCCTGTCCTCGTTAAAGGCGCCGCTGTCGTAGTGCGCATGGGTGTCAAAATACATTGCATTTCCCCCGAAAAAATATTATATTCGTTATTATAACACCGTATGTCCGCTCCGTGCAAGAGCGCATACCGCAAAGGAATTTGACATGAAAGACTACTATCGCATACTCATAGACGGAATTGATACCTCAGCCGTCGTCTCCCGCATCGTCTGCGGCAAGAGCTGGACGGGTGCGGAGTTGAGCGACGGCAGCTTCGGCATCGCCATGCACACCGCCGGCAGCAGCGTCGAGCGACTTTTTGATAGCCTCGTGGGGCTGCCCGCCAAGGAAGCGGCAAAAAGCGTCATGAGCTGGAACTTTGAAGAAGCGAGCGAGGGCATGGCGGTCATAAACGCATTTTATAACGGCGTCGGGCGCATGGAGCGCCTCGGTCTTGCCGCACCCTTTGACCGCATATGCACCAAGGGGATAGACACCGTCGGCAAAACGGTCGCCTTCGTGGGGCATCTCAAGATGCCGCCCGAAACCGTCTCCGGCTGCAAGGAGCTTTACATTCTGGAGCGTGATCCAAGGCTCGGCGACTACCCCGACTCCGCCTGCGAGTACATCCTGCCACAGTGTGACATCGTTATCATCACCGGCTCCGCCTCGGTCAACAAGACCATGCCTCGGCTCATTGAGCTGAGCCGCAGCGCCGTTACGATACTCATAGGTCCTACCGTCCCCATGTGTCCGGCGCTCAAGGATCTCGGCATCGAGCGTCTGTCCGGCATGGCGGTGAGGGACAAGGCGGGCATCATCGACTGGATGCAGCGTGAAGCCGGAAACCCCTACCCCTACGGCGAGACCTTTATGATCGTCTGAATCCGAGCTTGCAAAATGAAGCAAAAAATCTCCTGCCGCTGCCGAGCCGTCGGACGATTGTCATCATATAAACCCCTTCTCAGGCAGAGTGCAGATTTGCTTGCCCAGCGCAACGGAGTTCCCGAAAACCGACGCCCGCTGTATCGCCTCCGCACCGTACTTTTTGCGGATCCCGTCAACGGCGGCGTCGATTTTCTTTTGCTTTTCCAAGTTTACATAATCACATAATATGTCAATCTGTTCCGGTGCACCCGTCGGCACCAGCTCAAGTGCGCAAAGCCCCATGCTCCGCAGCGGCGTGCGATCCGTCCACGCCTGAGACAGAAGGCGCATTCCCATGTCACGCAGCTCAAGGGTGACGTCCGTTGCGCCGAAAAGCCGCATACGATGCCGTGTCCATGTAAGCTCCTCCGTGCGCAGCGAAAGCTCTAAGCTGCGGCACATATAGCCGCCCCGACGCAGTCTCGTTCCTATGCTCTCCGCAAGGCTCAGTATGACGACCTCCGCCTGCCGCAGTGTCTCCACGTCACGGGGCAGCGTCGTGCTGTTGCCGACGGACTTCGGCGGCGGCTCGTCCCCCACTCTGCGCACCGCCGTTGTGTCGGCACCGTTAGCGAAGGCGTGCAGCATCGGTCCCGCCTTGCCCAGCACGGCGTGCAGGCTTTCGGGCGACGCCGCCGCCAGTTCGCCTATCGTCCGTATGCCCATGCGCTCAAGCTGCCGAGCCGTGCTTCGCCCGACCATGAGCATATCGGAGGCGGGAAGCCCCCACACGATGCTCTTGTAATTTTCACGGTCGATGACCGTCACGGCGTCGGGCTTTCGGTAGTCGGAGCCGAGCTTTGCAAATATCTTGTTGAAGCTCACGCCGATGCTCACCGTAAGCCCCGTCTCCTTTTTGACCCGCCGCCGTATCTCCTGTGCGGTCTCCACGGGGTCGGGACAGGCAAGGCAGCCCGTGAGGTCAAGCCAGCACTCGTCAAGCCCGAAGGGTTCGCAAAGGTTCGTGTAGTCGTAATATATGCTGCGCACGGCGTCGGCATATTCCGTGTAGCGGTCAAAGTGCGGCAGCACGATCTCAAGCTCGGGGCAGAGGCACTTTGCCTGCCATATCGCCATTCCGGTCTTGACGCCTGCCTTTTTTGCAATATCGTCTTTGGATAATACTATACCGTGCCGCAGCTCAGGCGCGCCGCAGACCGCAAAGGGTCTGCCGCAAAGCCTCGGCTCGTATAGCCGCTCTATGCTCGCATAGCAGGAGTTTATATCCGAATGAAGTATCGCCCTGTCCATGTCGTTCTCCTCAAAAGATACTAAATGCAGTATAACTCCCTTTTACGGATATGTAAAGATATTTTTTCTCTTTTTCAGATATTTTTATGCTTGAAATTTTACCGAGTATATAGTATAATCATAATTGAAAGTGAGGCGTTGCGTTATGGATATAGGCAAAAAGCTGTGTGAGCGGCGGCGTGAGCTCGGTCTTTCGCAGACGGAGCTTGCCAAAGCGCTCAAGGTCTACGGGGTGAACGTCACCAATCAAGCGGTATCCAAATGGGAGAACGGCAGCACCTTGCCGAGCGCCCTTCAGTTCCTCATGCTCTGCCGTGCGCTCAGGATAAGCGACATCGCCGGAGAGTTCATGCCGGAGGGGGAAGGCTTCCTTTCGGGACTCAATGCGGCGGGGCGCAGAAAGGCGACGGAGTACATTCAGCTCCTGCGTGACAGCGGCAAATACTCTCTCAGCCCGGAGCCGGTAAAGTACAGCCGCAGTCTGCCGCTGTATTCCCTTGCGGTCTCCGCAGGCACGGGGCAGTTTCTCGACAGCGAGCATTACGACATGACCGAGGTCGGTCCCGAAGTGCCGGACAGCGCCAACTTCGGCGTCCGTGTTGCGGGCGACAGCATGGAGCCGAGATTCCACAACGGTCAGACCGTGTGGGTCAGTCAGCAGCACAGTCTGATGACGGGTGAGATCGGCATTTTCCTCTACGACGGCTGCGCTTATCTAAAGCAGCTTGCCGCAAAGGGCGAGCATCTCGTGCTGCACTCCTTAAACCCCGAATACTCCGACATTGTCATATCCCCTGAGCTGCCTTTGCGTGTACTCGGAAAGGTCATTGCATAAAAAAACTTCCGCCATAGGCGGAAGTTTTTTTGCTTATTCATCACTTTTTGCGGCGCAGACTGCGTGCGGCAAAGCCCAAAATGCAGCCCAAAAGCACAAGACTTGCCACACCTCCGACGAAGGTGGAGTACACGCCGATGCCGAACAGGTCATTGAGGCTTACGGGCGTGCAGAGCAGGTACAAGACCACAAGTCCGAGCGCCAGAAACAGCACGCTGCGCTTATTTTTAAGTCCCAACGCCGCATACACGCCGAGTGCCAAAAACGCAAAAAACGTAAACAGCACGGGAAGCGTCGGCGGCATTGTATACCAAGTTTTCAAAATGTAGAGCATGAAGATCACCTCTGCCATCTCAGTCCTCCATCGCACGAAGGAACTTCGGCAGAACGCCGATACCGTCCGTGCGGTGCGGGGGAAGCTGATATATATCGTGTCCGGGGTAGTCGTTGCCTTCGATGAGCAGGGGTCCGTTGTCGGTGACGCAAACGTCCCAGCCGACGATTCCCACCTGCGGCACGACCTGTCCCGCCTTCTTCACAAGCTCCGTGACCTCGTCCCAAAGCGGGACCTGGAAGCCCTTTATCGGCACGCCCGTCAGAGGATGCACCTCGTGCAGAGCGCCGCTTTTGTCGAGCGCCGGGTAGATGATGCGGCCGCAATCCTCCTCGATCGGCACGACCATACCGCCGTTGTTAAAGTTATCGACGTACTTTCCGTTGCCGATGCGCAGGTAGGCGGCGACGACCTTCGTGCTGCCGCCGTGGGTGAAGGTGATGACACGGCAGGTGTTTACGGAGCATGGGTGCAGCTCCATGAGCGCCTTGTGCTGAACGACGCACTCCTCAAGAATGAGCGGACCCATCGACTTGAGATGCTCATAAAGGTCGCCCTCAAACTCGGCGGCGTTTATCTTTTCTATGCCCTTACCGCACATTCCGCCCGTTGGCTTTGCCATGAAAACGGGGTGCTTTGCCGTAAACTCCGAGAGCGCCGCCCTGTCGGCGGTACCCATATCGAGCCAGTCACGGTGCATAAATTCGCCGAAATTCTTGGCAAACTTGAGCTTGTCCTCTATCTCCGGCATATACTTGGGGTCGTTGTAGCGCTTAATAAATGCGTTGTTTTTGCCCCTCGTGAGTATGGTCTTGCGCTGGCTGCGGTTGAGATCGTACATCTCGAACAGCCAGTAATCCATATATCCCGCCTGATAGACGATGCCGCAATACACCATGTCGAGGAAGATAAAAAGACGGCATTTGCCCGACTTTTCATGCACCTCGTCAATTTTTCTGAACATCTGACGGTAGTTCATATCAAATATACGGCTTATAAAATACTTGAGCTTAGACATAGCGAGCCTCCTTTCGGCGCATGGTATTGTACCACACGGCGGTGCAAATTACAAGAAAAAGTCCCCGGCTCGGTCTGACCGAACCGGGGACTTTAGCTTTCTGTTAGAGAGCTGCCTTTGCCTTCTCGCAGAGTGCGGTGAAAGCAGCAGGCTCGTGGATAGCGGTCTCGCTGAGCATCTTGCGGTTCATGTCGATGCCGCAGAGCTTCAGACCGTGCATGAAGGTGGAGTAATTCATGCCGTTTGCCTTGCAGGCTGCGCTGATACGGGTGATCCAAAGCTGACGGAAGTCTCTCTTCTTCTGCTTGCGGCCGACGTATGCGTAACGGCCGGACTTCATCATCTGCTGGTTTGCCATCTTGTAGTGGCGGGACTTGTTGCCCCAGTAGCCCTTTGCAAGACCGAGTATCTTATTTCTATGTTTGCGGGTCATCATTGCGCCCTTAACTCTTGCCATTTGTCATTTCCTCCTATTCGTAGCCTTACGCTTATTTGTAAGGGATCATCTTTTTGATGGTTGCTGTGTTGGTTACGTCAGCAATTGCGCCGGAACGCAGACGACGGCAGCGCTTGGTGTCCTTCTTAGTGAGGATATGGCTCTTAAAAGCATGAGCACGCTTTACTTTACCGGTCTTGGTGAGATTGAATCTCTTCTTAGCACCGCTGTGGGTCTTAAGTTTTGGCATGGTAATTTCTCCTTCCGTATGATGGCTGTTTGCAGCCTAATTAACAGGCAAGCCTGTAATATACCGATTATTCTTTCTCGCTCTCGGCAGCCTGAGCTTCGGCTGCTTTCTTTTCGGCTTCCTTCTGCGCCTTCTTGATCGCAGCGGCGGACTTGGGCGACAGGAACATCGACATGTTGCGGCCCTCAAGCTTGGGCTCCTTGTCGAGGTTTGCGATCTCACCGCACTTTGCGGCAAAGTCACGCAGCAGCGTTTCACCGATGTGAGTGTGCGCCATTTCTCTGCCTCTGAAGCGGATGGACACCTTCACTCTGTCGCCGTCGTTTAAGAACTTCTGCGCATTCTTGAGCTTCGTGTTAAAGTCATTTGCGTCGATATTGGGTGACATACGCACCTCTTTGACTTCCATGACACGCTGATTCTTCTTGGCTTCCTTTTCCCTCTTTGCCTGCTCGAAGCGGAACTTGCCGTAGTCCATGATCTTGCAGACGGGGGGCTTTGCGGCAGGCGAGATCTTTACGAGATCCAGCTCTCTTTCCTCTGCGATCTTAAGAGCCTCCTCAGCCGACATTATTCCGAGCTGCTCACCCGTATCGCTGATAATTCTCAGTTCCTTGTCAAGGATCTCCTCGTTGATCTCGTAATTAACGTTTGCTATTGTAAAACACCTCCAAAAAGAAAAAAACGGACGCCTTCGGCATCCGCACGCAAAAACCCCGCAAAAAATCGGGATCCTATTGACCGGGATGCGCCGTTTGCGATCCGGTGATGAGGGCGGACACCGCTCATACTTCATTTTCAGCCCTATAAATATACCAGCATACGCCCCGTCTGTCAAGCATTTTTTCCTCCCCCGGAAATATTTTTCCACAGCGAGGGGCAAAATACCGACGGTGATGTATTTTGGAAACACTTGCCGTGTTTGCGATCGGAGCGGGACTTTACGGTCTCATTGAAATACTGTGGCGCAGCCACACGCACTGGACCATGCTGCTTTGCGGGGGAGTCTGCTTTACGTTCATGTACTTTCTGAGCGCAGCGCAGCTCCCCTTCTGGGCAAAGTGCCTCATTTCGGCAGCCGCAATAAGTCTTTTGGAGCTTGCCGTGGGCTATTTGGTTAACATAATACTCGGCTGGGCGGTGTGGGATTACTCCGACCGACCCCTGAATATCTTAGGGCAGATATGCCCCCTGTACTCGTTTTTCTGGCTTTTGCTGTCCGCTCCGGCGCTTGCGCTGTGCGGACTTATTAAAAGCCGCTTCGGACTTTAATAGCTTTCGTCGGGAGCGCCGCTTTCGGACTCAAGCTGCATCGCAAGCTTCACGATGCGGCTGGTACCGAGACGCTCGGCTCCGAGTGCGATGAAGTCCTCGGCATCGGCAAGCGAGGCTATGCCGCCGGCGGCCTTGACCTTGACGTGTTCGGGAGAGTATCTGCGAAGCAGCTCGACGTCCTCCCTCGTTGCTCCGCCCTTGGAAAAGCCGGTGGAGGTCTTTATAAAGTCCGCTCCGCTTGCGCCGACGATGCCGCAAAGTCTGATCTTTTCCGCCTCGGTAAGCAGGCAGCACTCGATGATGACCTTGAGGATCTTGCCCTCGCACGCCTTGCGCACGGCAACGATGTCCTCTACTACCTTGTCCCAGCAGCCGTCCTTGACCATGGAGAGGTTTATCACCATGTCGATCTCATCGGCGCCGTTTTTAACGGCGTCGGCAGCTTCAAAGGCTTTGGCTGCGGTGGTCATATAGCCGTTGGGGAAACCTATGACGGTGCATATTTTCATCTTGTCTCCGGCATAGCGCTTTGCGCCCGCAACATGGCAGGGCGGGATACACACGGAGGCGCAGCCGTACTTCACCGCCTGGTCGCACAGCGCCTTTATCTCGTCGGAGCTGCAGTCGGTGCGAAGCAGGGTGTGGTCGCATATTCTGAGTATCTCTTTAATATCCATGATGCAAATTCCTTTCGTTTTTGGTCTGGGAAGCTTCACTGTCGGAATTATACCGCAAACGGGCGGCATATTCAAGCGCTCACCTCTAATATACTTTGACAAAACGACGAATTAAAGCCCCACGGCGGGCTTTATCATGGAGGTAAGCAATGGACGAAAACGTAAGCAGCAATCTCGCCGTACTGTGCGGCACCGTCGCTGCGGCGCCGGTGTACTCTCACAGCAGCCGAAGCGAAAGCTTTTACACCTTCCCGCTTGAGATCATGCGGCTGTCCGGCACTGCGGACAGAATAAACGTCATTCTGCGCAGTGAGCTTTTGGAGAGCCTTGAGGTGAGCTGCGACGAAAAGCTTCGTGTTATCGGGGAGCTTCGCTCCTTCAACAACAAAAGCGGCGAGGGGGCAAAGCTCGTTATAAGCGTGTACGCAAAGGAGATATCCTTCTGCGGCGACGAGGACGAAAACCGCATACGGCTCATCGGCACGCTGTGTAAAAAGCCGAAGCTCCGCAGCACCCCGATGGGGCGGGACATCTGCGACCTGATGCTTGCGGTAAACCGCAGGTACGGCAGAAGCGACTACCTGCCGTGCATCACATGGGGCTTAAAGGCACGAACGGCGGCGGAATGGGACGTCGGCACCGTGGTGGAGCTTGAAGGGCGGATACAAAGCCGCAGCTACATAAAGCTCATCGACGAGCAGCCGGTCGAAAAGACTGCGTTTGAGGTCTCCGTCACCGAGATAGCGGAGATATAGTCAGCGCCGTTCGGGGACGATCTCGATCCAGTAGCCGTCGGGGTCCTGAATGAAATAGATGCCCATGGCGGGATTTTCATAGCAGATGCAGCCCATTTCGGCGTGCTTTGCGTGCGACTTCTCAAGGTCGTCCGTCGTAAACGCAAGATGGAACTCCTCGTCTCCGAGGTCATAAGCCTCGCTGCGGTCACGCAGCCATGTAAGCTCAAGCGAAAAATCGCTCACACCGTCGCCGAGATATACGAGCTTAAAAGAGCCGTCGGCGGCGGTCTTTTCACGCACCGGTGAAAGATCGAGCGCCTCTGCGTAAAAGCGCAGGCTGCGCTCAAGGTCGAGAACGTTAAAGTTAAAGTGGTTAAATTTAAACATGATATCACCTCAGCATTGAGTATATAATTATTTCCCGCTCCTGTCAAAAAGATGTTGGAATCATCGGCGTTTGCGTATATAATGTAGACACTATACAGAGATATGGGAGAAACGCCATGTATTCAGAGCTTACGGAAAAATACATACCGAAGGACGACGTATATCTCTTCAACACGGGAAAGGCGGAAAAGGCGTGGCTTCTTTTCGGCTGCCACTACATCCCGGAGCTTGAGGCGCACCGCTTCACGGTTTGGGCGCCGAACGCCGAGGCGGTCTCCCTTGTCGGCGACTTTAACTCGTGGGACCCCGAAGCTACGCCCATGGAGCGCTGCGGCACGCTGTGGTGCTGCTTTGTCCCGGGTCTCAAAAACGGCGATCTGTATAAATACTGCGTAAAGCAAAAGGGCGGCAAACGGGTCTTTAAATCCGACCCCTTTGCCCGCTACTCGCAGTCGGGGCTGAACACCGCCTCGATCGTCTGGGAGCTGTCGCACAAGTGGTCGGACGCAGACCATATGCGCCGTCGGGCAGAGCGTGACCCCTTCACCTCGCCCATGAGCATTTACGAGCTGCACCTCGGCTCGTGGCGCATCCCCGACGGAAAGGACGCCCCCGACTACGAAAGCGTTGCGCCGGAGCTTGCGGAGTATTGCAAGTCGATGGGCTACACACACATCGAGCTGCTGCCGCTCACCGAGTACCCCTTCCCCGGCTCATGGGGCTATCAGGTCACGGGCTACTACGCACCCACCGGGCGCTACGGCAACCCCGACGGCTTTGCCCGCTTTGTGGACGTCATGCACGAAAACGGCATCGGCGTCATCATGGACTGGGTCCCCGCCCACTTTCCGAGGGACGAGCATGGGCTTGCCATGTTCGACGGTACGCCGCTGTTTGAGTGCAAGGAGGAGCGCATGGCGAGCCACCCCGAATGGGGTACGCTTATCTTCGACTACGCCATGCCCGAAGTGCAGAGCTTTCTCATATCCTCCGCCTGCCTGTTTTTCGACCTGTACCACATCGACGGCATCCGTGTCGATGCGGTAAGCTCGATGCTGTACTTAAACTACGGGCGCAAGCCCGGCGAATACACTCCGAACCGCTACGGCGGCGACATAAATCTTGCGGCGGTCGATTTCCTGCGCAAGCTCAACACCGTCATACTCACGAGCTTTCCCGGTGCGATCACCGTCGCCGAGGAATCCACCGCCTACCCGATGGTGACGATGCCACCCTCCGACGGCGGTCTGGGCTTTTCCTTCAAGTGGGACATGGGCTATATGCACGACACCCTCGACTACTTCTCCTCCGACCCCCTTTTCCGCAAGGGGATGCACGAAAAGCTCACGTTTTCCATGATGTACGCCTTTTCCGAGAACTTCATCCTCGCCTACTCACACGACGAGGTGGTACACGGCAAGCACTCCATGCTGGACAAGATGTACGGCAGCTACGAGCAGAAGTTTTCCCAGCTCCGCAGCCTGTACGGCTACCAGTTTGCTCATCCCGGCAAAAAGCTCGGCTTCATGGGTTCGGAGTTCGGTCAGTTCATCGAATGGAACTACAAGCAGGAGCTTGACTGGCTGCTGCTCAAATACCCCTCTCACGACAGCCTGCGTGAATACTGCCGTGAGCTGAATTTCTTCTACACCGAAAACCCGGAGCTTTACGAGATAGACAAGTCGTGGGACGGCTTTAGGTGGCTGAACGTCGATGAAAAGGCGCTGAGCTGCATTGCATTTATGCGCAGCGGCACGAGCAAGACCCGGCACATAGTCTGCGCCTGCAACTTTATCCCGAACGAAAACCCGCACTTTACAGTCGGACTTCCGTCCGACGGCGAGCTGCGCCTTTTGCTTTCAAGCGACGAGCCTCGCTTCGGCGGCAGCGGCGCCAAAACGCCGTCCTGCGTTGCGGCAAAGAGCAAAGGCTTCGGCGAATTTCCTTACAGCGCCGTGCTGTCGCTTCCGCCGCTGAGCTGTCTGTACTATGAATTTATTCCGACCGAAAGGAGCGATACCGATGAAAAAGGAGTTTAAGGAGCTGCTTCAAAGCAAGGGCAGAACGGAGCTTCCGAAGGTTCTGCTCGCCTCTGCCGAGTGTGCGCCGCTGAGCAAGACGGGCGGTCTTGCCGACGTTGTGGGGACGCTTCCCAAGTCCCTTGCAAAGCTCGGCATCGACGCACGGGTCATCACCCCCTACCATCGCTGCATAAAGGAAAAATACTCCGACCGCACGGAGCATCTTTTTGAGTTTTATGTAAACCTCGGTTGGCGCAGGCAATACTGCGGCATCGAGTATTTGGAGCTTAACGGTGTGAAGATATATCTCGTCGACAACGAGTTCTACTTCGGCGACCGCATCTACAAGGGCGGCTACGAGGAGGGCGAGCAGTACGCCTTCTTCTCCAAGGCTGTGCTTGACGCTCTGCCGAACCTCGGCTTTTGTCCCGACATTCTCCACTGCAACGACTGGCACACCGCCATGATCCCCATGCTTGCCAAGACCGTCTACGGCGGTATGCAAGGCTCGCTGCGCTTCCTTCTGACCATACACAACATTGCGTATCAAGGAAAATTCGGCTTTGACTACGTTCAGGATCTGCTCGGCATCGACAGCAAATATTACACCCCGGAGTTCATGGAGCTTCAGGGCTGTGCAAACTTCCTCAAGGCGGGCTGCGTCTTTGCCGACCGCATAAACACGGTAAGCCCGAACTACGCCGAGGAGATCAAAACCGCCTACTTCGGCGAGGGGCTTGAGGGCATACTCTCCGCCCGCTCCGCCGAGCTGTCGGGCATCATAAACGGCATTGACCTTGCGGTCTACAACCCCCATTCCGACCCGCTCATCCCCGCCCGCTACGACAAGGGGCATTTGCAGCGCAAGGAATTATGTAAACTCGCCCTGCAAGAGCGTATCGGACTTGAAAAGCGTCCCGACGCTCCCCTCTTTGTCATGGTGACGAGGATGACGGAGCAGAAGGGCTTTGACCTCATAGAGCGTATGCTCGACGAGCTGATGCTCTACAACGATATGCAGTTCATGCTCCTCGGTACGGGCGACCGCCGCTACGAGGACTTCATGCGGCTTGCGGAAAAGCGCTACCCCGGCAGGCTGTGTGCGTACATCGGCTACAGTGAGGAGCTGAGCCATCTTGTCTACGCCGGCGGCGACTTCTACCTCATGCCCTCACGCTTTGAGCCGTGCGGCCTGTCGCAGATGATCGCAATGCGCTACGGCACCCTGCCCATCGTGCGTGAGACCGGCGGTCTGCGTGACTCCGTTAAGCCGTACAACCGCTACACCGGCGAAGGAACGGGCTTTTCCTTTGCGAACTTCAATGCGCACGAGATGAAGGATGCGGTGCTGCTTGCGCTCGATTGCTACCGCTCTCCCGAAGTCATGCGCTCGCTCCGCCGTCAGGCGATGGAAGCGGACTTCGGCTTTGACGGCAGCGCCTGCGAATATGCGAGGCTCTACATATGGATGCTTTGAGACGCAGGGTGCTGACCTACGGCGGCTATGACGAGCTGTGGTCGGACGATTACCGTCTGCGCATACGCTACCACCGTCCGAGGGAGTATTACCTCCGTCTCGTAAACGGCGTGTGGGAGCCGGAGGATACGGTACATCCCTTCATGGCGCAGTACCTCCGTTCTGCGGCGGTCTTTGCCTGTGCCGCCGAAAAGTGCGCCGACATACACGACATCTGCGAATACCTGAGTGACTGCGAAGCTCTTCTGCCGGAGGAGCTTTTGCGTCTTTTGCTCGACGACCGCGGGCTTTCGATGGACGAAGCGATGCGCCTTGTGATAAAGGTCTTCGGCAGGGCGCTGAAACACATAGGCGACCACGATTTTCTTTTTGATATGCAGCCCCGCACCGCCGCTCTGACGAAGGTTTTAAAGGACGAGCTTCCGAAGTACATCCTCCACGAGCCGTACAATGCAGACTACCGCTCGCCCCTCGGCGCAGTCGAGTGCGGAAGCGAGATACGGCTTTCCGCCTGCGCATTCGGTGTGGAAATCCCAAAGCTGCACCTTGACTGCGGCGAAGCTCATCTTGAGCTTGAGCCGCAGGGCGGCGATCTCGATTTCCGCTTTACCCTTGAGCTGAGCGGTGACTGGCGCTACCGCTTCGTGTCCGACAACGGCAAAAGCGATGAGGCACGCCTCACCGTGTACAAAAAAGGCTTTGCCACCCCCGACTGGGCAAAGGGCAGGGTCATGTATCAGATATTCCCCGACCGCTTCGGCTTTGGCGACTGCGCTCAGGGCATCGAATACCACCGCAGCCTCGGTCAGACCCCGGAGCTGCACGGGAGCATCGCAGACCCCGTGCGCTGGCAGGCACGCAGCTTTGAATCCGACTATTCGCCCGACGATTTCTACGGCGGCACCCTTGACGGCATCCGCAAAAAGCTTCCTTATCTGCGTTCCCTCGGCGTCGGGATAATCTATTTGAACCCCGTCGTCGAAGCGAGATCGAACCACCGCTACGACTGCTCCGACTACACGAAGGTTGACCCCATCCTCGGCAGCGTTGAGGATTATGTAAACCTTTGTGCCGACGCAAAGCGCCTCGGCATTGCGGTGATCTCCGACGGCGTGTTCTCGCACACGGGCGCAGACAGTGTATATTTTAACCGTTACGGCTCATACCCCTCGCTCGGTGCATGGCAGAGCGAGGAGTCGCCCTATCGTAAATGGTACGACTTCGGCGACTATCCGCAGGGCTACCGCTGCTGGTGGGGCTTCCGTGAGCTGCCGGAGGTGCGGGAAAGCGACCCCGACTGGCAGGACTGCGTCATAAGCGGCGACGATGCCATTGTGAAGCTTTGGCTGCGCAGGGGCGCTTCCGGCTGGCGGCTCGACGTTGCGGACGAGCTTCCCGACGACGTTTTGGAGCTTATCCGACGTTCCGCAAAGGCTGAAAAGCCCGATGCGCTCATCATCGGCGAGGTCTGGGAGGACGCCGTCTCCAAGGTGAGCTACGGCAGCGCCCGCAACTACGCCCTCGGCTATTCGCTCGACAGCGTGATGAACTACCCCTTCCGCAAGGCGGTGACGGACTTTGTGCTGTCGCATTTGAGCTCCTTCCGCCTGCGTGATTTTCTCCTGTCGCAGAAATTCAACTATCCGAAGCCCATGTACGAGTGCCTTATGAACCTCCTCGGCTCGCACGACGTTGAGCGCCTGCACACGCTGTTATCCATCGGCGTCGGCGTTGCCGACATGAGCCGCCCTCGGCAGGCGGAGCTGCGCCTTACGCCGGAGCAAAGCGAACACGGCACGCGGCTGCAAAGGCTTGCCGCTGCGATCCAGTACAGCGTCCCCGGCATCCCCTGCCTGTACTACGGCGACGAGGAGTGTCTCGACGGTGGGCGTGACCCGTTTAACCGTGCGCCGTTTGAGCCGCAAAAGCGTGGGCTTTACTCATACTACGCAAGGCTCGGTGAGCTTCGACGCCTCCACCCTGCGCTCATGCACGGGGATATGGAGCTTTGCTGCCCCTCCGAGGACGTCATTGAAATTTACCGCAAAACGGAGTCGGAAACGCTCGTCTGCGTCGTAAACCGCTCTCGCTGCGATCTTGCGCTCGGCTTTGCGGGAACGCCGCTTTTGGGCGTCGGCAAGCAGACCTCGCTCCCCGCCATGTCTGCGGAGCTGTATCTGCTGTAGCAATTCAGCTACTGTCTTTACCCCGAAGAGGGCGGCTTCCGCTTCATTTCCGAACGCAGCAGAAGCGACAAGTTCTGAGCCTTCTGCCGATACGAAAAAACAGCAAAGCTCCCACGGCTGCGCCGTGGGAGCTTTGCTTTGGTTCTTTGAAGGGCTGTAATATAAGAGAGGAAATAAAGAAACACACCTGATCTACTTGGTATTTAAGGGATCACTGGATCTCCAGTCTCCTCGTGGGAGGAGTTTCGGGGGTCTTGCTCGGCATCGTCAGAGTGAGGATGCCGTCGGCGTAGGATGCGTTGATGGCTTCGGTGTCAATGCCCTTGACATTGAAGCTGCGGCTGTAAGAGCCGTAGAAACGCTCTCTGCGCACATAGTTGCGCTCCTTGTCCTCGTCCTCGCTTTCGTCCTTGCGTTCGGCTGCGATGCTGAGGCAATCCTTGTCGATGTCAATGCTGATGTCCTCCTTCTTAAAGCCGGGAAGCTCAGCGGTGAGGGTGTACACTCCGTCCTTTTCGGTGATGTCGGTGCGGAATGCATTCAGATTTGTATCGTTCCAGAAGCTGCGGCTCATTTCCTCCAGCTCACGGAAGGGGTTGTAAGCTACTACACGGCGATGACCGTAAGGCATAATTTCAAACATAACAGATACCTCCTAAAATATTGGGGAAAGCTAAATCTTGATTTAAGATTTATAACTTTCGTTTCTTGTTGTATATAAAATACTATATAATTATGAACAAATATAGTGTTTTATATGAATAAACTATGAATTTTAGCACTCTGTGCATGGGAGTGCTAAAATATTTTGCGAATATAAAAAGCTGCGTCACACTTTAAGTATGACGCAGCTTTTTTATCTTATTCATTTATTCGCCTTTTTTGTTGAGCGCCTTGTGCTTTATAAGCACATACGCAACGAGCGCAAGTGCGCCGGCGGTTATCGCAATGCAGGTGTAGACTATCGCATCGTTGTAGGTTGCTGTAACGGTGATCGCCTGCTTCGGTCTTTCGGGGATCGGGGGCTCCTCCGGGTCCTCCGGCTTATCGCTCGGCACAGGCTCCGTCGGCTTCGGTTCCTCGGGCTCCGTCTCGACAAATGCGGGAGCGCCGCTTTCATCATGCAGCTCCGACATCAAGACCCAACCGTTAAAGAAGGTCGGCACACCCTGCTCATCGGTTCCGTTCGGCACGGAGACCTTGCCCCACGGCGTTCCTTCCATATATGAAACACGGTAGTTTACCACCATCTTCGTTCCGTTCGGCACGATCATATATCCGTCCTCGACCACACATTCGGGGGTCGCCCAAAGGACAACGTAGTCCTTCTCGTTTGAATGTGCATAGTAGGTGCAATTGTCGGGGACCTGATTTTCCGGGTCATCCCACGGCGAGTCGCCGATAACGTCAATTGCGGCAAAGGCGGCAGGCGCCGCGTTAATGCACAAGACGACGATCATAAGCAGTGCAGCAAAGCGTTTAATCATGGTATTTCCTCCTGCGTAATGACAGCGCTCACATTGTAGCATAAGCTTTCGCAAAAGAAAAGACTAATTTTATCAATAAATGTTCCCTCGACCGCTTTTAAAGCACTTTTGCGAGAAAATCCTTGAGTCTCTCGCTCTTGGGGGAGTCAAAGATCTCCTGCGGAGTACCCTCCTCGATGAGGTGACCGTCCGCCATGAACAGCACCCTCGTGCCGACCTCACGGGCAAACGCCATCTCGTGCGTTACGACCGCCATGGTCATGCCCTCGTTTGCCAGCTCCTTCATAACGTCAAGCACCTCACCGACCATTTCGGGGTCAAGGGCGCTCGTCGGCTCGTCGAACAGCATGACGTCCGGCTCCATCGCCAGCGCACGCACTATTGCGACACGCTGCTTCTGACCGCCGGAGAGCTGTGACGGGTAGGCGTCCGCACGATCGGAAAGTCCGACCCTGCGCAGCAGCTCAAGCGCCTTGCTCTCGGCGTCCTCACGGCTCTTGCCGCAGAGCTTCATCGGCGCAATGGTCAGGTTTTTCAGTATCGTCATGTTGGGGAACAGGTTGAAGTGCTGGAAAACCATGCCCATCTTCCTGCGGTGCATATTTATATTGCACTTGGGGTCGGTGATGTCCTCGCCCTCAAAGAGAATACTGCCGCCGGTGGGGATCTCAAGCAGGTTGAGGCTGCGAAGGAATGTGGATTTACCCGACCCGGAGGGTCCGATTATGACCACGACCTCGCCCTTTCTGATGACGGTGTTTATGCCGTCAAGCGCTTTTATTTCGCCGCCGTGGAAGTGCTTTTCGAGGTTTTTTACCTCGATTATGACGTCTCCCTTAACGCTCACTGCTGCGCAGCCTCCTTTCAAGCTTTCCTACAAGCCATGTAAAGAACATTACCATCACGAGGTAGACGATCGCCACCGCAATAAGCGGCATGAACGGAGAATAGGTCGCACCCCTTATGATGTCGCCGCCCTTCGTGAGATCCTGTATCGCAACGTAGCCCGCAACGGAGGTCTCCTTGAGGAGGCTTATAAACTCGTTTGCCAGCGTCGGCAACACGTTTTTGAACACCTGCGGCACAACGACGTAGCGCATGGTCTGAACGTAGTTAAAGCCCAAAGAGCGTCCCGCCTCGAACTGTCCGACATCTATGGACATGATGCCGCCTCGGACTATCTCGGCAACGTAAGCGCCGGAGTTTATACCGAAGGCAAGCATTGCAATGCCTAAGGCGTTTCGGGAGCTTGCAAATATAATATAGTAGATTATCATAAGCTGCACAACGACAGGGGTACCCCTGATGACGGTGAGATACACCTTGCATATTGCGTTGGCAACGCCGAGGAAAAACCTGCCGATGCCGGGACGCATGGTCTCGTGGTTCTTATCCCAGCTTGAACGCACCGCCGCCACGACGATGCCTATCGCAATACCGATAAGGCAGGCGACGACGGTGATCTGCAGCGTGTTTAAAAGTCCGTCGGCAAGGAAGCGCCAGCGCTCCCCGTCTATGAAATTTGTTATGAATTCGGCTTTGACTTCTTCAAACCATTCGCTCATATATCTATCTCCTTCTGCGCAAGAAAGGCAGGGGCGTTACGCCCCCGCCTTGCCGTGCAAATGTTGGGATCAGTCGGCGTTTATGTACTTCGCGATGATCTTGGCGACGGTACCGTCAGCGATCAGCTCCTGCAGAGCCTTGTTGACGTCGTCGGCTATCTCGCTGTCCTTTGCGAATGCGATCGCATAGTCCTCGCTTACGTACTTGCTGTCAAGTATCACAAGACCGTCGTTTCTCTCGACGAATGCTTTTGCAGGCTCGTTGTCGATTATGACGCAGTCGATCTTATCGGAGAGCAGAGCTGCAATTGCGTCGGCGCCTGCGGGGAATGCCTGAACGTGATCTTCGCCGAAGCCACCGTTTTCAACGGTATCGGAGGAGTAGGTGTAGCCGGTGGTGCCGACCTGGCAGCCGATCTGGATGTCCTCGCCCGCTTCGATCTTTGCAAGGATGTCGTCGGCAGAGGTAATGTCGCTGTCTTCGGGAACGATGATGACCTGAATTCCGCTGCAGTAGCTGTCGGAGAACTTGACCTGCTTCTCACGGTCGGGGGTAACGGAAAGTCCCGCCATGCCCATGTCCGCCTTGCCGGAAGCAACGGAGGAGATGACCGCATTGAACTCCATGTCCTGGATCTCAAGCTCCATGCCGAGCTTGTCGGCTATTGCCTGAGCGATCTCAACGTCGATACCGACCATGTCTTTGCCCTCGTAGTACTCATAGGGAGGGAAGGTGGCGTTGGTCGCCATAACGAGAGTTTTCTTTTCGTCGCCGTTGTCGCCGCCGGAGCAAGCGCACAGTGCGAACACACAAACAAGTGCAAGGATAAGTGCAACAATCTTTTTCATCTTAATCTACCTCATTCAAAACAATTAAACAATTTTAAAATTCACAACAGCGCTTGCTGATGACAGTGGCTATATTAGCACCTATATTCACCGATGTCAAGCATTTTTGAAAAAATATTCGCAAAAATTTTGATTTTTTTCGTTTTTAATGAATATTATTCATTATTGCATGAATATTCACTGGAATTTTAAATAATTGCATAAAATGAGGCAGGCATTTTTGTGTAGTATGCGGCGGCGTTTGTTATAATCTCACAAATACGTTACCGCTTTTTTATGAAAGCTGCAATAGAAAACAGCAGAAATGCGACGATATTCACAGCAACGACGCTTGCTCCGCTCGGCAGCTCGAAGGCGAAGGATGCGGTCATTCCGAGAACAAAGCAAAGGACCGCCAGAGCGCCGGAGCAGATAACGACCGACCTGAAGCTGCGGCACAGGCGCATGGAACTGAGCGCCGGAAACACGATAAGGCTCGATATGAGCAGCGCTCCCATCATCCTCATGCCCAGCACGACCGTCACCGCCGTCAGCACGGCAATGACGCTGTTATACAGCTCCGTCTTTGTCCCCGTCGCCCTCGCAAAATCCTCGTCGAAGGTGACGGCGAATATCCTCGGATACAAAAACACGAACATACACAGAACGATGACCGACAGCACGATGCTCAAAACGGCGTCGTCGCCGCTCAGCGACAGGATGCTGCCGAACATATAGCTCGAAACGTCGGCGTTCATGCCCGTCGTGACGCTGATGACGATAACGCCCACGGCAAGGGCGCTGCTGGATATGAGCGCAATGGCGGCATCGCCCTTTATCCGGCTGCTCTTATTGATGCGCAGCAGCAGGAACGCAGCCAGCACGACGACCGGCACCGCAAGCGCAAGCGGTGCGATATTCAGCGCTGCGGCAAGCGCAAGCGCACCGAAGCCGACGTGCGACAGTCCGTCGCCTATCATCGAAAAGCGCTTGAGTACGAGCGACACGCCCAAAAGCGCTGCGCACAGCGACACGAGTATGCCGACTATGAGCGCCCTCACCATGAACTGGTAGGACAGCATTTCTCCGATTATCCCGCTCACAGCGTACCACCTCCCAAAAGTCTGCGCACATGGTCGCTTTTGCGATACTCCTCCACGCTGCCGAAAAAGAGCTGCCCGTGTCCGAGGTGCAGGATGTGCGTTGCGTAGCGCACCGCCTCGTGTACGTCGTGTGTGACCATGATGACGCTTATTTTGTCGCAGAGGTTTATAAGCTTGATGAGGTTGTACATCTCGTTTGCGGCGTTCGGGTCAAGCCCGGTGACGGGTTCGTCGAGCAGGAGAAGCTTTTTCGTTGCGCACATGGCTCTGGCAAGCAGCACCCGCTGCTGCTGTCCGCCGGAAAGCTCCATGTAGCAGCGGTCTTTAAGCTCCTCGATGCCCATGCGCTCAAGGTTCTCACTCGCTGCTTCCCTGTCCGCACGGCTGTAAAACAGGCGGTGACCCATACCGCTTATGCGCCCGGACAGCACCACCTCGCCGACGCTTGCGGGAAAATCACGCTGTATCCCCGTCTGCTGCGGCAGGTAGCCTATCTCATTTGCTTTAAGTCCGTCGCCGAAAACGATCTCGCCCTCGCTCGGCTCTTTAAGTCCGAGTATGCCCTTCATAAGCGTCGATTTGCCGGAGCCGTTTTCTCCGACTATGCACAGGTAGTCGCCGGCATTCACGGAGAAATTCACCCCCGAAAGCACGGTCTCCCCGCCGTAGGCAAACCCAACATTCTTGCAGCAAAGCTGTGCCATCAGCCAAGCGCCTCCTTTAACGATTTCAGATTTATCTCCATAAGGTCCAAGTATCCGAGCCCCGCCTCAAGCTGCTCGGCGGTGACGTTGTGAACGGAGTAAAACGGGAGCTTTTTGCAGCCCGTTTCCTCGCAGATGACGTCCGCCATCTTCTGATTTGAAAATTCCATATACAAGACGGCGGGCAGCTTTTCGTCTCTCACCTTGTCGATCAGAAACGCAACGGTCTTTGCCGAAGGCTCCGTCTCGCCGGAGCAGCCGGGGAAGGCGGCAAAGTAGTCAAGCCCGTACTCCAGCGTGAAGTAGCGCATGGGGAATCTGTCCGCAAAGACAAGCACGTCGTGCTTTGCGTTTGCGACGGTGCGCCGAAACTCCGAGTCAAGCTCCGCAAGCCTTGCACGGTACGCATCGCAGTTTGCACGAAAGTAGGTTGCGTCGTCGGACGAGAGCTTACAAAGCTCGTCGCATATGGCGCTCACAATGGCAGCGGCGTTAACGGGCGATGTCCAAACGTGTTCGTCCAGTTCCTCCTCGTCCTCCTCGCCTCGGACATACATCCCTTCCTTTTCCTCCTCGGTGACGGTCTCCACGCAGTCCATCATAACGAGCCTGCGCTCGATGCCGCCGTCACGGTAAAGTCTCTCCGCCCAAGCCTCTGACTCACCGCCGTTGCAGATAAAAAGGTCACAGCTTTCGATGCTGAGTATCTCCTTAGGCGTCGGCTCAAAGGAGTGCGATTCCGCTCCCGGCTTTATGAGGAGCAGTATCTCCGCCCTGTCTCCGGCGATCGCCCTTGCAAAGTCATATGCCGGAAAATCGGTGCATACTATGCTGAGCTTATCGGGGTCAGGCTCCGTTTCGGCGGCGGTGCAGGCACACAGCAGCGGCAGCAGCAGCGCCGCAGCAAGAAGCCCTGCAAGCGTTATTCTGATCGTTTTGCACATTTTGCACACCTTCCGTACAGCATACTGAGTCCGTCGTCGATGACGACGCCCGCAGAGCGGCAGAGCGCAGCCTGCGCCTCGCCGTCAAGATGCAGCAGGGCGCCGCAGTCAAGGCACTTAAAGTGCAGATGCTCACAGCAGCAGCTTGCGCCCGCAAGCTGATAAAGCGCCTTGCCGCTTTCCGATGCAAAGCGCCGCACAAGCCCCTCGTCGCACAGGCTTTTCATCTGCCTGTACAGCGTGCTTTTTCCCGGAGCCGAAGCGCCGAGCGCCGACATGATCTCGTCAATGCTCAGCCTGCTCTCGGCATTATCCGCAAGACAGTCAAGAAGCTGCCTTCTCGCCTTAGTCTGATAGTTCATGGTAAAGCCTCCAATTTGAGAATCATTCCCGAATTGCTTTGACAGCATACAGCGCTTCTCCGTTTTTGTCAAGCGATTTTAGCAAAAGAAAACCCGACCTGTCACCGACAGATCGGGTTTAATCCTCAAGCTTCAGTTCATAAGCGCTGCGGCGGCGGTGCCGAGCAGCGTCAGGTTTTCGCCCGTGACGAAGCGGTAGCGGCGCTCCATTATCTCGCCCGCAAAAATGTCCATGTGCTTTGTAAGCTCCGGCACGAACAGTGCGCTTTTGTTAAACAGCGAACCGTCCGCTGCGATGTTCAGCGGCTTTTCCCTGCCCTGCCCCGTGAGCAGCATGATGCCGCACAGCTCGGCTGCGGCACAGCGTGCCGCACGGTCGAACAGCTCATTTATTATGTAAACCAAATTCACCTTATCCTCCGCCGAAAAGCCCTTGGGGAATCTCCCTCTGCCCCACTTGTCTATCGTCGGGGTCGTGACCTCGGTCATTCTTTCGATGACCGCCGAGGCATAGTCGGAGAATATGCCTTCCCTCGTCGCCGCCTTCATTATATACATACACAGCATACCGAGGTAGCGCCCGGAACACATCTTCTCGCCGACGTAGTAGCCTGTGTCGGGCAGGTCCTCGTCCATCGCAAGGTCGATGCTGCCCCGTGCAAAGCCGCTAAAGGAGCCGGATTCGAGGTTCACGAGCATTTTCCCGCTCCCCATCGACAGCTTTGGAATGTCTGAAACGTCCAGAACGCAGCAGGTGTTAAGCCCCGTTCCGGCGATAAGTCCGGCATAGCCGTCGCAGTCCTTTGTCCCGTGCATCGCAGCGCCGCCCAGCAGCACGGCGGGAGTGTCATTTAAAACGACGACCTTCTTTTCCGCACAGCCGAGAGTGCGCAGCGCAGCGGCAAGGTCCCTGCCGGGAAAGCGCCCCTCGGCGCCCTCTATCTTCACCTGCTTTGTAAGCCCCAGTACCCGGCTGTCAAGGTCGCTCCCCGCCTCAGCAGGGTAGGAAAAGCAAAAGCCTATCGCATCGGCGGCATCCGCAAAGGGACGCAGCTCCTGCGCAAGGGTCGAGATAAACTCCTCCCACGCAATAGGCGCCTCCGAGCCCGGCATGGGAAGCTGCTTCAGGCTCTCGATACAGGGTTTGCCGCCTTTAAAGCTCACCGACGAGAGCCTGAGATTCGTCCCCCCGGCGTCGATGACCGCAGCGGTGCCGCTTTGCGGCATCCTGCCTGGCGCTTTGAGATAGGTCGGTATCATGGGCAGCTCGTCCTGCTTACCGGAAAGCCCCGTTCTCGCCTTTTCGCAAAAGGCGGCGGCACAGTCGTAAAGCGAGACGGCGTCGGCATTCATGCCGGAGTTGATCATAAATTCCGCAATTTTAAGCATATTCTCTCCTGTTCGGACATTACGAATATCCGGCGGCAAGCGCCGCCGGATATGTCATACCGTAGTTTACTTCTTTACCGCTTCGACGACGCCCTCCGCAAGACCGGCAATGCCCTGTATCTCGCTGGGGATGATGATCTTCGTCGCCTGACCGTTTGCGGCGGCTGCAAAGGCTTCGAGCGCCTTGATCTTCAGCACTGCCTCGCTGGGGCAGGCCTCGTTTATGAGCCTGATACCCTCTGCGGTAGCGGTCTGGACCTTGAGTATTGCTTCGGCTTCGCCTTCCGCCTCAAGGATCTGCTGCTGCTTCTTTGCGTCTGCACGGAGGATGGCGGATTCCTTTTCGCCTTCGGCTTCAAGGATCGCCGCACGCTTCTCGCCTTCCGCACGGAGAATCGCCTCACGGCGTTCACGCTCCGCCTTCATCTGCTTTTCCATTGCAGACTGGATCTCTCTCGGCGGGAGGATGTTCTTAAGCTCGACACGGTTTACCTTGATGCCCCACGGATCGGTGGCTTCGTCAAGGATGTTGCGCATCTTGCCGTTTATGAGGTCACGGCTGGTAAGGCACTGGTCAAGCTCCAGGTCGCCGATGATGTTACGCAGCGTGGTTGCAGACAGGTTCTCGATTGCGATCATGGGATGCTCAATGCCGTAGGTATAGAGCTTCGGGTCGGTTATCTGGAAGTAGATGACCGTATCTATCTGCATGGTGACGTTATCCTTGGTGATAACGGGCTGAGGCGGGAAGTCTGCGACCTGCTCCTTGAGCGAAATGGTCTTTGCGACCTTCTCAAAGAAGGGGATCTTGACATGGATGCCGGTACCCCAGGTGGCCTGATACTTGCCGAGACGCTCGATGATCATAACTCTGCTCTGCTGTACGACTCTTATGTTGCGTGCAATGACAATCAGCACAAGAGCGATGAGCGCAACTACGATCCAGCCGCCGTCGGCCAAAAAGTTCATAAATCCGTCCATAAGTTTCCTCCTTAATTATTAAGAGCCGCAGTCTCGGCGGCCTTTGCTACGATAAGCTTAACGCCCTCTATACGCTCCGCAATGACGGTCTGCCCGACCTCGATAACCTCATCGTCATCGCTCCTTGCGGTCCACGTTTTGCCGTCAACATATACGGCGCCGGTGCCGTTTAGGTTGTCTATGTTCTCGATGACCTTGCACTCCTTGCCGATGAGTGCATCGGCATTCGTGGGCTGGACCTTTCCGTTGACGTACTTTTTAACGAGAGGTCTCGTAAAGTACAGCGTGAGCGCCGAAACGACGAGAAACAGCGTGATCTGAAGCCACAGCGCCGCACCCAGAAGTTCTGCGATAAGCGCCGCAAGCGCACCGAGAGCAAACCAGATCGACGTAAGCCCCACGGTGGTCGCCTCAAATGCCGCAAACACGACGATGGCGACGAGCCATATAACTGACATACTCATATGCTCTACCTCCTGTTTGATTTTATTCTACTATACACTCGTCAATTTTTCAACAGGAAACTTGCGGTGCAGCGTCATACGGGGCAAATTGACGCACATCGTGTGCATTATCGCTTTCTTTACACGATAACGCTTTACATTTAAAAAGAATTGATGTATTATATCATCAACTAAAGCGTTGAAGTGAAACGTTTAAACGGAGGACCTTACCAATGAACAAGCAAAGCAGAAAGCCTCGCAACACCGATATGTACAAGGCTATACTCACGCTTCGCAGCGTCGAGGAATGTATGGACTTTTTTGACGATCTCTGCACCGTCACCGAAATACAGGCTATGGAGCAGCGCTATCAGGTCGCCGTCTGCCTCAGCAAGGACATGAAGTACAACGACATTCTTGCCGAGACCGGCGCTTCCAGCGCAACGATAAGCCGTGTCAACCGTTCTCTCAAGTACGGTAAGGACGGCTACGAGGTCGTATTCGACCGCTTGGAGAACGCCGGGGAATGAACGCCTACGGTCCACTTGCCTTTTGGTACGACAGGCTGACGCTCGATATTCCCTACGAGGCGTTTGTCGATTTCTACGAGAAGGAGTTTTCCGCCGACGGCGGAGAGTTTAAGATCCTGCTCGACCTGTGCTGCGGCACGGGTACGCTCACTTGGCTCCTCGCAGAGCGGGGATATGAAATGATCGCGGCGGATGCATCACCCGATATGCTCATGCAGGCGGCTTCCAAAGCCGCCGAGGTGTCGGTACCGCCGCTGTTTCTGTGTCAGGATGCGTCGGCTCTCGATCTGTACGGAACGGTCGATGCCGCCGTCTGCTCGCTCGACGGCATGAACTATATCCCGGAGTCCGAGCTGCCGGAGGTTTTTCACAGGCTGCACCTTTTCGTGCGGCCCGGCGGACTTCTGATCTTCGACATCAAAACGCCGGAGTGGTTCAGGTCCGTTGACGGCAGCGTTTCCGTCGACGAAACGGAGGATATGCTCTGCCTGTGGCGTGCCGAATTTGACACGGAGGAAAATGCGATATGCTACGGCATGGACATTTTCTCGAAGTCAGGCAGTCTCTGGCGCAGAGACAGCGAGGAGCATATCGAATACGCCCACTCGCCGGAGCGCCTTGCGGAGCTGCTTGAGATCGCAGGCTTTGAAAACGTTCGCCTTTGCTGCGACTGTCCGCAGTCGGACGGCGGCAGGCTGTTTATCACGGCAAAAAGAAACGGAGTTTAAAATGGACAGAATACTAAGGGCAACCGCTGCCGACGGCTTTGTCAAGATGTCGCTCGTCAGCGCCAAGGATACCGTGCAGAGAGCGAAGGAGATACATCACTGCACTCCCACCGCTGCTGCGGCTCTCGGCCGCAGCCTGTGCGCCGCCTCCCTGCTCGGCAACATGATGAAGGAGGAGGACGCTTCCCTCACCGTCCGCATAAACGGCGGCGGCAGGATCGGCAGCGTCATCGCCGTGTCCGACTCGTCCGGCTGCGTGAGAGGCTATGTGACGGACCCCACCGTCGATCTTCCCCTGAGAGCCGACGGCAAGCTCGACGTCGGCGGCGCCGTCGGTCGTGACGGGTACTTTACCGTCAGCCGTGACCTCGGTCTGCGTGAGCCGTACATCGGCTCCGTGCGTCTCGTTTCCGGCGAAATTGCCGAGGATCTGGCGGCGTATATGCTCGAAAGCGAGCAGATCCCCTCCGCCTGCGCTCTCGGTGTTCTGATCGACACCGACCTCAGCGTCAAGGCGGCCGGCGGCTTTATCGTGGAGCTGATGCCCGGTGCGCCGGAGGAGTATATCGACGTCCTCGAAAACAACATTTTCATGATGGACCAGCTCACCACCGTTCTGTCCGAGGACGGCGAGGAGGAGGTTTTCCGTCAGGTCCTGCAGGGCATGGAGTACCACCTCGTCGGCGAGGAGTCGATAGAGTATAAGTGCTATTGCAGCCGTGAGCGTGTTGAGGCGGCGCTCATTAGCGTCGGTGAGGACGAGCTTCGGGATATGGCGGAGTCGGGTGAGCCCGTCGAGATGAGCTGCCAGTTCTGCGACAGCGTTTATCGTTTCGATGCGGAGGATATTAAAGCGCTGCTTATTAAATCCGAAGAAAATGAAAATTAAAGGTTGACAATTTATGATGCGTTTAGTATAATAAACAAGCCGCTAAGCGAGGGAGCATAGCTCAGCTGGTTAGAGCACCTGCCTTACAAGCAGGGGGTCATTGGTTCGAGTCCAATTGTTCCCACCATCATGTATAAGCCTCTCGACCGGAGGCACCATTTGCGGGCATAGCTCATCCGGTAGAGCGCCACCTTGCCAAGGTGGAGGTAGCGAGTTCGAGTCTCGTTGCCCGCTCCAAAAAAGTTTGCAGGCTTAACGGCCTGCAAACTAATATGGCGTCATAGCCAAGTGGTAAGGCAGCGGACTGCAAATCCGCGATTCCCCGGTTCAAATCCGGGTGACGCCTCCAAAAATCGGCAAGTACCTTGCGGTACTTGCCGATTTTACTTTTTCACTCTTCATTTGAATTTGCAACATGAAAATAGCGTGACCGATTTTCGGTCACGCTATTTCCAGCTTCTCAGCGGAATATCGCTCCCGCCGCCAAAAGCTCGTCAACGCTCATGTAGTAGCCGCTCGGCGCAAGCACCGACGCCTCCTTGAGCGCCGCCCCCGGCGTCAGCACCGCACTCACCGCAGTACCCGAAACCGTCGTCGATGCGTACACCGCCGTCGGCGTGAGACTCAGGTACAGAGGATCGTCCGCAATGCTCGCCGTGATGTGGAGCTGTCCGTCCGCAAAGTAGAATTCGGAGATCGCCCCCACGACCCTTGCAAGCGACAGATTGTCGAAGAATTCCACATATGCGCCGACGGTCTTCGCAAGCGTACCGCTGCCGAGACCCGGTACGAGCTTCAGCGCCGTCTCCATCGCCTGACGCAGATTGCTCTCGTCAGCCCTTACTCTTATCGCACCGTAGTCGATATACACGGTGCCGTTATAAAGCGTTACGTTGAGCTGCGTTCCCAGCAGCTTGGAGCTTGCCTTCACCGCCATGGGGCTGCCGAAGTCAAATATCATGTCGGCATGGATCGCAACTCCGTTCACGGTCACATCCGCCGCCATCTCCATGCCCTTTGCGCCCGCATAGCGCAGGAGGGTGTCCTTGTACTGTGCAAGCTGCGACAGGGTAACGAAGCTGCCGGTAGGCGCCGAGATGCTCGGTGCGCCGTTTGACACGAGGGTCATGTTAATGCGCATACCCGACATTTCAAGGCTCACGCTGCCGCTGCCGAGCGCCGCATTCACGACCACTCCTCCGCCGAGGTTCACGCTCGCATGGAGCGCATTGTCGTACCACGAAAGTCCGCTCACGGAGTTTATCGCCTTCTTGACGCTCAGGTCGCCGAAGAAGCTCTCTATCGCAGCGCCGGCATTGCTGCCGCTCGAGGCACTGCCGCCGCTCATTTCCGTTATAAAGCCGACCAGATCCTTGAGCTGATCGAGCCTTCCGCTGATGCGGATGTTGCCCGCCTCGGCGTACACAGTGTCGCCGACAAGCGTCACTCTGACCGCAACGCCGTCAACGCTCGTGTCGAAGATCGCTCTAAGCTCGCTGCCGGGGTAAGCCACACGCAGTCTGCCGGAGAGACTTATTCCGCTGCCGGAGACCGTCACGTCGGCGGTGCAGCCGCCGGAGCTTACGTTCTCCATGATGGGGCTTACGAGCGTGAGCGCACCCGTAAGGTCGGTGTAGCCGGACAGTGACTCGCTGTTAAAGCTCTTTGCCGGGGTCGCATATATGCCGACGGAGGTGCCGCCCACGTTCACCCGAAGGTCGGCGCTCTTGAGCTTCGGCTTTTCCTTGCCCGTTATTTTGATCGCACCCGAAAGCATGCTGTCGTTAAAGCTTATGGTCTTGCCCTTGGAGGTGGTTTTCACGTCCATGCCGTTTACGATCGACTGCACGGCGGAGCCTTCAAGCGAAATGTCCGGGACCTTCATACCGAGTCCGCCCATGACCTTGCCGAATGCGTCGATGGTGTCGTCGGCTTTAAGGACTATCTTCTGATTTTCCACACGCAGGTACAGCTTTCCGCCGCTGTACACTCCGTACACGTCAAGTCCCTCGACCTCGCCTTTGACCTTGAAGCTCATGTTCGCAATGTCAAGGTGCGCCTTGAGAACGTACTGCTTTCCGCCTGCGGTGACGGTGACGTTCAGGTTCGGGTTGCGCTCGAAGATGCCCAAAAGCTCCTCCTGGAGCGCATCGTCACGGCTGAGCTTTGAGAGCTTGTCGGGGTCGTACTCGGTCTCAAGATACTTTTGGAACTCCTTCTGATCGTCGGTGACGTTACCGAAATCGGAGAACAGCTCCGTGATATTGCTGGTGCAGCCCATGCTGCCGAGACCCGACATCGTGACCTCATAGGTCTCGACGGTCTCCATCTTGAGCAGGCGCCACTGTGAATCTATCGTCCACACCATGTGGACCTCGGTAAACACGGGCATCTGCGATGCGCCGCTGTAGGTGTAGATCTGACGCTTGTAGTATGCGCTTGCGCCCTCCGGCTCAAGGTCGAAGCTGATGACGAAGTTTCCGTCGGCGTCCTTCTGCATTTCGGGCTTGCACACCGTCTCGTCGCTCACGACGTAGTTCGTGAGGTTGCGTGGAAGCTGACCGTAGGCGTGGCTGTAATCCTCGTCGGAGATGGCGTAGATGTCCTTGCTCCACTGAGCCGTCGTTCCGCTTACGGAGTCCGCCTTGCGCATGAGGATGGCGCCGTCCTTAAAATACTTCTGCTCGCCGACCTTCACCAGTGCGCTGGTGCTTATCGTCTCGTTAAAAACGCTGTCCTCGGTGACGACACGCTGACCGTAGATCTGCTGGTTGTAGTCTATAAAGCCGACGCTTGCCGCCGTGCTTCCCGTCGTTTCGGAGCGGTAGCTTGCGGAGTTCATAACGCCTATACATATATAAATATTGTCCTCCGCCGTCTGCCCGGAGGGGTCGCCCTCAGGCACGGGGAGCGTCTTGCTCGCACCGCCGTCGGCAAAGTCGGCATCCGACACGCCGCCGAAGAAGCTCGGCACGATCTTTATCGCCGCAAGAAGAAGCACGACCGCACCGCAGACGCAAAGCACTCTGCGCTTTTTGCTTTTCGGCTTTTTCTCCGTGACGGCGGGAGATGTGCCCTCCTCCGTCTCCGCAGCGTCCTCTTTTTTCTTTTTCTCAAGCAGCTTCATTTCTCAAAACCTCTTTATAACTCCGTTGCCATACGTCCGGCCTCGTGCCGGACCGTTACTTATTTCACGCTCTCATTATACTGCTCCGACCTCGGTAGTTCATCCTCCCCTTTGTTCGACGGTAGAATTGTCGGTAGAGAGGCATTCTCCTGCCGGTAGAGCCGGAGAACCGGCAGTTCGGAGGCAAGAATATTGCTCTTGCAAGCAGCGATTTTTGCTGATATAATAGGCTTATGGATGATTTGAGACGTGTACTCGCAGAGAATATAAGCGAGCTTAGAAAAAGCAATAATCTGACCCAAGCCGAATTTGCGGAGAGACTGAATTACTCCGACAAGGCAGTGTCCAAGTGGGAGCGGGGCGACTCGCTGCCCGACGTTATCGTGCTCAAGACCATCGCCGATATGTACGGCGTCGGGCTTGACGATATGCTGCGGGAAAACGGCGTTCGCCATGTCGTTTCGCCCGACGAGGTGCTTCGTGACGAGCAGCTCACGCAGAAGATTCTCATAACCGCACTGTGGGTCACCATGGTGTGGATAGTCGCCGCCGTCGTGTTCCTGTACTCGCAGTACAGCCGAGGCACGATGTTCTGGATGGCGTTCGTCTGGGCGGTCCCCGTTTCGTTTTTGGTGGCGCTCGTATTCGCACGTCGCTGGGGCGCCGCAGACTTCAAGCGCATAAGCTGCATCCTGTCGTCGGGCTTCGTGTGGTCGGCGCTCATATCCTTCTATTTTCAGTTCATGAGCTACAACATTTGGATGATATTCTTCATCGGGGTCCCCGTTCAGATCGCACTGATACTCAGCTCGAAGATACACGACAGCTCCCGCAGTCTCCGCTCAAAGAGCGGAAAATGACCTCCCGACCGAGTGAGGAGGTTTTTATGAAGAAAGCGACTTTGCTTGTGACCCTTATCCTGTTGCTTGCGCTCCTTTGCGGCTGTGAAAGTGAGGATAGCGTGCAGTACGGATTTGATAACGAGCGCTATGTCCTTGCAGACGGCTGAACCTTTAAAAAATTGCAAAACGGGCTATGCTCAAATTAGCATAGCCCGTTTAACTTTTAATCTCACCCTTTGCGGCGGAGGGTGGCGAGCTGGTAGAAGGCGACTGCGCTCGCTGCGGCGACGTTTAGGGAATCGACGCCGTGCGACATCGGTATGCGCAGGGTGTAGTCGCACTTTTCCACCGTCTCCGGCGCAAGCCCGTCACCCTCGGTGCCGAGGACGAGGGCAAGCTTCTCCTCCGCTTCGGGTGCGGGATCGTATATCGGCAGCGAACGCTCCGTGAGCGCCAGCGCCGCCGTCTTGAAGCCGAGGGCGTGGAGCTTATCCTGCCACGGGGTGAGGTCGTCAAGATACGTCCACGGCACCTGAAACACCGTTCCCATGCTCACCCGCACCGCTCTGCGGTACAGCGGGTCGCTCCCCTGTGAGGTGAGCAGCACGGCGTCCATACCCAGTGCGGCGGCGGAGCGGAATATCGCTCCGATGTTCGTCGGATTCATCACGTTCTCAAGCACAGCGATCCTCTGCGCCCCTTCGCATATCGCCTCCGGCTCCGGCAGCTCGGGGCGCAGCATTGCGCACAGCATACCCCTCGTGAGGTGAAAGCCCGTGAGCTGCGTCAGCACCGAAAGCTCCGCCGTGTACACGGGAATGTCCTCTGGGCAGCGTGAGAGTATCGCCTGCGCCTTGCCCTCGGCGTGCTTCGTCTCCATGAGAAACGACAGCGGCACGCACCCGGCGTCAAGCGCCCGCTCGATGACGAGCGGACTTTCGGCGATGAACATCGCATTCTTGGGATCCTTGCGGTTTAGGAGCTGGTTTTCCGTGAGCCTTGCGTAAACGTCAAGCTCGGGTGCGGAAAAATCCTTGATTTCATAAAAGCGTGCCATGCTACACCTCATTTTTCTGTCTGCCGAAATACCGAAAATCAGGCATCCCGCAGCTTGGAGATGCCTGATCTTTCAATGCGTTTTACTGAGCAAGCGCTCTTTCGAGCCAAACGGTGGCAACGTCCATCGCCGCCCAAAAACCGTCCTTCTCGCTTTTTTTCACGATGCGGTCACGGGACTTTATGGACGGATCGGTGAGCTGGAGCTGGACCGAGACCTTGCTTGCAACGTCCATATCCTTGACCTTTTTGGTGTCGAGAATTTGGAGCATTATGATATATTTGTCCGCCATGCTGCCGTAGTACACGATGTTCCCCGTGCGCTGAAGTGGGCGGCCCTTGTATTCAAGTACCTTTTCCTTTGCCAATTTCGGAACCTCCTCAATGATTTTATGCTGCGGGTGTCGGCGACGGAGTGACGGGATCCTCCGGCTTTGCGGGATCGGTGGGATCGACCGGGTTGTCGGGATCCTCCGGCTCCTCCTCCGTTCCCTCCCATATCTCCGTAAGCTCCTCCTGCGTTCCGAACAGATTCGTCGGACTTCCGCCGTAGGACATATCGAAGTCCTTATACGGAAGGTCTGCATGGATAAGCTCCATCACGTCGTGCCAGACCGTGACTGCGGGGTTGCCGTAGAAGTGCATGGTCTCCGGCGTATCGTAGCCCGTCCACACGGCGCAGGTGTAGTACGGCGTATAGCCGCAGAACCAACGGTCCTTGTTTGCGCTGGTGGTACCCGTCTTGCCCGCAACGGGCATATTGCTCAGACGGGAGGAGCTGCCGGTGCCGTTAGTCGCAGCATTGTTGAGCATATAGGTCATAACCCTTGCGGTGTTCGACGAGAATGCGGTCTGGACCTCGGGCTCGTTGTCAAGTATGACCTCGGTGCCGTCGGCATTCGTGACCTTGAGATAGGTGCGGGACTCGTACATAACGCCGTCGTTCGCCAAAGCGGAGTACGCCTGCGCCATTTCTCTGACGGTAACGCCGTGGTGCGGCTGACCGAGGGCCATGGCTGCGTAGTCTGCGTCGGCGTCGATAAGGCTCGTGAAATTGAGCCTGTTGCGCAGGAAATCGAGGGACGCCGCCGGCGTCAGCTTATCCATGATCTGCGCCGAAACGGTGTTCTTTGACTGCTGAAGCGCCGTTGCTATGGTTATAACGCCGTCGTACTGATTCGGAGAGTTCTTGGGGTACCAGCCCTCCGGCGCTTTTGCAAGCGTGACCTTCGTCTCATCTGCGTCAAGCACCCATGTGCTGGGCGTAATGAGACCGTACTCCACGGCAGGACCGTAGACCGCAAGCGGCTTTATCGACGATCCGGGCGGACGCAGAGCATCCGTTGCACGGTTGAAGCCGAAGTTTATGTCCTTCTCCCCGGTGCCGCCGGAGAGCGCAACGATGTTGCCCGTGTACTGGTCGATGATAACAATGGCGCTCTGAAGCTGCGAATCCGTCGCCACGGTGGGCTGCGGCAGCTTCGTCATGTCGGTGTAGATGGAATCGACCTTGCTTTGAATATCAACGTCTATGCAGCAGTATATGTGGTAGCCGCCGTTGTATATCAGCGTCTTGGCGATCTTTTCGGAAACGCCCTTTTCCTCTGCGAGGTCCTTGACCACGTCGTTCACGACGGTCTCGACATAGTAGCTGTAAACGTTGTCGGAGCTTTCGCTCTCGCCGGATGCGCTGTGAACGAAGTCCAGCTCCTCGGCGACGGCTTCCTTATACTCCTTCTTGGAGATGTAGCCCTGGAGGTACATCTGCTGGAGGATGTCCTCCTGCCGTTCCTTATTGTATTCGGGGTTTTGGAACGGGTCATACTTCGTCGGCAGGTTGGTTATGCCGACGATGGCAGCGCTCTCCGCAAGCGACAGCTCGGACACGTCCTTGCCGAAGTAGGTCTGCGCCGCAGTCTGAACGCCGTAGCAGCCCTGTCCGAAGTAGACGACGTTAAGGTACCATTCGAGGATATCCTCCTTATCGTACTCCTTTTCAAACTCAAGCGCCTGGAAGATCTCCAAAAGCTTACGCTGTACGGTGATATCGTCCTGATGGGTGACGTTTTTGATGAGCTGCTGTGTGATCGTCGAGCCGCCGAAGGTGCTTCTCGACCCGGTGAACATATTCACGAACGCACCGGCGGTCCTTATCCAGTCAACGCCGTGGTGATCGTAAAAGCGCTTGTCCTCGATAGCTACGAGGGCCTTTTTCATGTAATCGGGAATGTCGCTTCGGTCGACCCAAATGCGCTCCTCCTCGCCGGAAAGTATCGCAAGCTCCTTCCATTCGCCGCTGCTCTTGTCCTGATACCACACGATGCTCGACTGCTTGAGCGCTATGTCGTTAAGGTCAAGCGGAGTGCTGGGAATGATGCTTGTTTTGATGTAGTCCGCAAAGATGCACAGGAAGATTAGCGAGGTCAGTATGCCGATAAGTATCAGCGTACCGAGGATGCGCATAATGAGCCGGAAAGTGCCTATGCCCTCTCCGCCCGATGCAGCTTTATCCTTTGCCATCGAGATTCATACACCTCCTTCAAGGGATGATTATAAAATGTGTAAGAAGCTAATTTAAGTCGGATATATGATTATATCACATTATGTCAAGCAGTAGTGTACTAATTGTTAATTTTGTTGGAAATAATATCGTAAAAAGTAAGGAGATGATACTATGCGGCTCAAATTAAGAGTCTGGCTGCTGTCGCTGCTTGCCGTGGGCGCAGCCGTTTGCGGAGGCGCCGCAATAAAAGCCTCCGGTGCTGCCGGAGACGGTGTCGCCGAGACCCCGCCCGTCCGCACACAGAAGGAGTCCGCTCCATACTGGCTTTACGACAGCGGCGGCTACATTGCGATATACGGCGAGGGAAAAGAGCGTTTGGAAATTACCGACATAGAAACCGACACTCTGAACGATTATGACAGGGAATTGCTTCAAAACGGCATACCCGCACAGAGCAAAGCGGAGCTTTTGTCTCTTCTTGAGGATTTCAGTTCATAATAACCTCTTGAATTTTATCACGGTATGGGGTAAAATAATATCAAATCATAACAGGAGGATAAAAATGAGCAAGGAATTCGGAAATGATTTTATTACTATTGTAGATGACGACGGCGCCGAGTTTGAGCTTGAGCTGCTCGATACCATGGATTACAACGGAGGCTCCTTCGCCGCTTTCCTTCCCACCGACATTCCGGAGGACGATCCCGAATACGGCATCATCATTCTGCGCATCGTTCCCGATGAGGACGGGATGGACGTTTTCGAGTCCATTGACGACGATGACGAGCTTCAGGATGTTTATGAGCATTTTTCCGTTCTGCTCTTTGATGACGACGAAGACGAGGAATAAGTTTCGTCATTCGGCATAAATTTATAACGGTTCTGCTTTGTGCGTGATCGTCCCTTGCGGACCTTCGGCTCAATTAAACCCACATCTCTTATAAGGGATGCCGATTTGAATCTGCGGATTGCAGGCCTCCCGGCGCTTCGGCGTCGGACGTTGGAAGCAGAGAAACAGAGCTTAGGCGACCCACCTGCCATGCTGTGCAGGTTATAATCGAGCCACACGGCAAAAGCGGAATTACACCGGCAGCATTTTGCTGCCGGTGTTTTTTGTCATTGCGGCGAGCGGCAAATATGTTGACTTGCGCCGCAATAAATAGTAAAATGAACTGATAAGCCGGTGGAGGTGTGATGTGGAAAAGCTGTCTCATGCATATATAATATCCTCGCCCTCCAAGGAGCTTTGCATAAAGCTTGCAACGGAGCTTGCCGAGAAGTCGCTTTGCGGCGCTGCGGGCAAGCGTCCCTGCGGCGTCTGCCGTGACTGCCGCAAGGTCTTAAACGGCACGCATCCCGACTTTATCCGTATCTCCCGTCTCAGCGACGACAAGGGGCGCTTAAAGAAGGAGCTTCAGGTGGATCAGATCCGCAGCATGGCTGCCGACGCATATGTTCTGCCGAACGAAGCAGCCGAGAAGGTTTATCTCATCGAGGATGCGGATACGATGAATGAAAGTGCTCAGAACGCCGCCCTCAAGCTCCTTGAGGAGCCGCCGAAGGGCGTCCGCTTCATTCTCTGCGTGCAGAATCCCGAAAAGCTGCTCGTAACGGTGCGCTCCCGCTGCGTCGAGATACATCGCAATGCCGAGGCGGAAGCGCCCGACGCCGACGCCAAAAGGATGGCGGAGGAGTTTATTTCATGTATACAGAGCGGCAGTCGGAGCGGGCTTTTGACATGGTGCATGGCGTCCGAGGGCTGCGACGGTCGGAAAACCGCCGATTTTCTTGAGGCGGCGAAGGCGGAGCTTATATCCGCACTCTCCGGCGAGGGCAAGCGCCTTTCCATGAGCGGGGAGGAGATCATGCGGCTTATCGCTTTGTGTGACCGTTGTCTTGACCGTTTGAAGGTCAACACCGGCACGAAACATATTTACGGCCTGCTTGCCGTAAAAGGAATCGAGGAAAAAAGTTGATTGAAGTTATAAGCGTAAAATTCAAGGGCCGGGGCAAAAGCTACTACTTCGCTCCCGGCGACAAGCAGATAAAAATCGGTCAGCAGGTCATTGTCGAAACCAGCAAGGGACTTGAGATCGCCGACTGCACCCACGCAAATCATTTCGTGAATGACGACGCCGTGGTGCAGCCTCTGCGTCCCGTCGTGCGAATCGCAACGGCGGACGATCTCCGCATTGCGGAGATAAACAAAAAGCGTGAAAAGGAAGCCTTTGAGATCTGCCAGAAGAAGATAGCGGAGCATGGACTTGACATGAAGCTCATTGACGTCGAGTGCAATTTCGACGGCAGCAAGACCATGTTCTTCTTCACCTCCGACGGCAGAGTCGATTTCCGTGAGCTGGTGAAGGACCTTGCGGGCATATTCCGCAACCGCATCGAGCTGCGTCAGATCGGCGTGCGGGACGAGGCAAAGATGCTCGGCGGTCTCGGTATCTGCGGCAGACCCTTCTGCTGCAGCCGCTTCCTCGACGAGTTCCAGCCCGTCTCCACCAAGATGGCAAAGGTGCAGTCGATGTCCTTAAACCCCAGCAAAATTTCCGGCTCCTGCGGCAGACTCATGTGCTGTCTGCGCTATGAGCAGGAGGCGTATGAGGAGCTTGTGAAAAGCGTTCCCAAGCAGGGCGCATTCGTCGAAACGCCGGACGGCTACGGCAACGTGACACAGGTGAATCTGCTGCGCCAGCTCGTCAAGGTAAAGCTTGACGGCGGCGGCGACGGCGAGCTTAAAACCTTCCGTGCGGTCGAGGTCGCAACCGTACCCGGCGGCAGACCCAAGGACGGGGAGACTCCCCCCTCGGTGCTCAAATATGTGCCGGAGCCGGAGCCGGAGGTCGAGCCGGAGGACGAGTGGGCGCTGCCTCAGCTCTTCTCCGAGGACTTCCGCCCCGAAGAACCCGAGAGCGCACCTGCGGAAAAGCCGCAGCAGAGGAGCCGCCGCAGCAGGAACAGGCATCGCAAGCCCAAGTCGGGCGAGAAAAAGCCCGTCGAGGCAAAGGGGCCTGCAAAGCAGCAGCCGAGCGAAGAAAAGCAGCCCGTAAAGCCGAGGCCGAAGTCCTCAAGGGGCGGCAGAAATCCCAAGGCAGCCGAGGGCGTCTCCGTCAAAGCGGAAGCCGTTCCCGTCGAAAAGAAAGAAACGAAGCAGCCTCAGGCAAAGGATGCCGCACAGAAAAAGAACAACCGGAGGCACTATTACCGCCGCGGCAAGCCGAGAAACAAACAGGGCGGTCAGCCGCCTAAGCAGTAAGCGGTCGGGAGGTATCCGATATGAGCAACACCGTAAAGACAAAGAAACCCAAGAAGCTGCATAAGCCCATGAGCATGAAGTTCAAGGTGTCGATCACCGTCGCAGTGCTTGTCATTGCGGTCATCGTCGCCGTTTTGAGCTTCGGCTCCGGCGCAATGACCTTTAAGCCCGGCGCCGTGCAGTCGCACGACGACCCGGTCGACGTGACCGAGTCCCCCGTCATAGGTGAGGACGGCGCTGCGATACCGCAGGAAAACAGGCACACCGTGCTTGTCTCGGTGGGCAACGGCGGCTCCGCAAACCCGGAGGGCAGCGTCAGCGTCGAGGATAACGGAGCCATCACCATCGGCTTTACGCCGGACGAGGGCTACGAGATAAAGACCGTCACGGTCGACGGGCAGGACATAGGTCAGAAGACAAGCTATACCCTCTCGAACATCCGAGAGGATCATACGATAATGGTCACATTTGATAAGATCCCGGAGCCGTCGCCGAGTCCCGAACCGACCGACGGTATGCTGCCGGATCCCGCAAACTAACGGAGGAATGAATGACCGGCATACTTAAGACCTTGCTATTTGCAATGTTGCCCGTGTCCGAGATCAGAGGTGCGATCCCCGTCGGCATCGCATACGGACTTGAGCCGTGGCTGGCCTATGCGATAGGCGTCGTCGGCAATATGCTCCCCGTACCGATACTTATTCTGCTGACGAGGAAGGTCCTGCTTTGGATGAACAAGCACAACATCCTCACGGGTTTTTCAAACTGGCTCAATCGCAAGGGCGAGGAAAAGGGCAAGGTCGTGCAGGCCTACTCGTTTTGGGGACTGCTCATCCTCGTTGCGATACCCCTGCCCGGTACGGGCGCTTGGACGGGCGCACTCGTTGCGTCGCTTTTGGATATGCGCCTCAAAAACGCCCTGCCCACAATATGTCTCGGCGTTATGATCGCCGGACTTATCATCATGGCTGTGACCATGGGCGTAATATCCGTCGGCAGACTGTTTTAATTAAATAATTTAAGAACAAGCCGCCCCTGACGGGGCGGCTTGTTCTTGCTTAAAACGCTTTTTTCAGCGTTTCTATCACTTTCATTTGCTCACCGGGTGTCATCTTCGTGTCGCTCGGCAGGCAGATGCCTCTGTTAAACAGCCGTTCGCTCACCGCAGCGTCTCCGCATTTCACGAAGGCGCAGTCCGAAAAAACGGGCTGCATATGCATCGGCTTCCAAACGTGGCGAGCCTCGATGTTCTCCTCGCCCAAGAGCCGGATAAGCTCCGTCGGCGTCACCTTGCAGTCGTCGGCTATCGTCGCCGCAGTGAGCCAGCGGTTTGAAGCGCTGTCCTTCACGCCCTCCTGAAAGCTCAGCGGCTTTTCCGCAAGCTCTCTCTTGTAGGTCTCGAATATCTCACGCTTCTTCGCTATGCGCTCCGGCAGGACACGCATCTGTCCCCTGCCGATGCCGGCGCTTATGTTGCTCATGCGGTAGTTGTAGCCGATCTCCTCGTGCTGATACCACGGGAACGGCTCCCTCGCCTGAGTCGCAAGCTTCAGCGCATGGGCGGCGTCCTCCTTTTCCCTGCACAGCAGCATACCGCCGCCGGAGGTCGTGATGATCTTGTTGCCGTTAAACGACAGTGCGCCGAGCTGTCCCAGCGTTCCGCAGGGGCGACCCTCGTACACCGAGCCGAGCGCCTCGGCCGCATCCTCGACGAGGACTATGCCGTACTCCTCGCAAATGCCCTCTATCTCACGCATTTTTGCGGGCATACCGTAAAGATGCACGGCGACGAGCGCCTTGGGCGCACCGTGCAGGCGGATCGCTTCACGCACCGCTGCGGGGTCGAGATTCCAGCTTTCGCTCTCGGAATCGACAAACACCGGCTCTGCGCCGAGGTAAGCGATCGGGTTTGCGGAAGCCGAGAAGGTGAGGCTCTGGCAGAACACCTTGTCCCCCCTGCCGACCCCGGCAAGGATGAGCGCAAGATGCAGCGCAGCGGTCCCGGCGGAGAGCGCAACGGCGTTTTCCTCACCCGTAAAGCGCTTTACAGCCGCCTCAAACTCGTTTACGTTTTCGCCGAGCGGCGCTATCCAGTTCTTGCGGAAAGCGTCGTTCACATATTCCAGCTCATAACCCTCGTCGGACATATGCGGACTTGCAAGAAAAATTCTTTTACCTTCCATTTTACGCCTCCACGGATACCTGCGGCATCCTCTTTGCATCGTTTTCGGTCATGTGATACGTCGGCACAAGCTCCGAGATCTTCGTGCGCAGAAGCATCTCCTCGCCCTCGTGAAGCTCCGAGAGCTCGGTGAGCTTTTCGCTGAGCAGCGCCTCGTCGAAGGGCGCCTCGCCGCCGATGTAGATGAGGTCGTTTGCGGTTTTCTGCATTCCCTCGCCGGAGAGCAGCAGCTCCTCATACAGCTTTTCGCCGGGACGCAGACCCGTGTAAACGATCGGAATGTCAAGGTCGGGTTCAAGCCCCGACAGGCGGATCATGTTCCTTGCAAGGTCGTCGATCCTCACGGGTTCGCCCATGTCAAGCACGAATATCTCTCCGCCCTTGGCGTATGCGCCCGCCTGGAATATGAGCTGCACCGCCTCCGGGATGGTCATAAAGTAGCGGATGACGTTCTTGTCCGTGACCGTGACGGGACCGCCCTCCTTTATCTGACGGCGGAACAGCGGAATGACGCTGCCTGCCGAGCCGAGGACGTTTCCGAAGCGCACCGCAACGTACTCCGTTTTGCTGCGTCCGTTCCACATCTGCACCACCATCTCGCATATGCGCTTCGATGCGCCCATGACGTTCGTGGGGTTGACCGCCTTATCGGTCGAGACCAATATCATGCGCCGTGCGCCGTACCTGTCGGCTGCTTCGGCGACGTTGTAGGTGCCGAAAACGTTGTTCTTTATCGCCTCAAGCGGCGAATCCTCCATCAGCGGGACGTGCTTGTGCGCCGCAGCGTGGCAGACGATGTCGGGACGGTACTTGTCAAAAACATAGTCAACACGGCCCTTGTCACGCACGGAGCCGATAAGCACCACGAGATTGAGTTCGGGATGCTGCCGCCGCAGCTCCATCTGGAGCTCATAGGCGTTATTTTCGTATATGTCGAAGATGATGAGGGTCTTGGGCTTCTGTGTCGCCGCCTGACGGCACAGCTCGCTGCCGATGCTGCCGCCGCCGCCCGTAACCAAAACGACCTTGTCCTTTATGTAGCCGGCGACCTCGTTTAGGTCGATCTTCACGATGTCCCTGCCGAGCAGGTCCTCGATGTCGACCTCCCTTATCTTCTGTATGCTGACCTCCCCATTTGCGAGCTGATACAGTCCGGGCAGCGTTCTGAGCTTGCACCCGGTCGCATGGCAGATCTCCAAAATGTCGAGCTTCTGTCTGCGGCTTGCGGAGGGTATGGCAAGGATTATCTCCTCAACGTTGTACTTCTCCGCCGCCGAAACAATGGACTCCTTGCCGCCGACGATCTTAACGCCCTGAATGAAGCTGCCCCACTTTGAGCGGTCGTCGTCGATGACGCAGACGACCTTGTTTTCGGAGTGGGCGCTGTAGCGGAACTCACGCAGCACCATTGCGCCCGCCTGACCGCCGCCGATGAGCATGGTGCGCTTTTTCTCGGCGGTACTGCGTCCCGATCTCTTACGGCGCAGCGCTCTGTAGATGAGACGCAGAGTGCCGGTGCCGGCTGCAAGCAGCATCGAGTAGACTATCGGGAAGCTCAGCGGCATCCTTGAATCCTCGATGACCATCATAAGCACGAAGTTTACAAGCGCCGATGCCACCGAAGCGCAGCCGATGCGGACAAGCTCGTTGTAGCCCGCAAATTCCCAAAGGCTGTTATACAGGTTAAACAACGCAAACATCACTATCGTGACCACGGTATTGATGACCGCATAGCCGAGATAAAGCTTTAGATACCATTCGAAGGCGGAGTTCCAAACGGTCATGCCGTCAATGGAGAATCTGATAAGCAGGGTCACCACCGCAGCAAGGTTTACGATTACCGCATCCGCCGTAACAAGGCACAGTACCCTTACAAGCTTTTCCTTGCTGTAATCACCCGTCAGTTTTTTCATAAGCATTTCTCCTTCGTCCTACGGCTCACTTGCCGTCGGACTCCTTGTCGTCGCTTTCTCCGTAGCCGTAACCGTATCCGTATCCGTAACCATAGCCGTAGCCATAACCGTACCCGTAGCCGTAACCGCCTCTGCCGCCGCTTCTGCCGGAGAAGGCGTTGAGTATATAACCCACAACGGCGGTGCCGCTTTCGCTGAGCCTCGTCATGCTCTCGATGACCGAGCTGCGGCTTGCGTAGTTCTGCTTAATGACCATTATCGCCGCATCGCTGACCTCCGCCAGATCCTCGGCGTCGGTAAGCAGCGAGCAAGGCGGGGTGTCCATCACAATGTAGTCGTAGCTTTCTTTAAGCTCACGCATCAGCTCCGAAAGTCCGCTGCCCTGCATAAGCTCCTCGTTTGCGCCGCCGGAGCCTGCGTATATGATGCCGAGATTCCCGTTTTCCGTCGTATGCACGGCGTTCTCAAGCGAAAGAGTGCCGGAGAGCAGCTCCGAAAGTCCGGTCTTTTCCGCACTCTGCGTTATGGCGTTCAGCGAGGGATTTCTCAGGTCGCAGTCGAGGAGGAGCACCCTTCTGCCGAGCTTTGCAAACGACAGCGCCATGTTGTACGCCACCGTGGTCTTGCCCTCGCCGGAGGCTGCGCTGCACACCATGAGCGTTTTCCGTTCACGGTCACGAAGCTGCTTGTCAAGCCTCACGGCAAGCGCACGGAAGGCTTCCTTGTAATTTCTGTCCTGCGTCTCGCTGACGGTCAGCGCACGGGGATCCTGCCTGCTGCGCTTTTTAACCGCAACGGCGGGCAGCGTTCCGAGATAGCGCACGTTGCTGCGGCTCTGAATGTCCTCCCTGCCCATGACGGTAGACTTCGTATAGCCGTAGATAAGTGCGATGAGCAGACCTATCGCAGCGCCGACGACGGCGCCCTTCTTTGCGGCTCCCGTCCAGCTCCTGCCGTTATCCGGCTCCTGCGGAACTCCGGTCTCGTCAACGATGTTCATGTAAGTCGGTCCCACGACGAACTCCGCCACCTGCGGATAGTTTCGTATGACCGACTGCAGCACGTCGTAGCAAAGCTGCGCATCCCCGCCTTTGACGGTCAGCGTTATCATGTTCGCTTCCGGAACGGAGGAAACGCTTATCGCAGGGAGCGTGTCAAGCCCCATGTCGGTCTTGACAAGGTCGCTCAGTACGCCGCTCGTGAGAATGTAAGGGAAGGTCTTTGCCATTTGCTCCGCCACGGCAAAGTTAAAGGTCGAGATGCCGGACTGGTTTTCGTTCACGGTGTAGACGCTGAAGGTCGCCGATGCGCTGTACACGGGGGTATAGCTCGTCCACGAGCGGTAGCCCATGAACGCCCCGCCGAGCAGGGCAAGCAGCAAAATGATATACCACAGCCGCCGCAGTCCCCTTAAAAACTGCGCCGCTATGCGGCCGAGTGAAAAGGGCTGTCTTGTCGCTTCATTATTCATACTTCCCTCTCCTCTCCGACATCCTGCTTTTTGCGGTTGCCGTAGCCGTACTTGCCGTATCCGTAGCGGCTGTAGCTGTGACCGCCGTAGCCGTATTTGCCGCCGCTGCCGTAGCTGTATCCGTCGCTGAGGTCAGCCGACCTGACATTGTTGAAAACGCAGCCGATGAGCTTCGCATTACAGGACGAGAGCGTATCTATTGCGTCGTTTATGACCTTGACGGGAGTGGTGTCCTGCCGCACAACGAGTATCGAAGCGTCGGCAAGCTCCGCTATGCACTCCGCATCGGGACTGACGGACATAGGCGGAGTGTCGATGATTATGCAGTCGACGTTCTCCCTTGCCTGCCGTATAAGCTCACGCATCGCAGGGCTGCACACAAGCTCCGTCGAGCGGTCGCTGCCCTTTTTGCCGAGGATGAGTCCCATCTGATAATTCTTGTCGGATATGAGCGTATCTTTAAGCCCCGCTTTGCCGTCGAGGTAATCCGTGATCCCGGCGTACTGCTTGTCCTGATAGTTCATTATCTTGTGCAAAGCGGGCTTTTTCATGTCGCCGTCTATCAGAATGACGTTTTTGCGCTTGCGGTTCATGGCGAGCGCAAGGTTTGCGGCGACGGTACTTTTGCCCTCGTTTTCAAGCACCGAGGTGACCACGATGACCTTTGCGCCTTCTCTGCGCATATGGTAGTCGACCCTCGTGCGCAGCTTTCTGAAGGTCTCGGAAAACGCAAAGCCCGTCGTCGGGTTCGTTATGAGAATGCTCTTTTTACGGCGGCGCAGAACTTCCTTTACGCTCTTGTACTTTCGCTCGTGGTACACCGTCGCAAGGAGCTTAACGTCAAGCTTCTTTTCGACGTCCTCCGTCACCTTGACCGTGTCTCTCAGGTATGCCTTGAGGCAGACCCACACAAGCACAACGGTGGCAGATGCGATAGCACCGAGCTTTGCCGCACGCATGGCGCCGGAGGTGTTCGAGGGCGAGATCGGTATGCTGGGCTGTCTGAGTATCTCCAGCGTCACCGAGCTGAGCGCCTTTTCCGCAAGCTCACCGTAGTTATTCAGAACCGCTCTCGTTATGAGATATGCGCTCCTCGGATTGTCCGCCGTGACCGTAAGCTCAATGAGGTTCGTCTCCTCGATGACGCTTGCGCTTATCTCGCCGCCGACCCGGTCGGTACCCAGCTCTGCCGCCACACGCTTTTTCATAACGTCGCTGTCGACGATCTCGGAAAAGGAGCTTGCAATGTTCTTCGCTGCGGCAAGGTTTGAGTAGACGGAGGAGCCGCCCTCCCTCACCGACACGACAAAGGTCGTCTGTGTTTTATACTCCGGGCTGTACAGCGCCGAAGCGCCGATATACGCAAGGCAGCCGACGATGATCGCTACTGCAAGCGCAAGCCAGAGCTTGCCTATCATTTCTCTTATGAGCAGCAGCGGGTGAAAGCCCTGAACGTTTTCTCCGGCCGCACCCGATTTTTTCTTTTCTTCCACTGTGATGCAGCCCCCTTACTCCACTACGACTATGAGTCTCGTGCGGCTTGCGCCGTCGCCGCTGCCGTATATGTAATCGACCGTGTAAACGCCCTCTGTCGAGGTGTCCGCTCCGTTCTTTATCGTAAGCCCGTCGGCGCCCGTGCGCTTTTCACCGCCCGCCGTGTAGCCCTCGACGTATGCTGCGGGGTCAAAGTCCGCACCCTGCGGCAGGTAAATGAGATAGTTTGTCAGCGTAATGCCGGCTGTGTTGGGATCCCGCTCCGTGACCTCGACTTTGAGTGTGAGATGCACCGTGTCGCCCATGCTGTTCGTCACTCTGATCTGCACCCTGTGTTCGCCGACCTCGGACAGCGTCAGGCTCTTGCCGAGCAGCGTATATTTGATGCTGCCGGATATGTCGCCGTCAAAGCAGTCCTCGGCGGAAAGGTACTTGAGTATGTCGATATCGCCGCTTTTCTTGAACATGAGCGGAGCTGAAAGCTCCAGCTTCGGCGAGGTGTAGTCCGTAAAGCGGACGCTACGTTCCGCCCTTGCCATATGATTGTTCGAGTCGAACGCAACGTATGTGACCCTTGCGGTACCGTCTCCGATGAAGCGGGAAACGCTCTCGACTATGAGCGAGTCGGTCACGTCGCCGTCCTCCGGGTCGCTTGCCGTGACGCCGGCAAGGAGTTCCTCCTCGGTGTAAGAGGTGCTGACCGTGACGGTGTCGCTGTCAAAGCTGATGGTCGGAGAAAGCGGGCTTGACACCGCCTTTGCGTAGTAAAGGTAGCCCACGACCGCTGCGATCGACAGGACCACAAGCACGCACATAAGTATGGGAAGTTTGTTTTTCTTCATATCGGTACCTCTTTTCAGTACATCTGGGATACGTCCGCCCGCAGGAGCCGTCTGTTTTCGAGGATCCTCGTCGGGTTCTCCGACAACAGCAGCTCCGCAAGCTCCTCGGAGTAGTTGGCGCTTATAAAGCCGAAGGCGTCCGTCATGTCCGGTGTGCGGACGTTTGCCCCGTGAGCGTCGCTTGCGACGAGGCTCACGCTGCCGTATCTCAGCAGGGTGCGGGACAGCGACGCCGCCCCTCCGCCAAAGCGCCCGAAAAGGCTGCCCTTGTTTATCTGTATGCCGACACCGTCGTCATGCCACGCCATCGCCGTGTCCGGCTGGAGCTGAAGCGCATAGTAGCGCTCCGGGTGGGCAAGTATCGGCACGGCGCCCGCATCCATCAGCTTGTACAGAACGTTCTGCATGAACACGGCTCCGGCGTAAAAGTCAAATTCTATGAGCAGGTATCGGCTGCCGTTTAGGGTCGGGAGCCTGCCCTGCGAGTACAGCTCCGGGACCTCCGGCGTACCGTACACCTCGGAGCCGAGATACAGCTCTATCGGGATCTCCGCAAGCCTTATCTCTCTTTTCAGCTCCTCAAATCTTTCCGACAGCTCCTCGGATGCGTAGTTTTCGTACAGTCCCGGCTGGTTGCAGTGCGGCGTTGCGATGATCGCATCCGTTCCGTTCTCGGCGGCAAGCTCCGCCATCGAAAGCGAGGTCATCATATCCGACGAGCCGTCGTCTATGCCGGGAATGATGTGCGTGTGTATGTCTATCATTTCTTTCTCCCGAAAGTGTTTTTAATGCGGCGAAACAGTGTGAACATCCGCCCTCGGCGCCCTAAGCTAAAGCGCCAGACGTATTTGTAAAACAGCCATGAGGGGCTTTTTCTGCCTACGTATCTTCCGCAGCGCCGGACCCCCGTCACGGTCCCGACGACCTGTTCGGGCAAAACGGGACCCTCGATCACGTCCTGCGCATCGCCGGCAAAGTACAGTCCGTCATCCCTGATTTTTTGCAAGCGGTGGAGTATGTATCTGCCGTTTGTGCGGCGGTAAAGCAGAATGTCGCCCCGTTCAAATTTCCCCGACGGCGCTTTGAGAAACACGGCGTCCCGTCCGGGATAGAGGAAGGGCAGCATGCTCGCCCCGCTCACCGAAAGCGGAAGCTCCGCCCCCGCCTTTAACAGCTCCGTGTATTCCGGCATCAGCTCCTCGGCGGAAAGTATGCGTTTTTCCATCACTTGACCTCCGTGAGCCGTGTACCGTTTAAGCTGTACCGCCTGTCGCACACCTCCGCCGCTGCGGCTCTGTGCGTCACGATGATAAGCGTCCGGTTCCTCTTGTCGTTTTTGATGTTCGCAAGCAGCCTGCGCTCCGTTTCCTCGTCGAGAGCGCTGGTCGCCTCGTCCAAGAGCAGCACGGGAGCATCCGAAAGCAAGGCTCTTGCTATCGCAATGCGCTGCGCCTGACCCTCGGAGAAGCCGCCGCCGTGTTCGCCCGTACTGCCGTATATGCCGTCCGGCAGCTTCGACACGAAGTCGTAGGCGCAGGCAAGACGCAGAGCTTCCTTTATCATTTCGTCGTCGGCATCGGGACACACCATGCGCATATTGTCGGCGACCGTGCCCGCAAGTATCGTGTTACCCTGCGGCACATAGGCAAAGGCGCTCCTCGTTGCGGCGGAAAGCCTTGCTTCCTCCCCGCCCGTTATAATGACGGCTTCGCCCTCTGCGGGCTTTATAAGTCCCAAAATGAGACGTATCATCGTCGTTTTGCCCTCGCCGGAGGGTCCGACCAGCGCAACGGTGTCGCCCTGAGACGCCGCAAAGCACACGTCTTTAAGCACCGTGGCGCCGCCGGAATAGGCAAAGGAAACGTTCCTCAGCTCAACACGGCAGCTGTCGGGCGTCGGCATAAGCTCCCGAGCGCCCTCCTCCTCGGAAAGCTCCGTCACCGCCATGATCCTTCCTGCGGAGGTCGTCACCGAGATCGCCGACGGCACAAGCCCGATAAGCGTCGTAAACGACGAGCGCAGCATATTGGTAAGCTGCAAAAACATGGTCATCGTGCCGAAGGATATGAAGCCCGTCCACAGTCTGTACACGCCCCAGCCGAAGCAGCCGACGGATATGCACAGTCCGAGTATCGACATCAGCATCCCCGTCAGCACGGAGAAGCCGTTGTATTCCAAAAGCGCCTTGCGATAGGTCTCCTGCATAGCAAGCATCCTGTCACGGAAGCCGTCCATCACGCCGAAGGACTTAATCGTCGAAAGATTGCGGAAAGAGTCCTCGTGAAATGACATGACCTGGCTGCCGATGTCCTTCATCTTTCGGCTGTACTCCCTCATGCGCACGACGAGCATCCTCGAACACAGCACCGTCACGGGAACGCCGATAAGCGCAATGAACGCCATGACCTTGTCGTAAAGCAAAATGATGATGAGCGAGCCTATAAACTGCACCCCGCCCGAAACCAGTCCGGGAAGGAGGCTCGTCACACCGGAGGCGACGGTGTTCACGTCGCCGTTTAAGCGGTTGATGAGGTCGCCGCTGCGGAACTTCTCCAGCGACTCCCAGTCGGAGCGGAGCATACGGTCATAGACCTCCGCCTGTATGCCGTTTTGCACACGGATGTTGATGACCGCCGCAATGCGTGACGCAGCGGCGTTCATAAGCACGCTGCCGAGCATAAGTCCGAGCATGAGCGCAGCGGCGGCGACTATACCGCCCGTGTCGAAGCCCGTCACGACGTCGATGAGCTTTTTCATAGCAACGCTCGACAAAAGCGACATTGCGGTGCCTGCCACGCCCAAAAGGATATGTATAAGCACGGCAAAGCGGTAGCGCCGAAAGTACTTCAGCATCCACCTTATTTCGTGCAGCATCTCCTTAAAGTAGCCCTCTTTTATTTTAGTTTTCAGCTTTCCTGAAAATCCCATCAATTGCCGCTCCGTTCACGGTTTTTCCCATTATATCAAATTATTTTATCATATTCTGATTATTTATCAATAGATATTTGTACTATATATAATTTTAATTTTGTCCGATAGCGGAAAAAATTTGCAGCATTTTGACAAATGCTGCAAAGAACTTGTTTTTTATTAAAAGCATCAAAAAAGCCGAAGGCAGAGCCTTCGGCTTTTTCAACAATTCCTTATCCGAAAAACGGATAAATTTGTGAATATTTATTAGTGGGTGAGGAAGAACATTGCGGTGAAGAGAAGTGCGATGACCCATGTGCCGACGTTTATTTCCTTGACCTTGCCGGTGAAGAGCTTGATGGCAATGTAGGCAATAAGGCCGAAGGCGATGCCGTAGGAAATGTTGTAGGTGAAGGGCATCATGGTCATGGTGAGGAATGCGGGAAGTGCGATTGCGGGATCCGCCCACTCGATGTCCTTGACGCAGCCGATCATGAGAATGCCGACGTAGATGAGCGCCGCTGCGTATGCGCAGGAGGGAATGAGGGAAACGATGGGAGAAAGGAACATTGCCACGAGGAAGAGTCCTGCGGTGACGACGGAAGCAAGTCCGGTGCGGCCGCCGGCTGCAACGCCGGAGGAGGACTCGACGAAGGTGGTGACGGTGGAGGTACCGCAGGCGGCGCCGACGCAGGTAGCGATTGCGTCTGAGAGCATTGCCTTGTTCATGTTGGGGACCTCTTCCTCGCCCTTGGCGTTCTTTATGAGGAGACCGCCGCCGCGGCAAGCGCCGTAGAGGGTACCCATGGTGTCGAACATATCGACCATGCAGAATGCAAGTGCGGTGGTGATGAAGGTGATGATAAGACCGCTCTTGGTGTGACCTTTGACGGCAAGGTATGCACTGAAGTCAAAGCCCTCGGTAAAGACCTTGCCGAAAGCGCCGTTTGCGAAGTCCTTGAACGCCTTGAGGGGGTTCATGCTGGAGCCTTCGAGGAAGCCCTTGTAGAAGTCGGGGATGGTGAAGCCGAGTGCGAAGTAAACGACTGCGCCGCCGAGGATGCTGATAAGTATTGCGCCCTTAACGTTTTTCTTGCTGAGGACGGCAATGCAGATAACGGTGGCAACGGTCACGAGCATGGGCATGATGCTTGCCCAGGTAGCCGAGCCGAGAAGGTTGAAGGAAGCAAGAGTGACACCGGTGGCGGGATCCTTTGCGACGATACCTGCATCCTGGAAGCCGAGGAATGCGATGAACAGGCCGATGCCTGCGGGGATCGCAACCTTGACCGCTGCGGGGATGGCGTCGAAAATGAGCTTACGGAGACCGGAGGCGGTCAGGAGAACGAAGATAAGACCGTCAGCCAGAACAAACAGGAGTGCGTTCGAGTAGGTGAAGCCGAGGCCGAAGCACACGGTGTACACGAAGAATGCGTTCAGACCCATGCCGGACGCCTGAGCCAGAGGCAGGTTTGCCATGAGACCGATGAGGAGAGTGCCGATGACTGCGCTGATAGCCGTGGCGACGTAGATCGCATTGTAGGACACGCCGGGGAGATCCGAGAACATTCCGGGGTTTACCATGAGGATGTAGGCCATTGCCATAAAGGTGGTAATGCCTGCGACCACCTCAGTGCGGACGGTGGTTCCGCGCTGAGAAAGCTTAAACATTTTCTCCATTTTCTTGCTCCTTTTTCTCTTTTATTCTGTTCTTCAAAAAACCAAAAAAGCTCTCCGTGCCTTTTTAAAATGCATAAGAGCTTTTCTTACTTTGCGACTTTAACACAGGATTATAAGCCTGTCAACGCCGTGGAGACAAGTTTGTATAACTGCATAAAAAGTCATTTTTCATCGAATAATTTTTGTCGTTTTTATGCCTTGAGCTGACGCACCGCATATTGCACGAACTTGCGCACCGCAGGTGATGCGTGTTCAATGGAGTGCAGCGCTATGCCGAGCGTTATGGACTGTGCAGGCTCCACCGGCACCTTCACAATGTCAAAATTCATCCCCTCCAGAATAAGCGAATTCGTTATGCTCATGCCCATGCCCTCGGCGATCATCGCATACGCCGAGAAGCTTTCGATGGTCGAAAACTCGATGTGCGGCTCAATGCCGTACTTGCCGAGCATGACCATAACGTCGTCGTCCCAGCCCATGGCGGGCATGATGAAATGCTCGTACCTGCACCGCTCAAGAGGGTAGCTGTCCTTATCCGCATACTCGTGATCCAAGGGCAGCACCGCCACCATCGGGTCCTCCGCAAGCGGTATCCAGCGGTACTCGCTCTCAATGTCGTCACCGTCGCTCAAAAAGCCGATGTCGGCACGACCCTCCGCAAGCCATGTTTTGACCTCCTGACGCACACCCTCAAGCAGCTTTATTCTTATATTGGGGTAGTCACGGCGAAAGTTGGCTATGACCTTCGGCAGCCAGTGCGTCGCAATGGAGGAATACGCCGCAATGGTGATGGAGCCGATGTCGAGTCCCTTGACCTCGGCGGCAAGCTGATATATGCGGCGCTCCTGCCTTATATAGGCGCTCACGGCGGGCAGCAGCGACTCTCCCTCCGGCGTGAGCGAAACGCCCTTCTTGCTTCTTTTTAAAAGAGGAAAGCCGAACTCCTCCTCAAGCGCCGTGACGAGCTGGCTCACGCCCGACGGGGTGTAGTTAAGCTCATCCGCCGCCTTCGAGAGACTTCCGCTCGCAACCGCAGCCAAAAACGCCTTGCATCTCGCACTTTCCATGTTGCCCCCTCCTTTAAGTTTTACTTAAGTGTGTTTTGAAATTCTCAAGCTTTACTTTATAGTAACACTCCTTTATACTGAAGTCAATCCGGAGATACAAACAGAATACACAAAAACTTTACATCAGGAGGTAAAAACCATGAAAAAGCTTTCCAGAAACGCTTATGCCGTTATCGCCATCATTTCCATCGTTCTCATAGTTGCCTTTACCTACCTTTGGGCAACCATGACCGGAGCCGTTTCCAATATATTTGCCGGTGCAATGGTGGCATCCGCCGTGGCTTTCATCGTTAGCCTGAATAAGTGCGTGCATTTTGCCTGAAACCGCTTCCGATATTTCAATTTTCCCATACTCTCTCCCCAAAACAGGGTACAGCTTTTCGCTGCGCCCTGTTTTATATTATCGTTGTCAAAAGCGCCGTGTCATGGTAGAATGAGAAAAAACGAAAGGGTGATTTTTTTGTCACAGATGCAGGGTGAATCCAAGCTCAACTTCCTCGAAGCCACGGGCATAATCGTCGGTCACGGCGTCGGCGCAGGCATACTCTCCGTTCCGTATCTCGCCTCGCACAACAGCTTCAGGGAGACCGTGTTCATACTGATATTTGCATATCTCGTCGCTCTCGTGCTGCACCTTATCATTGCGGAGCTCAGCTACAACAACAACGGTGCGCAGTTTGTCAAGTGCTTCGATTCGGAGCTTTTCGCCGGAAAGATCAAAACCGTTCTGACGTGGACGGCGTTTATTCTCCTCGGCGTGTCCGTCATCGTCAATGTCAGTGCCTTTCTCACGGGAGCCGCCGCCGTTTTCGCACAGTGGTTCGGTCTGCCCGACTTCGTCGGCATTCTGATATTCTACGTTTTGGGCGCAGGCGTGGTGTTCGTCGGCATGAAGCTTGTCGGCATCTGTGAAAAATACGCCGTCATCGCAATGGTCATCGTCATGGGCGTCATTTTTGTTGCAACGCTCATGCGTGGGACGGAAGCCCTGCCCACGGACTGGAGAGGCTTTAACAACGCACTGGCGCTGTTCGGCATGATAAGCTTTTCTCTCTCCGCCGTTATGAGTACGCCGCAGGTCGTAAAGGGTCTCGGCGGCGACAAAAAGCGCATCAGATCGTCCATCGCTCTCGGTCTTGCCGTGAACGCCTCGCTCATATTCCTCATCACCCTGACGACGCTTCTCGGCACCGGCGGCGACGTGAGCGAGAAGGGCGCCTTCGTCGATCTCGCACGGCGCTTCGGCGGCTGGGTCGCAGTCGTTGGCTATGTGTTCACCCTTTTGGCGCTTGCGACCTCCTTCTGGGCAAACACCCTCAATCTGCGTGACATCGTTAGCGAGCAGACGGGTTGGGGGCGCCGCCTGAGCTGGCTTATCGCCTCCCTGCCCTGCCTCGTGCTTGCCATGCTCGGACTTGACAGCTTCGTCGGCTTTACCCGCTTTGCAAGCATTATTCAGGTCGTCACGGGCATCGGAATAATCGTCGCATACAATTGCTCCCGCCGCAGAGTCGGCAAGTCGCCCATTTGCGGTGTGTTCGGCTCGCTGCCGTTCCAGATCCTCGTCGTAGCATTTACGCTGCTTGCAAGCGTCGGCGCAGTTATGAAGGTGGGCTGAGATGAAAGCCCTCATCATCGCCGCCGCTGCTCTGCTGCCCGTTTACATCGTCGCAGACATATACCGATTTGTGTTCTACCGCACAAGGTCAAAGCTCTCCACACTGCTGCTCGACACGAAAAATCACGAGCCGGACTACTACGTTTGGCGTGACGCAAACGCCGAGCGCCTGCGTTCCCGACCGCACGAGCGCTGGACTATGCGCTCTAATCGCGGTGAGGAGCTTTGCGGATTTTACTACCGCTGCGGTGAGGAGCCTTCAAAACGCCTTGCATTCATCGTCCACGGCTACCACTCCGAGCATGCCGAGACCGCCGGAATGCTTGCCGACTACTACTTCTCACGGGGCTTTGACCTTTTTTGTCCCGACAACACCGCCTCCGGCGAAAGCGGCGGCAAATTCTTCGGCTACGGGCTGTTTGAAAGCGCCGACTGCTTAAAGTGGTTTTCTGAGCTGAAAAATCGTCTCGGCGACGTGAGCGTCGTTCTGCACGGCTTTTCCCTCGGTGCGGCAAGCGTTCTCATGGTGAGCGACCGTGTGCCGGATAACGTGGCGTTCATCGTCGCCGACAGCGGCTTTATCGACGCATCCGAGATACTCAAAAAGCAGCTCGGTCCGCTTTACGGGCTTATGCGCCGACTAAACCGCCGCATTGCGGGCTATGATCCGCAGACCGCCGAGGTGCGGAAACATATAGTAAGTGCCCGCTGTCCGGTGCTTATCGCCCACGGCGAGGACGACCCCACGGTGCCGTTTTCGATGGCGCCCCACATATTCGAGCTGCTGCCGCAGCCGAAGGACAAGCTCTTTTCACCCGGCGTTCGTCACATCGAGACAAGCTGGCGTTGTATGGGCGCCTACGCCAAAAAGCTTGACGCATTTATTAAAGACTATATCCGCTGATACATAGACGCAAAGAAGCACCGCTGTTAGCGGTGCTTCTTTGCGTTTTGACGAGATCATTTTCAGTACGGAATGAGCGTTATGAGGTAGACAACGACCCCTATGCCGGCAACAAATGCGGACGCTATGAGCAGCGACGCCTTGAGCGCACCCCACACATAGGCACGGCGCATCTCGTGGGGCATCTCGTCGTTCGAGCTTTCCCACGGTCTGTCGCTTGCGGCACTTGGCTCATCGTCGCCCTTTTTGCGGGGACGCTCCTCGTCCATGTAGGGCGGGTTGAAGCTGAAAAGATTCGGTTTTTCGACGGCGCTCATGTCGAATATGGTTCTGCCGTCATCATCGTCGTATTTTTTCTTAGCCATTATTTGTCATACAGGTGGCAGACCACATAGTGACCCGGCTCGATCTCACGCTGTTCGGGTGCTTCGACCCTGCAGCGCTCCATGCAGTTTGCGCAGCGGGTATGGAACTTGCAGCCTGCGGGCGGATTTGCGGGTGAAGGAATGGAGCCTTCAAGCACGATCCTGTTCATCTTGACCGTCGGGTCGGGAATGGGGATCGCAGAGAAGAGCGCCTTCGTATACGGATGCAGCGGATTTCTGAAAATGTCCTCGGTTGCACCGTACTCGACAAGGTTGCCGAGGTACATTACGCCGACTGTGTCGGAGATATGCTCAACGACGGAGAGGTCGTGCGAAATGAACAGATAGGTGAGCTTATACTTATCCTGAAGGTCCTTGAGCAGATTGATTATCTGCGCCTGGATGGAAACGTCGAGTGCGGAAACGGGTTCGTCGCAGACGACGAATTCGGGGTTGAGTGCAAGCGCTCTGGCGATGCAGATACGCTGACGCTGACCGCCGGAGAACTCGTGCGGGTATCTGTCCTTGTGGAAGGGCTGAAGTCCGCAGTTGTCCATGATCTGGTCGATGTAGTCGTCAAACTCGTTTTTGGGGACGAGCTTATGCTCTCTGACCGCCTCGCCGATTATTTCGCCGACCGGCAGACGGGGCGAGAGCGAGGAAAACGGGTCCTGGAAGATGATCTGCATCTTGGTGCGCAGGCTGCGCATCTCGGATGCACTGAGGTCATAGACCTCCTGACCGTTGAACAGCACCTGACCGCCGGTCTTTTCGCCGGAAAGTCTGAGTATGGTACGGCCCGTGGTGGTCTTGCCGCAGCCGGACTCGCCGACGAGACCCATCGTGGTGCCTCTCTTGAGGTTGAAGGTGACGCCGTCGACCGCCTTGACATAGCCGGTGACGCTGCCGAAGAAGCCGCCCTTTATCGGGAAGTGCTTTTTCAGCTTGTTTACCATGAGGATATACTGCTCGTCGTATTCAACGGGGGTAAAATCGTTGGTGATTATCTCCTTTGCCACGATCAGTCACCCACCTTTCCGTCGTAGTAGCGGTAGCACGAGACATAGTGCGTGTCGCTTATCTTGACCTGATGCGGGTAATCGCCGTCACAGGCGGCGACGCACTTCTCGCAGCGGTCCTTAAAGTAGCAGTAGTTGGGCATATTGATGGGGTTGGGGACCTTGCCGGGGATGGAGTACAGCTTATCGACCTTCTTGCCGACGCTGGGCTTCGACGCCATAAGACCTATCGTGTAGGGGTGCGCCGGGTTTGCGAATATCTCCTGGGCGGTACCCTTTTCGATAACTCTGCCGGCATACATGACGACGACGTAATCCGCCATCTCTGCGATAACGCCGAGGTCGTGCGTGATTATCATTATCGAGGAGTTGATCTGATCCTTGAGGTGACGGAGCAGGTCGAGTATCTGCGCCTGAATGGTAACGTCGAGCGCCGTGGTGGGTTCGTCTGCGATTATGAGCTTGGGGTTGCAGGCAAGTGCAATTGCTATCATAACACGCTGGCGCATACCGCCGGACAGCTCGTGCGGGAACATTCTGTAAACGCCCTCGCTGTTTGCGATGCCGACCATCTCAAGCAGCTCTATGGTGCGTGCCTTGACCTCCGCCTCGCTCTTGCCCTCACCGTCGTGCAGCTCGATGACCTCTTTGATCTGGTCGCCGATGCGGAAAACGGGGTTAAGGCTCGTCATAGGCTCCTGGAATATCATGGAGATGTAGTTGCCTCTGAGCTTCTGCATCTGCTTTAAGGGAGTCTTTGCGATATCGTATGCCTTGTCGCCGAGGTTGAATCTGATCTCGCCCTCGACTATCTGACCCTGCGGACGCTGGAGAAGCTGCATGATGGAAAGGCTGGTAACGCTCTTGCCGCAGCCGGATTCGCCCACGACACCCACGGTCTTGCCGATGGGGACTTCAAAGTCTATGCCGTCGACCGCCTTGACGGTGCCGACGTCGGAGAAGAAGTAGGTGTGCAGATTTTCGATCTCCAGTACGTTTGCGGGATCGTGCATATGGGTGAGGAATTCCTCTTCGGGAACGTTTTTGCGCTTATATTTCTTTTCGAGCGCCTTGGTTATTTTGCGGTTTTCTCTCGAAATTTTGTGGGACTCTTTGGCGGAGAGATAACCCTGACCTTTTTTCTTTGCCATATTCTCTCCTCCTTATCTCTTCATCTTCGGGTCGAAGGCATCACGCAGACCGTCGCCGACGAGGTTAAACGCAAGGACCGTCAGCAGCAGACAGATGCCCGCCGGGATCCATATGAACCAGTAGGTCGTGAGGACGTAGGTATCGTTAACGTCGTTAATGATATTGCCCCACGATGCATACGGGTACTTGACGCCGAGTCCCAGGAAGGACAGGGTCGCCTCCGTGATGATGGTACTGCCCAGACCCATGGTGCAGGTGACGATGAGCTGCGGGATGACGTTCGGGATGAGGTGCTTAAAGATCCTGCGGGATACTCTGACGCCGCAAGCCTCGGTAGCGGTCATGAACTCCTGCTCTCTGAGGGAGAGGATCTGGCCTCTGACGAGACGGGCAATACCTGCCCAGCCCAAAACGCCGAGCAGCAGCATCAGGTAGAGCATTCGGATATCCGGATCAACTCGCATCTCATCCATCATCGCACCCAAAATTATGATGATGGGCATTGTGGGGATGCAGTAGAACACGTCGACAAGACGCATTATCACGTTGTCGATCCAGCCGCCGAAGTAGCCGGAGATACCGCCGAGGATAACACCTATGAGGGTGGATATTATCATTACGACGAAGCCGATAACGAGGGATACTCTGCCGCCGTACATGAGGCGGGTGAGCATATCCATACCGTTACGGTCGGTGCCGAGCCAATGCTCGGAGTCGGGTTCACCGTAGCGGTAGTACTTCGTGGTCTTGGTGTCCTGCTGAACGTCCCACTTTTCGTGGAGAGCGTCGTACTCAAGCTCGTACTTAAACTCCTTGCCGTTTTCGTCGGTGTAATTGAGCGTGACCTTACCGCCGAAGTCGTCGGAGCCGACCTTACCGTCGATAGCGCCGATAAGAGCTTCTCTGAAGTCCTTGGTAATAACGAAGTCGGGGAGTATCGACTGAGTTACATAGCGGTCGATGTATGCGACCATCTCTTCGCCGGAGTAGATGTAGCCGTCGGCATCGACGGTGTACTCGGCGCCGTCCGCCGTGAAGTTCATGGGTGCGGGTGCTGCGGTCTCCTCCGCTGCGGGTTCCTCACCCTCGGCGACTTCGGTCTCGGCGGCGTATGCCTTGAGTGCGTTATAGATAAAGTCGTAGGAGAAGGTCTGTCCTTCATCAACGGGGTTTACGAGGTCGATATATGCAATGCCGATGTTTTTCCCGTTAAGCGAAATGCTGTAGAAGTCCTTGCCCTCCTTGGTCAGGGTATAGGTGGTATCCCTGTACTGGAAGGTGTCGCTGCCCTCGCTTATGGCAAGGCGGGCATAGGACTGCACGGCGCCGGCAAACTCGTCGCCGTTGGCTGCATATATGTAGTCGTTGTTTTCGGCGATACCGGCAACGTCCTTGACCTGTCCGACGGTGTGATAGAACTGCTGATCCTCGCTGTAGGGGGAGATAAGTCCGCCGACGAAGGAGAACAGGAACATCAAAAGCAGGAAGCTCAGACCGGTAACGGCGAGGCTGTTTCTGATAAAGCGCTTGAATACGAGCATGGACGGCGACAGCACCTTTACACGGCGGTCGTCGTTAAGGGAGAAGCTTTCGCTATCGGCGGACGCATTGTTCACCTGAGGCTCTTCGTTCTGATTCTTATTCTTTTTCATCTAAGCTCCTCCTTTCTTATGCGATACGGACACGGGGATCGACCACGGCGTACAGAACGTCGGCGATCAGGTTGCCCACAAGTGTCAGCAATGCAAGGAATACGAGGTAGAACATACTGAAGGGAATGTCACCTGCGACCATCGCATGGTAGGATGCAAAGCCTATGCCGGGAATGGAGAACAGAGTCTCGGTAATGAGTGCGCCGGAGAAGAGTCCGGGCAGGGAGCCGCCGAGGATGGTGACGATGGGGATGAGGGTGTTTCTGAAGGCGTGATGATATATGACCTTTCTCTCGGAAAGACCCTTTGCTCTTGCGGTCCTTATGTAGTCGGCGTTGAGAACTTCGAGCATATTGGTTCTCGTGTATCTCATAAGAGAGCCCATGCTGACGACGACCAGCGTGACGACAGGCATCACGAGGTGGTTTGCATAGTCAAGTATCTGTCCGCCCGTACTGAGCATATCGTGCTCACGTCCCGTAAGTCCGAACAGGTCAAACCAGCCGAGCTTTACGGAGAACACGAGCTTTAAGAGCGATGCAAAGAAGAAGGTGGGCAGCGAAATACCGGCAAGCGCAATGATGGAAACGACATAGTCCGTCTTGCTGTACTGCTTCGTTGCGGCGATAACGCCGAGGGGAATTGCAATGATGACTTCAAAGAAGAAGGCTATCGCACCCATAATGAAGCTGACCCAAATGGTATCGTTGAACTTGTCAAGTACGGGAACGGTGTAGTGCCAGCTGTCGCCGAAGTTGCCCTGGAACACGTTTGTGAGCCATGTCCAGAAGCCTACAAAGATGTTGCCGTTCATATTGTACATTTCATTTAGTTGGTTGAGCCATTCTTCATAGCTCTTTGCGCCGGGCTGCTGTGATTTCTGACGAGCCACCGCTTCCACATAGGACGTGGGAAGGCTTCGCATGAGCGCGTAGATAATAAGCGCCACAAGTAAGAGGATGAGTACTGAGATAAGCAACCTCTTAAGGATGTATTTCCACACGGGTCTTTCCTCCGATCTGTTTTACGACATGCTGTGCTGCATATCAGACAGGCGTCTGTATTGACCGGGCATCTCCCGGACGCCTCTCCGATTTGCAGCACTGTTGCCCTGAGGCCCCATTTGAGGTCTCAGGGCAACTTTTTGCTTAGCTACTAAGTATGATCAGTTTAAGTTCCGATCACTTGAGTTCCATGTTCTGGATCTCGCTCATCCAGTTGTAGAACGGGGTGATGTCGGGAGTTACGGTGTCGCTGTTGACACGCTCGGAGCTCCAGATGATGCAGTTCTTGCGCTGATATACAGGAACCTCAACGGCCCAGTCAAGGATGATGTCAAGGCATTCCTTGTACATACCCTTACGGAAGCTCTGATCGTCGCTCGTACGAGCCTCAAGGATGAGGCTGTCAAGCTCTGCGTCAGCGATCCTGTAGTGGTTGGAGCCGGTCTGGTTGGAGGAATGATATACCTGGTACATATCGGGGTCAACGGTTGCGCCCCAAGCTGCTGCCCACATATCGACCTCGCCCGCATCGAGGGAATCCCAAAGTGCGGAGGAGTCGGTCATGTCGGTTACGATGAGATTGATGCCGATGTCGGCGAGAGCCTTGCTTGCCTCGGAGAGGACCATGAATGAGGGGTGATCGCCTTCGCCGTTTGCGGGGATCAATACCTCGTACTCAAGAGAAGCACCTGCGGGAGCTGCGGTGACCTTGCCGTTCTCGACGGTGTAGCCAGCTGCTTCGAGGTAGCCGAGAGCGGCCTGCTTTGCAGCCTCGTAACGCTCGTCGGCGCTCATCTTGCTGGTGTAGATGGGATCGCCGTTTACGTCAACGGAGAATGCGATCTGGTAGCCTGTGTCAGTTGCCTGAGGAGCTGCCCAGGAGGTGTTGGAAATGGGGTAGTTGATGACGGATGCCATCTCGCCGTAGTAGGAGTCGATGGAAACGTCACGGTATACGGAGTAGATGGTTGCGAGTGCCTTACGCAGGTTCTTGGAAGCATCGGAGGAAGGATCATTGCCGACCTTCACGTTGTCGGCGCAGATGCCGATGTAGCCGTAGCCGAGGTTGTCAACAAGGTCAGTGGTGATCTTGTCGCCGGTGAGCTTGTTGTTGCTGTTTTCCTTCTTGATCGCCTTGATGGTATCGTCGTTAATGGAAGGATCGGTCAGGTCGATGGTGCCGGTAACAACGCCGTTGAGCTTATCGCCCTCGGTGGTGCACTGCTGGAAGTTGACATTCTTGATCTTGGGGGCGCCGAGGAAGTAGTTGTCGTTGCGCTCGAACTTTACAACGCCGTCCTTGAACTCAATGAACTTGTAGGGGCCTGCGCCCATGGGGGTAGTGGTCTTTGCACGAACGCTGGAGAGGTCGCCCTTCTCGAAGCCGAACTGGTTGTTGTCGTAGTCGTACTTGGAAGCGTCGCCGTAGTAGTGCATGGGAGCGACGGCAACTGCGAGCTGGTAAATTGCGACTGCGTCGAACTTATCCATAACAACGCGCATGCTGTAGTCGCCGGTCTTCTGGATGCCGGAGATGCTTGCAGCGGAGTCGCCGGTCTTAACGCCGACGGTGGGGTATGCGTAAACTTCCTCGTCCATCATGTCAGCGAGAGCGTCGGAGTTGCCGACTTCTGCTTCCATTGCGGTGAAGTTCCAACCGTAGTTGTCGCCGATCTCCATTGCAAACTCCTCAACGGTTGCGGAGTTGCCGCTGAAGCCCCATGCTGCGGATGCGCTTGCTACGTCGCCTTCTGCGCAGACGCCTGCTTCTACACAGTAGTCAACGATGCCCTGTGCAAAGGGAACGAGTGCATTGTCGAATGCATCCCAGAACTTGGTCTGCTGATCTTCGGTCCAGTTGTCGAAATTGGTGTTGTCACGGCCTGCCTCTGCAAGTGCCTTGGAGAGGGTGGTCATGCCCGCACGGTACTCGTCGATGCCCTGGATGGGCTGTGCGTACAGAGTGCTTGCACCGTCATAGGTGGGGTCGCAGAGAACGTACATGCTGAAGATGACGTCGTCGATGGTGAGCTTCTCACCGTCGGAGAACTTGACATCGTCACGGATCTCGATGTCGTAGTAAACGGTGCCGTCATCGTTCCTGGTGATCTCACAATTGCCAAGGCCCTTGTAGGTGTAATCCTTGCCGTTGTAAGAATGAGTCTCACCCTCGATGCCGTTCATGATGATGGCGCCGGTACGGTCAGAAGCCAGAAGGCTGATCTGAGTCATAGCATAGACGTCCTGGTCATAAGCGGTCTCGGAGAAGAACGGGGAGAACTTCTCGTTGAACTGGCTGTAGCCTACAACGAGGGGGGTGGTGTTGTTCTTGCTGTTTTCTTCGCTATCCTTGTCCTTGCAGCCTGCAAACAGGCAGAGGCACATAAGCATGGCGAGGACCAGAGCAAGAATGCGTGTTGCTTTCTTCATAAGATATCCTCCTTATTGAAATGCTTTTATAAAACGGAGACCTCTCCGGGCAAACGAATTAGTGCGTCACTCAGACTTTTTCCAGCCGAGCGACATGATGCGCTTTCTGAGATACAGTGCGCAGGCGGCGCAGAGTGCGGAAACGAGCGCAAGCAGCAGCGGTGCAAGGGGTCCTCCCCCGGAGGTAAAGATATGCACGGCCGCACACACAAGCTCAACCGCCGCAAATATCGCCAGCGTGAGCAGGCGGACGGGATAGACCTCAACGCTTTTGCGGTAGCGGTAGCCACGCAGTCCCTTATCCTCGGCCTTGAGCTTCATCGCCGACGAGATAAGCGTCACCGCCGTGATGAGCTGCGCTATCCACGGCAGCATAAGGTGCAGTCCGTTTGCGTCCGGCACACCGATAATGAAGCCGGGGCAAAAGCCCAAAAGCACGGCGATCGCCGTGAGTATGCGGGTCTTTTTACAAAAATCCGCAAGACTGCCGGACACGGGAACGTAGTATGCGCCCTCGTATATGTACTCCCCGTTCAGCTCGGCACGAAAGTCGTTTAAATGCTCTCGCCTTCCGGGGCGCTTATTCTTTTTTCCCGCCATTACTCTATACCGTCAAGGTCGGCATTGCGGAGCCATTCGTCTGCCGCAAGGCACACGCCCTCAAGGCATTTCTCGTCAAACGGGCTCTGAAGTCCCGCCTCGGAAAGCAGCTCGGTAAAGAGCTTGCTGCCGCCGAAGGAGGAATACTTCATATAGTGCTTCCACGCATCGGGCAGATCCTTCATTATCATAGCCCAAAACTCAAGCGCAACGGTCTGCGCAAGGCAGTAATCAATATAGTAGAAGGGGCTGGAATATATGTGGTGCTGTCTCTGCCAGCCCTCGCCCTCACTGTAGAACGGGATCTCGCCGTCGAGCTTCATCCACGGCATATACACACCCAAAAGCTCCTTCCACACCGCATGACGCTCGGCAGGAGTAAGCTCCGGCTTTTCGTACACGATGTGCTGGAAGTGATCGACCATCGTTCCGTAGGGTATAAAGGTTATCGCACCCGAAAGGTGGCTGTATTTAAACTTGCGGGTGTCGTCGCCGAAGAAGCCCTCCGACCACGGCCATGCGAAAAATTCCATGGACATGGAATGCACCTCGCACGCCTCAAGCGACGGCCACACGTTAGAAAGCGGTACTCTCTTGCGGTTGAGCCATGCGGCAAAGGCGTGTCCCGCCTCATGCGTCACGGTCTCGACGTCGTCACGGGTGCCGTTGAAGTTTGCAAAGATAAACGGCGCTTCGTAGTCCGGGATGCTGGTGCAGTAACCGCCGCCCTCCTTGCCTTCGGTGGAAAGCACGTCCATGAGCTTGTCATTGAGCATCATGTTGAAGAACTCGGAGGTCTCCGGCGAAAGCTCGTCGTAGAACCTTTTGCCCTGCGCCAGTATCGCATCGGCGTCGCCCTGCGGCTTTGCGTTGCCGGATCTGAAGGTCAGCGCATTGTCGGCAAAGCTCATGGGATATCTCTTGCCGAGGCGCTTTGCCTGATCTCTGTAAATTTTGTCCGCCACGGGGACTATGTACTTCACGACGGCAGAGCGGAACTTCTCCACGTCGTCCTTCGTGTAGCAGTTGCGGTTCATGCGGTAGTAGCCGAGCTCAACGTAATTTTCATAGCCGAGCTTCTTGCCCATCGTATCACGCAGGCGGACAAGCTCGTCGTATATCCCGTCAAGCCGCTCCTGATTGTCCTTATACCACTGGCCCTCCGCCTTCCATGCGGCAAGACGCAGCGCATCGTCGGCGTCGTTTTTAAAGGGCTGTATCTGACTTATGGTATACACTCCGCCGTTGAAGGGTATCTGAGCGGAGGCGAGCAGCTTTTCGTACTCCTGCGTAAGATCGCTCTCCGCCTGAAGCTCCGGAATGATCTCCGGCGAAAAGCTCTTGAGTGCGATCTCGGCGTTTATAAACAGGACCTCTCCGAAGTCCTCGGAAAACTCCTTGCGGAAGGGGCTTTTGAGCAGAGCCTCGGTCCACTTCTGATTGTACTCCTCGACCTCCGGCAGCGCATTGTTGAAGAACTTCTTCTCCTCGTCGTAAAAAGCGTCCCTCGTGTCGATGGAGTGGCGGATGTACGCAAGGTTCACAAGCGTGTCAAGATGGCGCTGCAGCTCGTCATACTCAAGAAAGATCTTCTTCGCCTCGTCATAGCTTTCGGCGGCTTCAAGTCTTGTGGTAAGCTCGCATATGCTCTTTTTGCACGCCTCCATATCGGGGCGGCTGTACGGCATCTTTCCGAACTCCATCTTTTTCACCCTTTCTTGGCATCGCTTTAAATCGGTAATGTACCGACAAAGACAAATATCCATAGAATAAAGATAAATCATTATAGCATGGATTTTTCGGTTTAGCAATGTACAAAATGCGTTTTTTTGCAGCAAGTTTTTGCCGTTTAGAGGTCGGCATATGTACAAATTATATCAAATGTACTAAATTGCACACGATTATGCACAGAAAATGCACTGTCCAAACTTGCCAAACGGACGCTTTTGGCTTATAATGGCGCTAATTATAATAATGTATATGGGGAGAGTTTAAAATGAGAAAAAAAGCAGAAGCAAAAACGAGCGAGCTTCAGCTTTCGATACAGCCGATGCCCTCCGGCGCTCTTGAGGAGCTTCTGACCGCCGAGCTTATGCGCAGCGGCAAGCTCAGCGTCCGCAAGGCATTGCAGCTTATCCGCAAGGTGGACTTTAAAAAGGCGCTCATCATCTCCGGTGCCGCAGCAGCTGCGGTGTCCGTCGTAAACCTCACGGGGAAGTATCGCTTCTACAAATCCGTGGTATCGGGTGAGCTTAAAAAGCAGCTTGCGCCCGTAAACAAGAAGCTTGATGAGCTGCAAAAGCAGAACCTTGAGCTTCAGAAGCAGCTTGATGAGATAAACGGCGTTGAGCCTGCCCCCTCCGCCAAAAAGCACCGCTGAGCAGAAAATGCCTCTTTTTTTCGCCACTTGTCATCCAAATATTGACGGGAAAGTAGTTGTATGATATACTTTCTCGGCAATGTAGATTATTATATTGAAAGACGGGATACACAAATTCGATGGATAACACAAATAATGAAGTGTATATTGACCTTAGGCAGCTGTTCACGCTCCTTGTTCGCAAGTCATGGCTTATTGCCGTTATATCAATTCTCTGCGCTGCTTTTGTTTTTCTCTGGACATACTTTTTTATTACCCCCCAGTACGAAGCAGATATCAAGGTCTATGTCAACAACAGTTCTCTGTCCTTAGGCTCCGCCAGCTTCAGTATTTCAAGCTCGGAGATTTCTGCCGCTCAGAGTCTTGTTGATACATATGTTGTCATTCTCAACAGCCGCTCCACATTGGACGAGCTTGTTACTCGTACAGGTCTTGACTATACCAGTGAACAACTAGGAAAAATGATACGTGCCGAATCTGTCAATGACACCGAAATATTCAAGGTAACGGTCACCTCTCCTGATCCCGAGGATTCTACAAAGATTGCCAACGCTATTGCTCTTGTTCTTCCCGCAAAAATTGCTGACACCGTGGAGGGCAGTTCTGTGCGTATTGTGGACTTTGCTCAGGTTCCCAACCACATGGCTTCCCCAAGCTACACAAAAAACACCGTATTCGGTTTCATTATCGGCATGCTTTTGAGTTCTGTTGTCATCATTTGTCTCGATCTTTTTAACAGCTCCGTCAGAAGCGAGGCTTACCTCACCGAGACCTATCCCGACATCCCGCTGCTCACCGTTATTCCCGACACCGCTCCGGGCAAGGAGTACGGATATTACAAAAAGCACGGGTACTACAAAAAGAGCCGCTATTACGCTGCTTACACGAAGCAGGACGGAGGTGAGGCAAGATGAAAAACAGATCCAAATCATCGGCTTCCGCCGTTTCAAGCGACAAGGGACTGATCTTCACGGACGAGCTCAGCTTTGCCGCACTTGAAGCCTACAAGCTTCTGCGCACCAACATAATGTTTTCCTTCCCCGGCGACGAGAGCTGCCGTGTGGTCGGCATTTCCAGCTCCGTTCGAGGCGAGGGAAAAAGCACCACTGCCTGTAATCTTGCCTATGTTCTCAGTCAGGCCGGCAAAAAAACCCTGCTCATCGACGGCGACCTGCGTCTGCCCTCTGTGTTTACCAAGCTGTCTATAAAGCAGTCTCCCGGTCTGTCAAATCTGCTTGTCTCCAAAAGCGCTGCCGGCGGTATTATAAGCTGCAAATCCGCTCCGGGTCTCGACATTCTGCCCTCCGGCGATTGTCCTCCCAACCCATCCGAGCTTCTCAGCTCCGATAGAATGGGGCAGCTTCTTGACGCTTTTAAGAGCAGCTACGAGTACATAGTCGTTGACCTGCCCCCGATCTCCGATGTCACCGATGCGCTCGCCATTTCCAAGTTCCTTGACGGAATAGTTATGGTCGTCCGCAACGGCGTCGTGGATAAGAGCGAGCTTGCCGACGCTCTCCGTCAGCTCAGGCTCTGCTCCGTGCGGCTTCTCGGCTTTGCATTCAGGGACGCAGCCGAGAGCAAAAAGGGCTACGGCAAGAAGTACGGCAAATACTACAAGGATTACTACTCCGCAGGCGGCAAAAAATGATTGACTTTCACTCCCACTTCCTGCCGAATATGGACGACGGCAGCAGAAGCCTTGAGGAATCCTGTGCCATGCTCAGGGAAAGCGCACGGCAAGGCGTGACCGTAATGGTCGCAACACCTCACTTTTACCCTGCGAGGGAGGCGCTCGAAGCCTTTTTGCGGCGTCGCAGTGAGGCGTTTGAACGCATAGAAGCCGACGATGGATTTCCGAAGATACTTTTGGGTGCCGAGGTGGCGTACTTTCACGGTATCAGCCGCTGCGACTGCCTTGACAGACTCAGCACAGAGGGAACGAAGCTTCTGCTTTTGGAGATGCCCTTTGAGCCGTGGACAAATACCGTCGTAGACGACGTTTGTTCGATTGAAAAGCTCACGGGCTTCACCCCCGTGCTGGCTCACTATGAACGCTACCGAAAATTCTCCGGCTTTGCCGGTCATATGTCGGTGCTGCGCTCTGCGGGAGTCCTCGTGCAGAGCAATGCCGAGTACTTTACCGGACGCCTCAGCTCACGCAGAGCGGTCAAAAGTCTGGCGGCGGGGGAGATCGACTTTGTCGGCTCCGACTGCCATAATATGAGCTCCCGTGCGCCGAACATGGCTGCTGCCGCAAAAAAAGCTCCGAAAATCACAGAAATCGACATTTCCGCTTACTTGACAATAAAGTCATAAAATGTTTAAATATTACTGTACTGATAAGGTTTAACTATGAGCAAGAAACAAACAATTATAACCGTCACCGTTCTTCTTTTGTTTTTGGCTGCGCTACTGTGCTTTGCTCGGCTTCAGGACAACGGTCAGAAAATTGTGCTTGAAGGCGGCAGACCGGTAATAGTTTCAAAGGAGCCTATTTCCTCCGACGCTCCCGTATCGCCCGACCCTGAACCGTCGCAGAGCGAAGTCATCAGCTATGACCCCGAAGAGACCGACGATCCCGACATTCTCGAAAAGCAGGGACGTATAAGAGAGCTTATACTCAACGTGTACGCTCTGCGGGACTACTATGTGACCAAGCTTCACTCCATGGAAGCCGATGCGAAATCCGAGTACTTTGCTTTGCCGGAGGAGGAGCGCACACAGGAGAATAAGGAGGCGATCGCAACCCGGTACATCAACTCCGCATACAGTCTCGAAAAAGAATGTGACGCAAAGATCGAATCGATTTGCAGTGAACTCGGAGAGCTGCTTCTGGAGACAAACGGCGACTTCTCACTCGTCAACAAGGTAAGATACAGCTACGCTTCCGAAAAAGCGGCAATGAAGGACGAAATCACTCAGACGTACACGGAATTTTTCAAATAAAATGTATAATAAAATGTATTTAATATTTGAGGAGGCCTCAAAATGAAGAAACTGAAAGCATTTTTGTGCATGGCGCTGGTACTGTGCATGATAGTTTCTATCGCACCGCTCAGCGTTCTTGCCGACAACCAGCCCGTTAAGTTTACCGACATCGAAAACTGGGCTGCCGACCACGGCGGCTACCCTCACTGGGCGACAAAATGGATCCTCTACTGGTCCAACCAGCCCGCAGCAGACGGTAACGGATACGTTATCGGCGGCTATCAGGACGGCAACTTCCGTCCCAACGATCAGATCACCAGAGGCGCAGTCGCAGCGATCCTCGACAGAGTTCACGGTTTTGAAAGAACCGGCAGCGTCAAGGACTTCAGCGACGTACCCAAGTCCCACATTTTCTACGACGCCATAATGGAATGTGCGGATAACGGCGTTATCCTTGGCTACGGTGATGCCGCAAACACTTTCCGCCCCGGCAACAACATCTCCCGTCAGGCAGCCATCGCCATGATCGCACGCTGCGCAATGACCGATGCAAACTATGCCGAGTTCTCGGATAAGGCAGCCTGCAAGACCTATCTTGCGTCCCTTTGGTCCGACTATGAGCAGATCGACGAGGTCTACTACGCCGAGTTCTGCTTCCTCGCAAAGTACGGCAACCTTCAGGGCTACCTTGACGGCACCGTGAAGCCCCTCCGCAACATCACCCGTGCAGAGTTCGTCAAGCTGCTCTATGCATCCATCAATGACGACCCCAACGTCTATAAGCTCAACGTGAGCATCTCCGACAATAAGGGCAACACCGTCGCCGACACCGCACTTTACCTCACTGCAGGCGAAAATGTTCTTGAGACTCTCGTTCCCATGATCGTTGCGCACCGCAGCGATTTTAAGGACAAGTTCCCCTCCCCCGATATGCGCAGGATCCTCGATGAGGGCGTTGCCATTGCAAAGGCAGGCTTCACGAACGGCTGGGATGCCGAGCATCTCAAGGCATGGCAGGACTATGTGAACACCTATTATGAAAACGTCGGCGGTGAAAATTCCGCAAAGGATCTTTGTGCAAACACTGCGTCCACCATCGGCAGCATGACTCCCTCGAAGGGCTATGTCATGACCTTCAAGGACACCTATGAAGGCCGCACCGATGTCGTGTACACCGTCACAATCACCTCCGAAGTAATGGACTGATAAAGTTCTTAACATCATTAACGCAAACCGTCCGCAGAGTTTTCTCTGCGGACGGTTTGCGTTATTTTGCTATGTCCCGTAAGCTCTTACTTGCTCTTAACGTAGCAATTCATGGGATGAACCATATACTCGTTGTACGGGAAACGGTCTGTGGTCACATATCCTGCGGGGGCGTCGATAAGCTGCGGAATGCGGTTTACAAGCGTTGCGCAGGTCAGCTCGACCGTCGCCGGCTCGTTGACGATGCAGGTCGTTTCGGGTTCGCCGTGCAGCGTCCACACGTTCTTGTCGGTCTCCTGCGGATTGTATATCTTACCGACGCACTCGGTGACGAGCGTTATGCCCTCCTCCGTCTCGGTCGTGACGACGGCTCTCATGCCCGTTGCGTCCCCCGCCTTTACGACCATGCCGAGGGTCTCGGACCTGAGGTCCTCCTTATCGACGCAAGGGATGCACTTTTGCGTCTGCGACGTGATGTGCAGTCCCATTTTGCTGCACAGCCAGCCGTTCTGATTCCACATATACGACGGAACGTATCTGCCGCTTTCGACAAGCTCCTTCATCTCGTCCGAGGGAGTTTCGTTGTAGCAGCCGATGGTCCTGTTAAACTCGTCTATCGAAAGACCTGCGCCGTGACCTTCGGCAAGAGCCACGCCGTAGTCCTCGACGTTGTACCAGCTGCTGCCCTCGATCTTTGTGATCTTGTGCGAGGAGCCGGCAAGATTCGTGACCAGCGTGCCCCAGTACAGATCGCAGTAGCCGACACCGGTAAGCGTGCAGCCGCCCTCCTTTGCGAGCCTGTCAAGCTTTTCGGTGAGCGCCGGAGAGGAATTCCACGGATACAGCGCTTCCTCACAGGTGGTTATGGCATTAACGCCGTGCTTTGCGCATATGGTGAAAATGTCCTCCAGCTCGGCAACGGTGCTTCGAGTTGCGATGATGCAGACGTCGGGCTTCAGCTCGCCTATGCGTCTGTCGGCGTCCGCCGAGTTTTCGACGGTCACTCCAACGTGCGGAAAGCCGTTGCCGATGATTTCGGAGACGTCCTTGCCGATGTGACTCTTGTTGCGGCAGAATGCGCCGACCAGCTCGCCGTCGTGCTCTATGACATAGCGCATGAGATAGCGGCTCATTTTACCTGCTCCGTACTGTACGACTCTAACCTTGCGATCCATAATGATTCCTCCTTTTAATGATAGTTAGAATTTTAACACTTTCCGAGCCAATTATACCGCTTTGTGCGAAAGAGTCAAGAAAATTTTTGCTCTCTTTGAGCCTCCGCAAGCTTGATATTTCAGTATTTCTCAGCAAACGCCCGGTTCTGACATATGCAAAGGCACGGTATTCCCCTGCGTATCCCATCAGTCGTGACAGGACGGATTGCATTTTCAAGTGAAGCATCCTCCCCGCCGTCCCGAATGTGAGCACCCATGCAAAAAGCACCGTGCAATGCACGGTGCTTTTGGTTTTAAATTTGCTGCTCAGTCGGTAACGTAGGGCAGAAGAGCGATAACACGGGCTCTCTTTATTGCCTCGGTGAGCTGACGCTGATGCATTGCGCAGGTTCCGGTGGTACGGCGGGGCAGGATCTTGCTGCGCTCGGACATATAACGGCGCAGCTTTGCGGTATCCTTATAGTCGATGCCGGTGGCCTTGTCAACGCAAAACTGGCAAACTTTTCTGCGCTTGCGATTCTTGGGATTGTTCTTATCAAAAGCCATAGCTGTATCCTCCTGTTAGAATTTAGAACGGAAGCTCGCCGTCGTCGTCACTGAGCTCGGAGAATGCGGATGCACCCATCGAGGGGCTGACGCTCTCAAAGCTGTTCTGTGCGGGACGGAAATCATTGCTTCTCTCGCCGCCTTCACGGCGCTTGCTTTCGCCGAAATAGATATTGTCAACAACGACCTCTGCGCTGCGGCGCTTGCCGCCCTCACGGTCGGTCCAGTCACGGATCTGCAGTCTGCCGGAAACTACCGCCATGCTGCCCTTCTGGAAATACTTGCTGACGAATTCGGCCGTCTGACGCCATGCGACGCAGTCGATAAAATCGGTCTGCTTCTCTCCGCCGTCTCTGCCGCCGAAATCACGGTCAACGGCGAGGGTGAAGGATGCCACGGGCGTCTGGGACTGGGTGTATCTGAGCTCCGGATCACGGGTCAGACGTCCCATAATGGTGATGTGATTAAGCATTTTACGTCTCCTTACTCTGCACGCAGGGTGATCAGGCGACGCAGGATGCCGTCGGTAATACCGAGGATACGGTCAAGCTCTGCCGGCAGGCCGGGTTCGCCGGTGAACTTCATCAGAACATAGTAGCCTTCGGAAATGTAGTTGATCTCGTATGCGAGCTTGCGCTTGCCGATCTCCTCCAGTTCGTCCAGGGTACCATTGGCCTCGATGAGAGTTTTGAACTTTTCGACGATAGCAGCGATCTGCTCCTCGCTGAAGTTCGGGTTGATGATGTACATTACCTCGTACTTATCAATTGCTTTTGCCATGGTTTGCACCTCCTTCTGGTCTGTTGGCCCCCGCTCAATACGGGAGCAAGGATTACCCGTCTGAGGACAGGCTTTATAATTATACCGTTTTTTGCCCGAATGTCAAGCATTTTTTGCCTTTAAGCCCTTGCTTCGAGGTCTTTTTTCATTGCGGGAAGCTCCAGCGCCGCAAAGACTGCGACAGCAAATGCGGATATGACGGCCGAGCTGCCGACGGCCCCCGTCGCAAGACCCACTATCGCCGAGCTAAGTGCCAAGACACAGATCGCCGCCGCTCCTATAAAGCACCTGCGGTCTATGCGCTTTTTGAGCATCGCCGCAAAGACGATGTAGCCCGCCGCCGCAATGAGCAGCAGCGCAACGCCCGCTATAAGTCCCCACAGCTTGCCGGAGTATTCGGCGTACATCGTGTCCGCCTTCTCCTGCGCCGCCGCAAGCAGCGTCTCGTCGTCGTCCTCCTCGCTGCCGAATCCCATGCCGACGAAGCGGGCGTGACTGCGGCGCAGCTTCTCCTGCATATCCTCATAATCGGCAAGCGCCTCGTGGCTGCTTGAGAGCTCCGCCTTGCGCTCTTCGAGCTTTGCCTCGTTCTCGGCTATGAGCGACGCAGCTTCTATAAGCCCCTCACGGCTGCCGTAAAGCTCACTGTTTATGGCATTTAACCGGCTCTTTCCCGCCGCAAGCGTCGCCTCCGCCTCCGAAAGCGAGGTCCTCGCCTGCACGAGCTGAGCGTAAAGTGCATTGAGCTGCTCCTGTCCCTCCGCCAACTGAGCCTCGGCTGCGGGTATCACGCCCTCCGCCATCTCAATGACCGACCCCAGCATCGAAAGCGAGGTCTTTGCCGTCTCAAGTGCGGAAGCCGTCTGCGCAAGGCTCTCCTCCGTGACTTCGGTTCCAAGCTCCGCCGACACGGCAGTGAGCGCTTCCTCACGGCTCATGCCGCCCTTTTGAAGCTCGTCTATCCTGCCGACCAGCTCGTTGTAGCTCTTTTCGGTGTCGTTGTAGATCGAAAGTCCGGTGTCGTAAAGCGTCTTGCTCTGCTCAAACTCCGCCTTCTGCTTTTCAAAATCGCTCAGGCTTTTGTCAAACTCGCTCTTTCCCTGCTCGTATGCGCCGAAGCCGTACTCAAGCTGCAGCTTTCCGCTGTCTATCCCGCTCAGTCCGGTCGAAAGGGCGTTCTGCCCGATGCTGTATTGGAGCAGCTTCTGATTGTAGTCGGCGGCGCTTTTCTCGTAAGCCTTCACGTCGTCTGCGTGTTTGCTTAAACTCAGCTCGTACTCCGCCGCCTGCTTGTCGTAGTCCGCTTTCAGGCTTTCGTACTCGCTGCGCTGCGACTTGATCTTTTCCTCGGCGTCAAAAAGCTCGCTAAGCTCGGAGGCAAACGTATCGTACTCCTCCTTCTCGACACCGAGCGTACTCAGTCCGCTCACAAGCTCCGCTGCGCCGGAGATCGCCGCAAATATGCAGGCGATCGCCAGAAACACGGATATAATTTTCGCATAGCTCGTTCCTGCCATGGTATCACCCCGAATAAGCAATTTTCATGTGCTGTAGTATAATACAATCTGTCCGGCTTCTCAAGCGACGATACAAAAAGTTTACATACTTATTTTTATTGTAGTGGTAATTCGGGACGGGCTGTGTTATAATATTCGCACGAAAAATATCAGAGAGGTGCAAACCATGGATATAAATAAGAAAAGGTCCTTTGCCGAGCTTATTGTCAGGGTCGGCGTAAACGTCCGTGAGGGACAGGAGGTCGTCATAAACGCCGAGCTTGACCAGCCCGATTTTGTCGAGCTCGTGGTCGAGGAATGCTACAAGGCGGGTGCAAGCGACGTCCGTGTGGAGTGGTCGCATCAGCCCCTCCAGCTTTTAAACGTCAAGTACCGCTCTGCCGACGGTCTCGGTGAGGTCAAGGATTGGGAGCGTGAGAGGCTTCTTTACAGGGCAAAGACCCTGCCTGCGATGATATATCTCGAATCGTCCGACCCCAACGGGCTTGACGGCATGGATCAGGAAAAGTGGGGTCAGGCGATACAGAAGCGCTGGTCCGTCATAAAGCCCATCCGTGACGAGATGGAGAACAAGTACCAGTGGTGCATTGCCGCCGTTCCCGGAAAGAAGTGGGCAAGCAAGGTGTTCCCCGAGCTGCCCGTCGACGAGGCGGTCGAAAAGCTTTGGGAGGCAATACTCTACACCTCCCGTGCCGACGGCGACGGTATGAGCGCATGGCGTGAGCATAACGCCGACTTAAAGCGCCGCTGCGATTACCTCAACTCCCTCGGTCTGCGCAGACTCAAGTACCGCTCCTCAAACGGCACGGACTTCTCCGTCGGTCTCATCCCGGAGGCGCTCTTCCTTGCCGGTGCGGAGGATACCTTGGGCAGCGGCATAACCTACAACCCGAACATTCCCAGCGAGGAGGTCTTCACAAGCCCCATGAGAGGCGACGCAGAGGGTATCGTCTACTCCACCCGTCCGCTCTCCTACCGTGGCGTTATGATTGAAAACTTCTCCATCCGCTTTGAAGGCGGCAAGGTGGTCGAGGTACACGCCGAGAAGAACGAGGACGCTCTGCGCACCATGGTCTCCATGGACGAGGGCGCAGCGATGCTCGGCGAGTGTGCGCTCGTACCCTACGACAGCCCCATCCGCAACAGCGGCATCATGTTCTACAACACGCTGTTTGACGAGAACGCCGCCTGTCACCTTGCTCTCGGCGCAGGCTTCACGAGCTGCATCAGGGACTACGACAAGTACAGCATCGAGGAGTGCCGCAGCATGGGCATAAACGACTCAATGATCCACGAGGACTTCATGATAGGCAGTCACGACACCGACATCACCGGCATCACCGCCGACGGCAGGGAGGTCCCCATCTTCCGCAACGGCGGCTGGGCGTTCTAAATCGCCATGAAGGGAAACGGAACTCGCTACTATGTAAGCGGCAGCAACGTTTTTGTCCGCATCTCGGCGGCGCTCATGCTGCTGTCCGCACTCCTTCGCTTTCTCGGCTACTGGGGCTTTTGGGAGACGAAAAGTCAGGGCTTTATAATCGCTCAGATCTCGCTCCCCATCGCCTGCAATCTGCTGTTTGCGTATATGATCCTGCGCATGGGGGAAAAGAACTTTTCGCTCACCTTCATCCCCGTGCTGCTCGGCGTGGTGTTTTTCATCATCAAGGCGACGGGCTTTGACAGCGTTTTGCACACGGTGCTGTGCATCATCCTGTATATGCTCGTTGCGGGAATATACTTTTCGACCGTGTTCGGCATCATCGGCACGAAGTGGCTGCTTCTGCCTCTGTTCGGTCTGCCGTTTCTGTACCACGTCTTTGTGGACGATCTCAGCACCATACTCGGCTCAAGCGGCGCAATGACGCTTGAGGAGTGGCTGCCGGAGCTTTCGGTGCTGTGTATAATGCTTTCGCTGTTTTTCATATGCTTTGCAATGAAGGAGTTTCCAAGCGGCGACAATACTCAAACTCAGGAGAACGACAATGAGCAAAATACATGATGACAACGACCTTACCGTGAGCGCCTTTAACCGGGACGATAACGAGCCTACGGTGACTGCCGTCAGAAAGGACGCCACCGTTATAATGAACACGGCGGAGCTTGAGGAAAAGCTCAGACGTGCAAGGCAGGAGGCGTTAAACGAGGCCGGCATAAAGCGGGACTACGTTCTTTCGCCTGACGGCGAGCTTGATTTTGACGCTCTGCTTCGTGACGAGGAGGGCTTTGAAAGCGAGCCGCAGGAGGACGGGGACGACGATTATGACGAGGAGGAAGCGTCCGAGGCGTCGCCCGCCGCAAAGCGCATCATTGCCCGCCGTGCCGAGGAGAAGCGCCGCAAAAAGCGCACCGTCACCATCGCCTGCATTGCGGCGGCGATCGTTGCGCTGCTTGTCGTCGGTACTCTTATAATAAGAAGCACGGCGCAGAACAAGGCGTATAACGACTCCTTTGAGCTTGCGCAGAGCTATTACTACGACGGCAAGTACGACGAGGCTCTTTCCGAGCTGCGTCAGGCACTTTCCGTCAAGAAAACCGACGAGTGCCTGCTCCTCATGTCGGAATGCTACGAGGCAAAGAGCGACTATGTAAACGCCATCGCCATACTCGAAAGCTCGAACTCCGGCAGCAGCGTCATAAGCAAGCGTTTGGAGCAGCTCCGCAAGGCGAAGGAAGCCTACGACGAGGGCAAGACCGTCATCATCTGCGGCGAGCCTTTTGACGCCGACACCGAGATACTCGACCTCTCCGGCAAGGGCATAAAGAGCAGCCGCCTGTCTGAGCTTTCACGGCTCGAAAAGCTCAAAACGCTCAATCTGAGCGACAACGAGATCATCGGGCTGAGCTTCCTTAAGGGTCTCAACGAGCTTACGACGCTCGACCTTCGCAGCAATAAGATAAAGGACATTTCGGTGCTCTCCGGGCTTACCGAGCTGCGCACCCTGTACCTTGACAACAACAGGATAGAGGACTTCTCTCCCCTGTATTCGCTGCACAATCTCGGCATCCTCTACATCACCGGGATGGATATAAGCGAGACCCAGCTTGCGGAGCTTAAAACCGCACTCCCCTCCTGCATAATCTACAGCGACGACGCATCGCCCGACGTTGTGGAGATCACCCTCGGCGGCAGGACCTTTAAGAGCGACGTTACAAGCCTCGACCTCTCCGGCTGCGGCATATCGGACATTTCCCTGCTTTCGCTGTGTACCTCGCTTGAAAAGCTCGACCTCGGCGACAACAGCATAAAGGACCTCACCCCGCTCATGGACATCACCGGGCTTAAATCCCTTGACCTCGAGAACAACAAGATAGACGACGTGCGCCCGCTCATGGGTCTTAAAAAGCTTGAGTATCTGAATCTTGCCGGAAACAAGATAGATTCCGTGACGGCGCTGTCCGACCTCAAGAAGCTCAACGAGCTGCATCTTTCCCGCAATCCGCTCAAGGGCATTTCGGCGCTGTCCGACCTCAGCTCGCTCAAGACGCTGTGCTTGGACTTCACCGGCATCAAGGATGCGTCGCTTCAGAAGCTGTATAAGCTCGACGCCCTCAGAACGCTGCTTCTGGACGGCAACGAGGAGCTTACGCAGTCCGCCGTTGACGAGCTCAAAAAGAAGCTGCCCGGCTGCGCCGTGAGCTTCACCCCCGTCACGGTAACGCTTGAGCTTGGCGGCAAGAGCTTTAAAAACGACGTGACCGAGCTTAGTCTCGTCGGCTGCGGGATAAGCGATATCAGCGTGCTGTCTCGCTGCACCTCGCTTAAAAAGCTCGACCTGAGCGACAACCCCATTACCGACGCAAGCCCGCTTTACGGTCTTAGTTCCCTGCGTGAGCTTTACATCTCCGGCACCTCGCTCACCCCCGACCAAATTGCGGAGCTTGAGGCGAAGCTGCCCGACTGCACCGTGTATGCCATGTGATTATTAACAAAATGTGACCCCGTTCTCCTAAATCCTTGCTGCATATTTCATAAAATGTTCTTTTCTTTTTGCACATAGTGTGCTATAATAAACCCATAGCGGGAGACATCCTGCGAACGCAGAAAGGAGCTGACACAAATGAAGTTCACTTTTACCGAAAAAAGGATGGACAGTTCCGATGAGCTGAGGGCCTATACCGAGAAGAAGGTCGGCAAGCTGGACAGGTTCTTTAAGACCGAAAGCACGGCTTACGTCACCTTCAGCATGGAGCGAGGCAGATTCCTTGCGGAGATCACCATCAGCAACAACGGACTGTTCTACAGGGCAAGCGAACTTACCAACGACATGTACGCCTCCGTCGATTCGAGCGTCGCTGCCATTGAGCGGCAGATACGCAAGAATAAGACCCGCCTTGAAAAGCGGCTGAGGGAGGGAGCTCTGGAGCGTGAGGTCAAACCCTCCTATATGCCTGCTGAGGAGGATGAAGCAGAGGAATTCAATATCGTCCGCAGCAAGCGTTTCTCCATCAAGCCCATGTCGCCGGAGGAGGCCATTCTCCAGATGAACCTCTTGGAGCACGAGTTCTTCGTGTTCAGAAACGACGAGGAGGACGGCGCAATTTCAGTTGTTTACCGCCGCAAGAACGGCGGCTACGGACTTATATGTGACGAGCCTGCGAACTGAGAAAGCGCAGGCAAAACAGGAAAAATAACCGCATCCCCCGCCTCAGGCGGGGGATTTTTAGAGGTGGAATATGAACTATATCGAGATAAGCATCGAGACCCCGGAGTCGGAGCTTGACGCCCGCTGTGACGAGCTGTGTGCACTCGGCTGCAGCGGCGTCATAATCGAAAACGAGAACGACTTTAAGGACTTCCTCGAAAACAACCGCCAGTATTGGGACTACGTTGACGACGAGCTGCGCCGCAGCTACACGGGCGTGTCCCGCTTAAAGTGCTACATAACCGACGACGACGAGGGTGCGGCGCTTCTCACTCTCATCCGGCAGCGCTATGCGGTCACGACCCGTCCCGTCGCCGACAGCGACTGGGAGAACAACTGGCGTGCCTACTACAAGCCCATCCCCGTCGGCGAGCGTCTGCTCGTCGTGCCGGAGTGGGAAAGCGCCGAGGAAGACGGGCGCTGCGTTTTGCGTCTCGACCCCGGTCTCATGTTCGGCAGCGGAAGTCACCCCACGACGAAGATGTGCCTTGCGGCGCTTCAGGACTATGTCCCCGGCGCAAGGACGGTGCTTGATCTCGGCTGCGGCAGCGGCATACTCGGCATCGGCGCCCTCGTTTTGGGCGCAGAGTCCTGCGTCGGCTGCGACATTGACCCCAAAGCGCCCGACGTCGTGATGTCGAACGCCGCACTCAACGGCATCGGTTCCGACCGTCTGCGGGTGTATTGCGGCGACGTTTGCTCGGATGCGGGGCTGCGCCGCAGTCTCGGAGAGGGCTATGACATCGTGCTTGCGAACATCGTTTCCGACGTCATCATTCCGCTCTCTCCCCATGTGCGCAGCTTCATGTCGGATAACGCCGTGTTCATAGCCTCCGGCATAATCGACGGCAGAGAGGACGAGGTTTTGGCTGCACTTCAAAGCTCAGGCTTCACGATCCTGCGCCACCTCCACGAGGAAGAATGGCACTGCTTCGTGTGCAGATGAAAAAAGACTTGAAAAAGCTTTGCTTTTTCAAGTCTTTTTTATTCAGTCGAGCAGACGGTCGGGGTAGATGCCACGGCTGCGCATATCGGAGAGCGCCGACTTTACACAGTCGAGGTCGCTGAGGTAGGTCATGCCGTACCAGGTCTCGCTGCACGGCAGGGTGCGCACGGTGGCGATGCCCTCTTTAAGCTGCGCATCGGCGACGGCAGGAAGGAAATACTCGCCCTTGAGGGGGTTCTCGACCATCGCCTTTTCGAGAAACGCCGGGAAGCGCTTGCGAAGCTCTCTGAGCATCATCGGCGAAAAGCCCCAGAAATTCATTGACACGAGCGTGTCGCCCGAAACGGGGCAGCGCTTTCCGTCCTCGACGTAAACGGCGTCGTCACCGTCCTTTTCGATGTGCGTGCGCTCGGTGATGCTGCACAGGTAGCCGTTTTCCGACTCGCAGATGCCCCGTGCGACGTAGCCGTTGTCGGTCACGGTGTTTCTCAGACGGTAGCCGACCATCGCATACTCGCTCTCCGGGCGCTCGGCGCTCAGAAAATCGTATATTGCGGAGTAAGCGCCGGGACCGTAGAAGTCGTCGGCGTTAATGACGGCAAAGGGTGCGTCCACCTGACCTTCGCAGCACAGCACGGCGTGACCCGTGCCCCAGGGCTTTACCCTGCCCTCCGGGACGGAGAAGCCCTCCGGCAGGCGGTCAAGCTCCTGATAGACGTACTCCACGTCAAAATGTGCCTCGGCACGCTTGCCGACACGGAGCTTAAAGTCCTCCTCCAGCTCACGCTTTATGATGAATGCGACCTTCTTAAAGCCTGCACGCTTTGCATCGTACAGCGAGTAGTCGATGATGGCGTGCCCCATATCGTCTACCGCCTTTATCTGCTTCGGTCCTCCGAAGCGGCTGCCCATGCCGGCAGCCATTATAACAAGTACCGGCTCTCTCATATCACTTGCTGAGGTCCAGTTCGTTTATGCCCATCGCAAGGGACATATCACGAATGGCGGCATACGAGCGCTGCTGTGCAAGGGGAATAAGCTCCTGCATAAGCTCCTCGCTCATCTCGCTTATCTCGTCGGGTATCTTGATGACCGTCTCGGTGGTGATGTCGAAAACAAAATAGGTGTCGTTCTCGTCGTGTATCTTGGTGTTGAGGTACAGGTAAACGTAGCCGCACCACTCGTCGGGCGTTTTGACGGAGACACGGCTCTCCGCACGCAGCCCCAGCTCCGAGCCGATGCCGGTGTCGAGCTTATAGTTTACGCTCACGGTTTTAAAATCAATTACTTCATAATTCATGGCGATTCTCCCATAATAAGATTTCCGCATACATTTTACTCTTTCGGCGCAAAAAACTCAACATTTTATTTGGGTGCTTGAATATGGCGCTTAGAGGTTGTACAATGTCCGTCGGAAAGAAGGTTTTGAAATGAACGACGAGCTGACACGCAAGGACATTGACAAGATGAAGGAAGAGCTAACTTACCGCCGTGACAAGCTTATGCCCGAGCTTATCGAGGAGGTAAAGCGCACCCGTGCCTTCGGCGACCTGAGCGAGAACTTCGAGTACAAGGAAGCCAAGCGTCAGAAAAATCGCAACGGCAGCAGGATCCGCTACCTTGAAAACATGATCCGCTCCGCACATATAATCGACTCCGGCTCCCGTGAGGAGAACGTCGTCGGACTGTACGACAAGGTGACGGTCTATATGCCGGACGACGACGAAACGCAGGTGATACAGGTCGTGACCACCGTGCGCACCGACCCCCTAAAGGGGCTTATCAGCCGTGAGTCGCCCTTCGGGAAGGCCGTACTCGGCAAAAGGACCGGCGATCGGGTGCTTGTTCAGGTGAACGATCACTGCTCATACGAGGTCGAGATCCGCTCCGTCGAAAAGAGCGAGGACGACGGCTCCGCTCCCATTCTGCAATACTGATGAAAAGCGGCTTCTTGACCTCGGCATACTGACGTGCCCTCTCACGCAGCGAGAAATTTCCGTTTTGGCTGCACCGGACATAAAGCTCGTGAATAATAAGATCGGTCGCAATATGCGACAGGAGCTCCGGTGGCTCCTCCGTCTCGATTATTCCGCTTTTAGCGCAGTTTTTTGCAAGCGTGGCAAACAGATTGTCAAGTGCGTGCACCGCATCTGTGATACAAGATGAATCCAAAAGCGTCAAAGGGGGGGAGACTTCACCATAAAGTCTCCCCCCCTTTGACGCTTTCATTATCGTATTTTCACGGGGACGAGCTGCGTTCCGACGGTTTTCACCGCCGCCGTGCCGGAGCTTATGTCGGTCACGCTGCGGCAAAAATCCTCCGTGTTCTCTTCGGGGATGTGCGCCCGCAGGGTCACCTGGGCCGTGTATTCAACGGAGTCCACCTCGCCGTCAAAGCGGGCGACGCTGTCCTTCATGCGCTCAAGCAGCGAATAGCTGCACTCGACCTCGACGCAGGCTCTGCGCCGCACGGCGGCGATGCCCGCAGCCGAAAGCGCATCGGCGGCAGAGCGTGTGTATGCACGCAGAAGTCCGCCCGTGCCGAGCAGTATGCCGCCGAAGTAGCGTGTCACCACGCACACGAAGTTCGTGACCTTCTCACGCCGGAACACCTCCAGCATCGGCAGTCCTGCGCTGCCCTGCGGTTCGCCGTCGTCGGAATAGCGCACGGCGCCGTCTTTCACGGCGTAGCACCAGCAGTTGTGCCGTGCGTCGTGGTATTTCTTCTTGGTTTCGGCAATGAAGCTTCGGGCTTCCTCCTCGCTCTCTATCACTCTGACGTGACCGAGAAACTCGGAGCGCTTCTCCGTAAATTCCGCTTCACCCGCTCCTGCGGGGACAAAGTATTCGTCCACTCGGCTTCAGTCCTCCCAATCCTCTTTCGGCTCGACATAGCCGGGGATGTACTTCTTCACCTTCCCGAAAAGCTCCGGCGGCACGACGACCTCCGCCGTGATGCCGGTGTCGGTGTACTCAAGGCTCAGTATCGACGCCTCACGGTTTAATGCGTCCGCAACGCCTGCGTCCGAGTACGGGATCTCAAGATGTACCCTGTGATTGCCCTGCTCAAGCAGTGCAAGAAGCTTCTGCGCAAGCTCGCTCACGCCCTCGCCGCTTCTTGCGGACAGGCACACTATATCCTCACCGTGCGGCAGGATGCCGACATAGGCGTCGCACTTATTGAATACTCTGATACACGGCGTTTCCGATGCGCCGAGCTGCTGTATCAGCCCGTCGACGACCTTCGCCTGCTCCTCCCAGTCGGGGTTTGAGATGTCGATGACGTGCAGCAGCACGTCGGCATAGCTAAGCTCCTCAAGCGTCGCCTTGAACGCCTCGACGAGGTGGTGCGGCAGCTTGCGGATAAAGCCGACGGTGTCGGACACCAAGACCTCCGTAAGCTCGCTGAGCCTGAGCTTTCTCGTGGTGGTGTCGAGCGTGTCGAAAAGGCGGTCGTTTGCTGGAATGTCGGAGCCTGTAAGACAGTTTAGAAGCGTCGATTTTCCGGCGTTGGTGTAGCCGACGAGGGCGACGACCGGGACGGCGTTTTTCTCACGGCGGCGGCGCTGGGTGCATCTGACCTTGCGCACGGCGCTAAGCTCCTCCTCAAGCTTCTGTATCTTGCGGCGGATATGGCGGCGGTCGGTCTCAAGCTGCGTTTCGCCGGGACCTCTCGTGCCGATAGGCGACGAGCCGCCGGAGGCGGTCTGCCTGACAAGGTGCGTCCACATACCGGTGAGCCTCGGCAGCAGGTACTTGTACTGCGCAAGCTCGACCTGGAGCTGACCCTCACGGCTCTGCGCACGCTGGGCAAAAATGTCGAGAATAAGTCCGCTGCGGTCAAGCACCTTTATACCCAGCGCCTCGGAAAGTACACGCATCTGCGAGGGCGAAAGCTCGTTATCGAACACGGCAAGGTCGCACTCGTTTGCGGCAATGAAGTCTTTAAGCTCAAGCACCTTGCCGTCGCCTATAAATGTGCCGGGGTCGGGCGTGGGGCGGTTCTGAATGAACATCCCGATGACCTCGCCCCCCGCCGTCTCGACAAGGGCGGCAAGCTCGTCCATCGTGATGTCGGTGCTGCGCTCGGACTGCGGCAGACTGGCGGCGTTAAGTCCCGCAAGCACCGCACGTTCTATTGTAATATCGTTTTTATCCATAATTCATCCTCACTGCAAAATACGGCAAAACGCCACGTCTTGCGACATGGCGTTCGAGAGCAAATAAATATTGATTATTTGATGCCGTACTTCTTGTTGAACTTATCAACACGACCGCTGGTGTCAACGAGCTTCTGCTTGCCGGTGTAGAAGGGGTGGCACTTGGAGCAGATCTCAACGCTGATGCCGGGACGGGTGGAGCCGGTCTCGATGGTTGCGCCGCAGGCACACTTTATAACTGTGGGCTGATAGTTGGGATGGATTCCTGCCTTCATTGTTCTTATCTCCTCATCATAGGCTGTCTTGATTATACCGCAAGCGGCACAGTTACAAGACGCAAAGTGAATTGTAACACACCGTGCGCCGCATTGCAAGCATTTTTTATATTATTTGTAGTCTACCGGGGTGCCGAGAGGCTCGTCGAGGCATTCGGGGTGCGTAAGAATGTACTTGAGCAGGCGGATGCTCTTGGAATAGTAGTAGCCGTCGGCAAGGCGCTCGTCGATGGTGAGACCCAGCTCTACGCTGTTTCTCATGGTGTAGCTGCCGTCGTCGTTATAGAACGGGCGCTTTTTCATCTCTCCGACGATGACGAACAGCGAGGTGGTACCCCAGTTGTTGAGGTGGTGGTAGCCGCTCTTGAGCTTGATGGAGCCGAGGTTAGAGAGAATGACAGAGGCGTAGTAGGGGTCGGTGCCGACGATCGACTCGGGTATCCAGCCGTGCCTGTCAAGGAAGCGCATGAACGCCATAACGGTCTTGAGTATGAGACGGGGCATTTTGTTGAACATATCGAGAGCGTCCGACGAGGTGTCGCTTCCGCCCTCCTTGCTGTTGGAGATCTGCTTATAAAGCTCACGGTGCAGCGTCTCGAAGGTGTCGTCCGGGTCGGCGTACAGGAAGGCAAGGCCCTCGCCCGCATCGTCGCTGAACTCACGCTTAATCGTAAACGAAGCGCTGTAATGCTCTCTCATGTAAAGGTTCTTGTTGCATATGAAGCGGTTGAGCTTGGGGCGAAGGATGATGACCTTCAGCATGGCGGCGACGATCACATGAAACAGCGTGTACTTAAACTTGGGATCTCCGGCGTTGCGCTGCTTTAAATACTCGTCCACTCTCGTAAGGTCGATGATCTCGGAGACATACGCCTCGTTGTCGCAGCGGTTGGGGTATATAAGCGGCATAATGACGTGCATACTGTCCGCATTTCTTATAAGATGCCCGTCTCTGCGGCCGAAGAAGCCGTCTCTTTTATTGCTCATGGTCTTTACCTCGCATTATATTTAAAAATTTTAAAATACCGATATCAAGTCATATCTTACCACATCGGGCGGAGATGTCAAGAATCCTTTGCTTGACACGGCATCCGTTTGGGTATATCTTTTAACTCACCCTGTGTCTGGAGGCGCCTTATGAGCTTTGTCGAGATACTTTTAATTGCAATAGCCCTGTCGATGGACGCATTTGCCGTGTCCGTCTGCAAGGGGCTTTCCGTGCCGAAGCTCCTGCCCCGTCACGCTCTGACCGTCGGACTGTACTTCGGCGGATTTCAGGCGCTCATGCCGCTTATCGGCTACCTTCTCGGTCACAGCTTTGAAAGCGCCATTGCGAGCATCGACCACTGGATCGCCTTTGCTCTGCTGGCGCTTATCGGCGGCAACATGGTGCGTGAGGCGCTCGGTGACGACGACGAGGAAAAGACCGACGCAAGCTTCGGCTTTAAGACCATGCTCCTGCTTTCCGTCGCAACGAGTATAGACGCTCTCGCCGTCGGCGTGAGCTTTGCGTTCCTCGGCGTCAACATAATCGCCGCCATTGCGACCATCGGCACGACGACCTTCATACTCTCGATCGTCGGCATCAAGGTCGGCAATGTGTTCGGCGCAAAGTACAAGGACAAGGCGGAGCTTGTCGGCGGCATCATACTTATACTTATGGGTCTGAAAATTTTACTTGAGCATTTGGGAGTAATCTCGTTCTGATGAAAAAGCTTTTAAACTACATACCGGTCATTATAATGCTCCTCATCGCCGCCGTGGTCGCACTGCTTATATATCTCGGAAAGCTCGACCCGCAGGAGGCGATAACTGCGGTAAAAAGCAACAAGCCCCTTGCCCTGCTCATAATTTTGGGGCTGTTTGCGCTAAAGGGCTGCGCTTTCACGATTCCCTACGGTGCGGTGCTTATCGGCTGCTCGCTCGTGTTTGAGCTTCCGGCGGCGACGGTGATAAGCCTTGTCGGAACGGCGCTGTGCATCAGCGTTTCGTATGCCATCGGCAGGTTTTCAAAGGAGCTTACCGTCGAAAAACACCTTGAAAATCACCCGAAGCTTTTAAAATATTTCAAAAACGCAAACGGCAACGACTTTGTGTTCTGCTTTGCCGTGCATACGCTGCACCTGTCAATGGAGGCGCAGGGCGTACTGTTCGGACTGCTGCGCACCTCGTACCCCGCCTACCTTTTGGGTTCCATGATCGCACTGTTTCCGAGTATGATGTGGTTTATCGTCCTCGGCGGCGCCTTCGACGTGCATGACCCGCTGCTGTGGTTCTTCTTGGGGCTTGACGCCCTCACCGTCCTCACCGGATTATACTATGCCAAAAAGAACATAATAAACGGAAAACCCGAAGAATAAGAAAAGCACCGCAAGAGCGGTGCTTTTCTTATTCATATTTTCACGTCAGCATACTTTTCGTGAACACGATGTCCTCGTCGCCGATGCCGATGACGTCGCCGGAGAAGATGCGCTCCTTGCGGCGCACGAGCTTTCCGTTTAAGTAGGTGCCGTTTGTCGAACCCATGTCGGATATGTAGAAATGCCCGTCAATAAGCTCCACCCTGCAATGCTCCCTCGAAATTTTCGGTGCGCTGTACACAAAGTCGCAGTCGGGGTTTCTGCCGAAGGTCCAGACGTTTTGCCTGTACATATCGCCACGCAGAGTGGTCCCGACGGTCTTTTCGCCGCCGTCTTTGAAGAAGTTAAACAGGTCCCTGTACTTTTTGTCCGCCATATCAGCACGCCTCCTTTTTGCTTCCGATGCGGGCAAAGAAGGGGAAGGTCGCCGGCCACACACAGCCTGCGAACACGACCATTATGAAGTAGCGCACGAGGCTTGCGACCTCGCTCCCGTTAAACAGCGCAAGGAGCGGCGCTTTCAGAACCGCCCTCAGCGCAACGACAAGTCCCAGCCCCAAAACGAGCTTCAGCGCCTGACCGACAAAGGGTGCTTTGGTCTTAAAGTTCAGCACCTTACGGTCGAAAATGTAGGACACGACCAGACCGAGCATTGCGCCCGTCATGGTGAATGCGTTGTGGATACCGCTTTGCAGGTTCGCCTCGTCAACGTCCGCCGGGAAGCTGTAGCTCAGAACGAACAGGGTGTATGCCACAGCCATGCCTACAAGCAGCGCAAGAATGAGCGGCATACGCTTTGCAAAGGTCTCGTCGTTTTTGAAGGTGGGGTAAAACAGTGCGATCAGCAGCAGCGCCACGCCGAAGGACACGCCCACGTCAAGCGGCGTATGCACACCGAGGTACATCCTTGAAAACGGCACCAGCAGGATAAACACGATGCACAGCACCCGCACCCACTTTTGCCTGTTCGACACGGCGATAACGCCGAGCGTGCCGACGATGTTCTGCGTATGTCCTGACGGGAAGGAGTACCCCGTCGCTCCGGCTCTCGCCGACTCGACGATGCTGAAATTCGGGTCAAGCACCCACGGACGGGGGATGCGGAACCAGAGCTTCAAAAACTGATTTATGACGACGCCCGCAAGTCCCACGGCAAAAAGGTAGTAGCCCTGCTTCTTGCTGACGCACCAGAAGACGAGCACCGCCAGCGCCATGAACAGGATCTCGCTGCCAAGGTAGGTAACGACGGACATAAAGCCGTCGAGCACGGGCGTTCTGATGCCCTCAAGCATTCTCAAAAAGTCCATGATCCGCCTCCCGTATAATTTAGTACATTTAAATTTAGTATATCACAGCTTTTTTTGCATTTCAATTGCGTAAAGGGCAAATAAATTTTTCCCTGCGCTCTTATTGGTATTGAAAAGTAAACGTGTCTTATGGTAATATGATTATATTAAAATCTGAAACTTCAGCAAATAAATCGGAGGTAAAGATATGTCGTTTTTTGATAATATCGGCAGCAAGGCAAGCGCCGCAGGTCAGGCAGCGGCGGAAAAGGCAAGAAACTTTGCCGAGGTAAACAGACTTAGCGGCGTTATAAGCGACCACGAAAAGCGCATTTCAAGACTGTATTTTGAGATCGGCCAGAGCTACTACGAGCGCCATAAGGACGATCCCGAAGCCGAGGAGCTTGAGCGCATCGCTGCGATCACCGACACCAACGAGAAGATCGCCGTTTGCCGCAATCAGATAAAGACCCTCAAGGGCGTCGAGAAATGCCCCAACTGCGGAGCCGACGTGCAGAACGGCTCCCAGTTCTGCAACAAATGCGGAACGAGAATGCCCCCCGCTTCCATGAAGACCGCTCCCAAGGCGGGTCTTACCTGCCCCACCTGCGGCGCTGCGCTCGCCGAAGGCAACCTGTTCTGCAACAATTGCGGAACGAGAATCCCCCCCGCTTCCATGAAGACCGCTCCCAAGGCGGGTCTTACCTGCCCCACCTGCGGCACCGAGCTTGAGTCCGACGCTGCGTTTTGCTTTAACTGCGGAACGAAGCTCGCTCCCACACCGGCCCCCGCACCCGCACCCGCTCCGGCAGAGCCGGCGGTCGAGGAGTTAAAGCGCTCCTGCCCCAATTGCGGCACCGAGCTTGAGTCCGACGCTGCGTTTTGCTTTAACTGCGGAACGAAGCTCGGCGAATAAACTGTAGGCAAAATATTCAATATAAATGTAAAAAGGAGAAGAAAAATGTTTTGTGGAAAATGCGGAAATAACGTACCCGACGGCGCAGTAGTCTGCCCCGCCTGCGGCGCTCCCACAGTAGCCGCCCCCGCCCCCGGCGCAAAGAAGCCGAACAAGAATCTCATTGCCGGTATCGTCGGCGTTGTTGCGGTCATCGCTCTTGTGATCGTCCTCATCAGCTCCTGCGGCGGCGGCAGCCCCGAATCCATGGCTGAGGACTTC
>SFFW01000003.1 GCA_004556755.1 Clostridiales bacterium | reverse complement strand
AACTAAAAATGTTAAACACATCTATGGTGACGGCACAGAGATTGCCTATGTCCGTTTGACCGCTGATGAAGGCAAGGCGCTTACTGACGGCACAAGTGAATGGAACTGCGTTGATGCTCTGCCCGAAGATGTCGGCAAGTGGAGCGAGATTGATGCTCCTGCCACGGACGAGCCTATAAGCGACACTGAGGCATTACAAATCATCACAGGAGGTGCGACATGACGAGAGCAGAAGCGATAGCCTACAGAGCCAAAATCGAGACGGCAGCAAGTACCATGCCTGACGAAAACGCCCTGACCGCCGTGGAGCTTTTCCCTGCGTGGGAGCTTAAAGCCTATGCCGTAGGTGACAGGGTGAGATACGACAGCACACTGTACAAGTGCATACAGGCTCACACGGCACAGGCGGACTGGACGCCGGACGCGACACCAGCCTTGTGGGTAGCTGTCAGCCTTGACGAATATCCCGAATGGGTACAGCCTACAGGGGCGCACGACGCTTATAATACCGGCGATAAAGTCAGCTACAACGGCAAGCACTACATAAGCACCATCGATGCCAACACCTACGCACCGGATGTGTACGGCTGGGAGGTAGTAACATGAATATCATACCTAAACAGGTCTTAGACCTCGCGGCTAAATACATTGGCTACAAAGAAAAGGCCAGCAATAAAGACTTATACAGTTTCGAAGGCAACGCAGGAAAAGGGAACTATACCATGTTTCAGCACGAACTTGATGCTGCGAGGTTTTGGAACAACTCTAAGCAGGGCTACGAGTGGTGTACTTCCTTTGTAGCCTGGTGTTTCTGGCGACTCTGTGGAAACGTGGAAGCAAAGCGTATACTCTGCCTTACCGGTGACTACGGTGCAGGCTGCGTATCATGGGTGAGGTACTACAAGCAAGCGGGACGCTTTTTCGATTCACCGAAAGTAGGCGACCAGTTTTTTAAGAAGGGCAACGATGGGCAGCCGTGTCACACAGGCATCGTGACCAGCGTTGATGCGATGACCTTCACTACTGTTGAAGGCAACGCTGGAAACATGGTCGATACCCGACGGTATATGAATCCAGAAGGCTATCGTGCCGAGACGAAGGAGCTTATAGAGCTGGGCTTTAAGGGCTACGGTGACCAACGTGGGCTTTATGTTACGGAGGATATGCTCCGTTGCATGATTATCAATCTGAGGATGTGCAAGGCGCTTATCGCCGCCGTGCCGGGTATCGACAAAGCTGCGCTTCTTGAGGAGTTTAAACGCAGTTTGAAACTTACGGTGGAGGTGGAATGATGGAGGACGTTTCGGCAAAACTCGCATCGCTTGAGCAGCGTGAAAAGTCAAACACGCACCGCATTGATAAGCTCGAAGAAAGGCAAGACAACCTGGAAAAGCTCACCGATACAATCTCGGTTCTTGCCAATGAACAGGAACATATCAAGTCGGATGTCGGCGAGATTAAGGCAGATGTAAAAACTCTCACGGACAAGCCGGGTAAGCGTTGGGATGCAATGATAGACAAAGCGACGTGGGCGCTTGTCGGCGGTGCAATTACCTTCGCTTTATCTCAAATCTTTTAAGGAGGTTACATAAGTAGTAAAAGTAGTGGAAAATCAGTTTTTCCGGTAAACTTCTCCCAGATACGCACATACTGGCAAAAGTTTACGCAAAAACCGAAATTGAACTACTTTTACTACTTCAACACTCAAAATTTTAGGAGGAAATTATCATGATTAACTGGAAAGTTCGTATTCGCAACAAGAATTTTTGGATGGCTCTCATTCCCGCCGTTCTCTTGCTGGTGCAGGTGATAGCTGCCGTCTTTGGTTTCACCATTGACCTCGGTGATGTGGGTGATAAACTGCTTGCGGCTGTCAACGCCGTCTTTGCGGTTCTCGCTATTCTCGGCATTGTGACTGACCCTACCACCGAGGGCGTAAGCGACTCTAAGCAGGCTATGACTTATGAAATGCCGAAAAAGAAGAACGCCAACTAAAAGTCAGCGTTCTTCAATGTAAGCACAAACCCGAATGTATGTTTTACGAAAAATACGGTGTTCGGATTTGCACAGTATGGTGGACCATAGGGGGATCGAACCCCTGACCTCCAGATTGCGAACCTGGCGCTCTCCCAGCTGAGCTAATGGCCCAAATCGTTTACTTGCATATTATAGCACGTTTTTTCGATTTGTAAAGAAAATATTTGTTGATTATATTTTATTTTTGAGTTATAATGCTTTTGCGGCTTTTGACAAGGCTGCACTAGTTGGGGAGCCAGCGGTGCCCTGTAACCTGCAATCCGCTACAGCAGGAATGAATTCCCAACTTAGGATTTGTCATGTGTCGTCTGACCCCGGCAAGCAGCGTTGACGAATCGGTCTCACGCAACGGGAACCCGTGAACCATGTCAGGCGGGGAACCGAGCAGCATTAAGCGGTGCTTTTCGTGTGCCGTGAGGGTGCCGGTTCTGAGCCGGCTACCGGTGGGGCGGGCATATGGCATTATTCGAGGTTGGGTGTGCAGTCTTGTCAAAGGCCGCATTACTATACTCAGGTGACTAAAATGTATCAGGCTTTATACCGCAAGTGGCGTCCCAAGACCTTTGACGAGGTCGTGGGACAGCAGCACATTACGGATACGCTGAAAAATCAGATAATAAGCGGCAGGCTCTCCCATGCGTACCTTTTCATCGGCACAAGAGGGACGGGCAAGACAACCTGCGCAAGAATTCTTGCCAAGGCGCTTAACTGCCAGTCTCCCGTTAACGGCAACCCCTGCTGTAAGTGTCCCGCCTGCCTCGGCATCGACGACGGCAGCGTGCTTGACGTTGTGGAGATCGACGCCGCCTCAAACAACGGCGTTGACAACGTGCGTCAGCTTCGGGACGAGGCGGTGTTTTCTCCCGTTTCGGTCAAAAAGCGTGTGTACATCATTGACGAGGTGCACATGCTCTCCCCTCCCGCCTTCAACGCACTTCTCAAAATACTTGAGGAGCCGCCGGAGCATCTGACCTTTATTCTTGCGACGACAGAGCTTAACAAGGTCCCGGCGACCATTCTATCCCGCTGCCAGCGCCACAGCTTTAAGCGGCTCGATGCCTCCGTTATCGCAAAGCACCTTCTTTACATCGCCTCGCAGGAGCATTTCGAGCTTGAGGAAAACGCCGCCGCGCTCATTGCGGGACTTTCCGAGGGCGGTATGCGTGATGCGCTTTCGCTGCTTGACCAGTGTTCGGGTCACGAACGGATCGACACCGACACGGTGTACTCCGTCATGGGGCTTACGGGCAACCGCCGCACTGCGCTGCTTATGGACCACACCATACGGCGTGACACCGATTCGGCGCTCGCCCTCTTCTCCGAGCTTTGGAAAGACGGGAAGGACCCCGTCACGGCGCTTACGGAGCTTAACACCCTTCAGCGTGACTGTCTTATGATAAGCGTTGCGCCCAAGACGGGGCTTGACCTTGTTTCCGGCGCTTACAGTCCTGAGCTTTTGCGCTCGCTTGCGGGGAAGCTCACCAAGGCGGAGCTTATTTCGAGGATTGACACCGTTGCTTCATACATTATTAAAATTAAAGACTCGAAAAGTCCGAGGCTCATTGCGGAGCTGTGCATCATTTCTCTGTGCGACCCCGCCCTCGTTGAGGATGTCGCGGCGCTGCGTGCCCGCATTACACGGCTTGAAGCTTCCTTGACGAAGCGTCCCGTTTTTGACATCCCCGACGATTATGACGAGCCCGCTCCCCGCCGCTTTGAGTCAGAGATGGCGGACGATGAGCCGGAGGATGACCTCGATCTTTCGCAGTTTGACGAGTATCAGCCGGAGGACGATCTTCTCGACAGGCCTGTCGGTGCCCTCAACCCCGATGCTCCCGAAAATGCCGACGAGCTTCCGCAGGACAGTGCTTCCCTTTGGAAGCTCATCCTTGAAAGCGCAGAGGCAAGTCTCCCGGTGGGGCTTATCCCCATACTTGCAGACCCGGCAAAAACCCTGTGCTGCATTGACGCTTCCTCGATGAAGCTGTTCGTCGAACCGGGGCTGTTTTTCAACATGATAAAGAGTCAGGACGTTATTTTGCGGCTGCGCTCCGCCGCATTGCAGGTGACGGGACGTAGTCTTGCGGTCACCGTCGAAGAAGCGGAAGCCGCTCCCTCCGCAGAGAAAAAGCCGACGAGGGACATAAACGAACTGAAAAACTTTAAGGAAACACGTTTTATCTGAAACTAATTTACAGGAGGACATAAACATGGCAAAAGGCGGTTTTCGCGGGGGTATGCCCGGCGGCAACATGATGAAGCAGGCTCAGAAGATGCAGGAAGAGATCAGAAAGATGCAGGAAGAGCTTGAGAGCAAAGAGTTTACGGCTTCTGCCGGCGGCGGTGCCGTCAAGGCTACCATGATAGGCACAAGATCCCTCAAGAGCATTGAGATAAGCCCCGAAGCCGTGGATCCCGACGATCTTGAAATGCTTCAGGATATGATCGTTGCTGCCGTCAACGAGGCGATCGCCATGAGCGAGGACGCTACCAACAAGGCAATGAGCCGTATCACCCCGATGGGTTTCCCCTTCTGATCAAGTTGCCCCCCAAGGCTCTGCCTTGGGGGGGATTATTACGGAGTTAACATGGCAAATATAAGTAATATCAAAAAACCGCTTCTCGAAAGCTTTATATGTGTATTCGTTCTCATGCTTGTGACGCATTGGATCATGGCATTTCACGAATACTTTCTGCACGATGCGCTCTGTGCGGTAAACACTCTCGCCGACAACAGCTTCCAGATAGGTCTCGGAAGATATCTTCAGCCCGTTTATCGCTTCATCCGAGGAAACGATACGATCCCTTGGCTCATCACGCTCCTCGCCTCCGTGTTTCTGTCGCTATCAGTTTACATAATATCTAAGCTGTTTGATTTCAAAAAGCGTATCTCTCTTATACTCATAAGCGGAATATTTGCAACGAACACCACGATGTCGCTCTCTTATTCTTCCTACATTCCGTGGGTCGATATTTATATGCTGTCAATGCTTTTTGCGGTCATCGCCGTGTATTCTTGTTTAAAGTACCGCTTCGGATTTGTTTTCGGCAGCGTATTTATATGTCTGTCGCTTGCGCTGTACCAGAGCTACATCTCAGTTGCCGTGGGGCTTTTCATGCTGCTGTGTATAAAGAGGCTCATTGACGGCAAGCGCTGCGGTGATGTTGTAAGGTTCGGGCTTAAGGGCATTGCGACAGTCCTTCTCGGCGGTGCGCTGTATTGGGGTTCTTACAAGCTGATTTTGGCACTCAGCGGAGTTGCCGAAAGCAATGCCTACAACAGTCTCAGTCATCTTTCGAGCTTCTCCGAGGTAGGAGTCTTCCTTCAGCTCAGATACGCATATACAGCTTTTGTTCATGAGCTTTGTGGCATAATCGGCGGTGCGGAAATACTTTTTCCGCTGCTGCTTGCGATCATTTCGGTATGCTCTATCTGCCTGCTCGTATCCTTGATTATGAAGCGCAAGCTGCAAAAGGCATCTGTTCTGCTTATCGCAGTTCTCATTCTGCTCTTTCCCTTGGGCGCAAACTGTATCAGATTCGTCTCCGCCTCTGTTTATCACGAGCTGATGGCGTTTGGCTGCTTTACCGTGTATCTTCTGCCGATCATGCTTACGGAGGAAGAGCCCAAGTGGGGGCATCGCTGCATTATTTCCGGAGCGATTGCCGCAATCATCCTCTGCAACATTGTGTTTGCATACAGGCTCTATCGCCAGCGTGAGTACACCTACAGCGAAACTGCCAGAGTGATGGACGAGCTTGTCGATTACATTGAATCTCAGCCCGGCTTTGTACACGGTGAAACAAAGATTGTATTTCTCGGAAGGCTTGCAAACGAACATCCTGACCCTCAATACGACGGGATTGCAAACTCCACACTGTACAACAACAATACCCTCGGCGTAACATACTACGCAACGTATTACAGCTATCTTGAAAACATTATGCACTACGACTACGCCTATATATCAAATGACGATGCAACAGCGCTTCGCACCTTGCCTGAGGTCGCCGCAATGCCGTCATACCCCGCCAACGGCTGCTGTCTTATCATCGGCGATGCGATCATCGTAAAGCTCTCGCAATAGTGAACATGAAAAAACCCGCTTTGAAGCGGGTTTTTTCTTATTGTCAAGACCTTTTCAGCGACTGTTTAAAGATCACGGCATACGCCGCCATTGCAAGGCACTCGGCCCCGAGCGGGTACAGCACCTCGGTGCAGTGATATTTACGCACAAAGAAGTAGCCCGTCACGACTAAAAGCACGGCTACCGCACCTATGACCGCCGGAAGCTGCCTGCTCTTGTAGCGCTTGTCGGCAATGCACCACACGGTAAGTGCGGCAAAAACGACTGCGGCGCCGATAAGCCCCATGCTGCTGCGGCCGAGGAAATACCATGCGACCAATGCGTTTATCGCCGTTCCGCCGTAGGAGCAAAGCAGCGCAAAGGTGTAGTGCTTATGCTCCGAGAGCCACTCTTTCGATACGATCTCACCGTAGTCTTTGTTCATTTTATAAATCCTCCGTCACTCGTTATGACCTGTCCCGTTATGAAACCCGCCTCCTCCGACGCCAAAAATGCCACGAGCGCCGCAATATCCTCCGGCGTTCCAAGGCGGCCGAGAGGCGTTTCCTCGGCGAGCATTCCGAGGGTCTCGTCGCCAAGCACCTTCACCATGTCCGTGTCGATAACACCGGGAGCGACGCAGTTGACCCTTATCCCGGACGGCGCAAGCTCCATGGCAAGGGAGCGGCTCAGACCGATGACTGCGTGCTTCGATGCGGAATACGCCACCTCGCACGAAGCACCGTGCTGTCCCCAAATGGACGAGGTGTTGATTATGCAGCCGCTGTGTTCATGCAGCATATGCGGCAGCACCGCCTGAATCGTGTTAAAAGCTCCCGTGAGATTCACGCCGAGCATGCGCTCCCAGTGCTGCGGTGTCAGGTCCTGAAACAGGCACTGCCCTGCAATTCCGGCATTGTTCACAAGCAGAGTGACGTAGCCGAGACGCTTTTCGGTCTCCCGCACCATCGCCTCGACCTCCGTGCGGTTTGACACGTCGGCTCTCACGGCTATCGCCTCATGCCCCTCGCTTTGCAGAAGGTGCAGCGTTTCCTGCGCTTCCGCTTCGTGTTCGATGTAGTTTATGCACACGGCATAGCCACGTCTTGCCAAGGCTATCGCTTCTGCCCTGCCTATCCCTCTGGAGGAACCCGTTATAAGTGCAACCTTTTTCATGCTCTGCCTCCCGCTCTTGCTGCGTCGTCCTCTCTGTCAAACTGACTGTTATACAGCTCCGCATACAGTCCGCCCTTTCGCAGCAGCTCCGAGTGCGTCCCGCTCTCGACAACGTCGCCGTGATCCATAACAAGTATGAGATCTGCGTCCTTTATGGTCGAAAGCCTGTGTGCTATCACAAAGGACGTACGCCCGCTCGTAAGACGCTGCATCGCCTGCTGAACAAGGCGCTCGGTTCGGGTATCAACAGCGGACGTCGCCTCGTCAAGTATTATCATCGGTGCGTTCTCAACCATCGCCCTTGCGATGGTGAGGAGCTGCTTCTGCCCCTCGGACAGGCTGCCGCTTTCGCTGAGCATTGTGTCGTAGCCGTTTGGCAGAGTGCTTATATAGTGGTGCAGTCCGACTGCCTTGCAAACCTCGATCATGCGCTCGTCGTCAAGGTCTTTCTTGCCGTATGTGATATTTTCTCTGAAGCTGCCCTCAAAAAGCCATGCGTCCTGAAGCACCATGCCGAACAGCGAATGTACCTCGCTGCGCTTCATGGAGGAGATAGGAACGCCGTCTATGCGTATCTCCCCGCTCCACAGCTCGTAAAAGTCCATGAGCAGGTTGACTATCGTTGTTTTTCCCGCACCGGTATGCCCGACTATTGCTACCGTCTGCCCCGGCTCCACCTTTGCGGAAAAGTCTCGGATCACGGGCTTGTCGGGTATGTATCCGAAGCTCACATGGTCAAACTCCACCCTGCCGAGTATCCTCTGCGGGGCATCTCCAAGCTCTGCGTCGCTGCGCATCTCGGTCTCCGAGAGGAAGCTGAACACACGCTCGCCCGCTGCCGCTGCCGACTGGAGCCGTGTTGCGGAGGAGGATATCTGCGAAAGCGGCGACGTAAACAGTCTGACATATGCGACAAACGCCACGATGGTGCCGAAATCTATGCTGCCGTCCAGCGCAAGCGAAGCACCGACGACACAGACGGCGACGTAGCCGAAGTTGCCGATAAAGCTCATAAACGGAGCCATAAGCCCGGAGAAAAACTGCGATTTCCATGCGGTTTTGTACAGGTCGTCGTTTATCCTGTCAAATTCCCTCCCGGCTTCCTCCTGAGCGCCGTATATACGTAGGGTGTCGTGACCGGAGTAGGTCTCCTCGATGTGACCGTTGATCGCACCGAGATTTTTTTGCTGACTGCGGAAATACTTCTGCGAGCGCTTTATCACAATGAGCATGAACGCAAAGCCGAAAAGCGATGAGCCTATCGCCGTCAACGCAAGCACCCAGTTTGTAATGAGCATCACCGCAATGACGCCTATAAACTGAGTAAGGCCCTGCACGAGACTTGTGACGCTTGAGTTGAGCGTCGAGGACAGCGTATCGACGTCGTTGGTTATTCTGCTCAGAACGTCGCCGACGCTGACCCTGTCAAAGTAGCCTAAGGGTATCCTGTTTATCTTCTCGGATATGTCCTTGCGCAGGCTCCACGATATGTGCTGCATCACGCTTATCATAAGGTAGTTTGACAGGCAGGTGCAAAGTCCCGACGAGCAGTAGATTATCAGTATCCCGATTATCGCACTTTTAACGCCGTCAAGGTCTATGCTGCCGGCAAGTCCTGCGCCGATAGAGTTTGTTAGGTCCGCCATCTTGTCCGGCGCAATGATTGAAAGCACCGTGCTGCCGACGGAAAACAGCAGCGCCGCCATGATTGGAGTGTACCACGGCTTACAATATTTAAATATATCCCGCATCGCCGAACGGAAGTCCCTCGGCTTCTGCTTTGTGCGGTTCATTCTTCCGGTCGGGTGACTCATAGGGCAAGCTCCTCCTCCGAAAGCTGTGACAGCGCTATCTGCCTGTAAACCTCACAGTCGGACAGCAGCTCCCTGTGCTTACCGATGCCGGCGATACGCCCGTCGTCAAGCACGATTATCTTATCGGCGCCCATTATGGTGCCGATACGCTGGGCAACGATGATGACCGTCGTATCTCCCAGCTCGTGTTTAAGTCCGTTTCTCAGCGCTCTGTCTGTCTTGAAGTCGAGAGCGGAGAAGGAATCGTCAAGTATCAGAATATCCGACCTGCGGCAAAGCGCCCTTGCGATAGACAGACGCTGCTTCTGGCCGCCGGAGAAGTTTACGCCGCCTCGTGCCACAGGAGACGCCGCACCGTCCGGCAGAGAGCCTACAAACTCGTCCGCCTGTGCGATGCGAAGCGCAGCTTCAAGTCTTTCCGGCTCCGCAGAGCACCCCATTGCGACGTTTGACGCAACCGTACCCGTGAACATCAGCGGCTTTTGCGACGCATACGATATCTTTTCGCTGAGCTGCTTTAGAGTGTAGTTTTTGACGTCCGTTCCGTCTACGAGTATGCGTCCCTCGGTGGGGTCGCTGAATCTCGGTATCAGGTTCACGAGCGTCGTCTTGCCGGAGCCTGTCGAGCCGACAATTGCGACCGTCTGCCCCCGTGCTATCTTAAAGCTTATATCGCTCAAAACGTCGCCGCTGCCGCCGGGGTAGCGATATGAGACGTGTTCAAACTCTATCATCTGCCGGGACGCCGCTTCGCTGCGTATGGTGAACACGGCGTCACCACCGAAGAACACCGTACTGCCGTGCAGATCGATCACTGCGTTCTCGCTGCCGTCGGGGTCGAGAAGGCACATGCTCACCCAGTCTTTCTCCTCCGGTTCGCCATAGCCGTCCTTCACCGAAGGCTCGGTGTCCAGCACCTCGTTTATTCTTCCGGCTGCGACAAAGGCTCTCGGCGCAATGACAAACACCGCCGCCATCATAAGAAACGACATTATCATCTGCATGGCATAGGACATGAACACGATCATGTCGGCAAAAATGTCCACTCTCTGCGCCAGCGCCTCGGCGCCGTTTAAACTTACCGAGTTAATGAGTATTGCGCCGATCCAGTATATTGACATACTCAGCAGGTTCATGGACAGGCTCATTATCGGCGTTATGAAGGTCATCGCCCTGTTTGCAAAGAGCTGATTGTTCCTAAGCTCGGTGTTGCTTTTCTGGAATTTGTCGTGCTGATACTTTTCAGCATTGAACGCACGCACGACCCGAATGCCCGTCAGGTTCTCCCTTGCGGAACGGTTCAGTCCGTCCTGAAGCCACTGCACCCTGCGGAAGCGAGGAAAGGTCAGCGCAAGGATGAGCGCCATAAGCGCCATGAGTATTGCGACCGTGATCCCCGTCGCAAGCGACCACTGCCACGCCTTGCCCGCTATCTTCGTTATCGCCCAGATTGCCATGAGCGGAGCCTTTATGACCACCTGCATCGACATGACTATGAGCATCTGCACCTGCATGACGTCGTTCGTGGAGCGGGTGATAAGACTCGGCGTCGAAAAGCGACCGATCTCGTTTTTTGAAAACGACTGCACCTTGTAGTACATGGCGCTCCTCAGACGTTTCGAGAAGCCGGCTGCGATATTGGACGCAAGAAAACAGACTGCCACGGATGACGCAAGGCTCCCAAGGGAGCAAAGCAGCATCATTCCGCCGGCAGTCCAAATGTCGTTCATTGCACTGCCTTCCGTCTCGACCAGCTTCGTTATCTCGGACATATAGTCCGGCAGCTTCAGGTCAAGCCAGACCTGCGCCGCAATGAAAACCAGACTGAGAAGGAAAAACAGCCATTCTTTTCTTTTCAGGTACCTTAAAAGCTTTAGCATCCGCTGTCGCAGGTCTCCTTCCTCATCTTTTCGAGATGCTCCTCGATCATGCCCTGCGCCAGGTCCGCAGTTTCCCTTGTGGTGTGCGTTTTTGCGTATTCGGCGTCTATGACCCCGATTATGTCAAGATACACCTGAGTGTTGCGTTTAAAGGCATTTCTCATAATATCGTCGGTATTCCTGACCGCTGCGACGACGACGGGTGCGCCCGCCTTCTGTGCGATCTTAAAGGAACCCGCATGGAAGGGGTTCATGTTCTCGGTTTTGCTGCGGGTGCCTTCGGGGTATATGCAGATGGAGCCTACGTCCTGCGTTATGATCTCCGTCGCACGCTTTATGACGCCGAGCGCCTGTCTGTTGTTGTCCCTGTCGAGGGCGAGGCAGCCGCTCTTGTGCATCAGCTTTCCGCCGACGAACACACGGAAGTTGCTCTTTTTCGATATGTATATGATGCCGTGCTTATCCAGCGTCGCAACCATGACGGCAGGGTCAAAGAACGACCTGTGGTTGCAGACGATGAGAAAACGGCGGTCGGTGGGGATCTTCTCCTCCCCCGTGACGTGTATCTTCGCACCTAAGTAGAGGCAGGCGGTCTTTGCGATCTGGTCAAGATGCCAGCGGCAGAACTTCGACGGACGAGACTGCGGCTTATTAAGGTCGATAAAAAACTGCGTACCCAGGTACATTAGCAAAACGTACAGTGCGTTGCTCGCAAGGAAATATCCGATAAGAAGCAGCGGCACTATCCACAAAAGGTTCCATCCGGTTTCCGCCAGTGCAGTAAGTGCAACGGTCAGCACCGTAGCGATCGCACTCAATGCGGCAAATATTTTTACAAGCATTCTCCCGCTCCCTTTGCTCTTCTTTAATAATAATATTTAGTGTAATTATATAATCATGTCGCAAAAATTTCAACGTCTATTCCAACAAAAATTTTAAACATTTTCAGTTTTATATGCCAAAACGTTAAAGAATTGTCGTTAAATTTTTAGCTTTTGTTATTTTTGCACACATTGTCGTCGTAAAACGACGTTCTTTCGTGAAATATGATAAATTTGTAGAAACTGCACTAAAACACACAAGAATTAAATTGATTTTCATACTTTTATAGGATAAAATACATAATTAGCTTAAGCTGACGGGAGCCGAGCATCTGTCGGTTTTGACGGGCGTCAGGGATTCGACTCCCGTCAGCTTATGAAAGCAAAATTGCAATCTGAAGAAATAGGAGTGAACTTCTGATGGATAAGATTATCTATCTGGCCCCGGTTATGGCGGTCCTCGCTCTGCTTTTCGCTGTCTACAAGATCGTCTATGTAGGCAAGCAGGACGCAGGCAACGACCGCATGAAGGAAATTGCCGGCAGTATCAGTGATGGCGCCCGTGCCTTCCTGTTCGCCGAGTACAAGATCCTCGTCGTCTTTATTGTAGTCCTTTTCGTTGCTATCGGTCTCGGTCTCGGCAACTGGACCACTGCCGGCTGCTTCCTCTGCGGTGCGGTGTTTTCCATTCTCGCAGGCTACATCGGCATGAACGTTGCCACCAAAGCTAACGTCCGTACCGCAAACGCCGCTCAGCACGGAATGAACAAGGCTCTCGCCATCGCCTTCTCCGGCGGCTCCGTCATGGGTATGTGCGTCGTCGGTCTCGGTCTTCTCGGCGCAAGCGTTCTCTACATCATCACCAAGAACACCGAAGTCCTCTTCGGCTTCTCTCTCGGTGCTTCCTCCATTGCGCTCTTTGCCCGTGTCGGCGGCGGTATCTACACCAAGGCTGCTGACGTCGGCGCCGACCTCGTCGGCAAGGTCGAGGCAGGCATCCCCGAAGACGACCCCCGCAACCCCGCTGTTATCGCCGATAACGTCGGCGACAACGTAGGCGACGTTGCAGGTATGGGCGCAGACCTCTTTGAGAGCTATGTCGGTGCTATCATCTCCGCAATGACCCTCGGTCTGCTCGTTTCCGACAAGGCAGTTGTCTTCCCCATGGTAATTGCTGCCTGCGGTATTCTTGCATCCGTTATCGCAACCTTCTTCGTCCGCGGCAAGGACGGCTCCAATCCCCACAAGGCACTCAAGATGGGTTCCTACGTTTCCGCTCTGCTCGTCGTTGTGGCTTCCATAGTTCTGAGCAAGACCATGCTCGGCAGCTACGATTCCGCATGGGCGATCATCGCCGGTCTTGCTGTCGGTCTCGTCATCGGCATCATCACCGAGGTCTACACCTCCGGCGATTACAAGTCCGTTAAGAAGATTGCACATCAGTCCGAGACCGGTTCTGCTACGACCATCATCTCCGGCATTGCAGTCGGCATGATGTCCACCTGGATCCCCGTCGTTCTGATTTGCGTTGCTATCTTTATTTCCTACAAGTGCGCTGACCTCTACGGTATCGCACTTGCAGCAGTCGGTATGCTCTCCACCACCGGTATCACCGTTGCGGTCGACGCTTACGGTCCTATCGCCGACAACGCCGGCGGTATCGCCGAGATGAGCGGTCTCGACCACTCCGTCCGTGAGATCACCGACAAGCTCGATGCAGTCGGCAACACCACCGCAGCAATGGGCAAGGGCTTCGCTATCGGCTCCGCCGCTCTGACCGCCCTCGCACTGTTCGTCTCCTTCGCAGAGTCAGCAAAGGTAGAAATTGGAGGCAAGCTTGTTAAGCTCAGCGAGGCGGGTATCAGCATTCTTGATCCCGCAGTCGTTATCGGTCTGCTCATCGGCGGTATGCTTCCCTTCGTCTTCTCCGCAATGACCATGGACTCCGTTTCCAAGGCAGCCAACAAGATGATCGAAGAGGTTCGCCGTCAGTTCCGTGAGATCCCCGGCATCATGGAAGGCAAGGGCAAGCCCGACTACAAGAAGTGCGTTTCCATCTCCACCACCGCAGCTCTCAAGGAAATGCTTATTCCCGGTCTTATGGCAGTTATCGTTCCCCTCGCAGTCGGCTTCATCCTCGGACCTTCCGCTCTCGGCGGTCTGCTTGCAGGCGCACTCGTCACCGGCGTTATGATGGCAATGTTCATGTCCAACGCAGGCGGCGCATGGGATAACGCCAAGAAGTACATCGAGGAAGGCAACCACGGCGGCAAGGGCTCCGATGCTCACAAGGCAGCAGTCGTCGGCGACACCGTAGGCGACCCGTTCAAGGATACCTCCGGTCCCTCCATCAACATCCTCATCAAGCTGATGACCGTTGTTTCCACCGTTTTTGCAGCAGCATTCGGAAGCGGTCTGCTCCACTTCTGATTCGACACTTTATCACAGGCATCGTCTTTCGGCGGTGCCTGTGTTCATTTAAGCTGAAAAGTCGGAAATATCCGAAAGGATACGCCGACAGTCGGCAGGGGTTCAGCTACCGTCAGCTTTAAAACGGGTTCGGATACTCCACTTATGCTTATTTTTAAAACAATCTTAACAAACTCCTTGACAAGTAGTGTATAATAATAAAGTAATATGTTTTGTACTTAAACCCCACGACTACAGGAGATTAATATGTTTGGAAAGCGATTAAAATCAGCGATTTCGGTTTTGCTCAGTCTGGTGCTTATGTTCAGCTTGGTGCTGTGCTTTACCCCGACGAATGCAAATGCCGCAACTACGCAGGCAGAGATCGACGAACTCAAAGAGCAGCGCAACCAGCTCAAGGAGCAGCAGAAGGACATTCAGAACACCGTGAATTCCCTTCGAGGCCAGCAGGATAAGCTTATTGAGCTTAAAACCGCTCTTGACGAGAAAAACGCCATTACCCTCCAGCAGATCTTAAACCTTGAGGAGCAGATCGCGCTTCACGAGGAGCTTATCGAGCAGAAGTCCGTCGAGCTTGAGAAGGCTCAGGACGTCGCCGACGAGCAGCTCAGCAGACTTAAGGTTCGCATCCGCAACATGGAGGAAAACGGCAGATACAATTATGTTGCCGTTCTTTTCGGCGCAGAGTCCATCAGCGAGTTTCTCAGTCTTATGGACGACATCGGCGATATTATGAAGAGCGACCGTGATCTCGAAAACTCCTACAAAGAAGCCGTAACCGACCTCAAGACCGTCAAGTCGGAGTACGAGGAGGCACGACTTGAGCTTAAAGAGCAGAAGGCGGAGCTTACGAATCTTTCCGCTCAGCTTGAAAAGGACATCGCCGAAGCAAACGCAGCAATCCAGGAGCTTGAGGGCGACATCAGCGCCAATTCCGCTATCCTCAGTCAGCTTAACGCTCAGGATAAGGAAATGCAGGATAAGATAAATCAGAAGATCAAGGAGCTTAACGAACAGAATAAGCCCTCGAATCCGTCCAATCCTTCAAATCCTTCCAAGCCCTCCGGCAGCGGCACTCTCACCGTTTGGCCTTCCTACTGCACCTACATCACCAGTGTTCAGGGCAACCGTGTACACCCCATCACGGGTCAGTACGGCACCCACGGCGGCACCGATATCGGTGCAAGCTACGGTTCCGCAATATACGCCGCCGGCAGCGGCACCGTCGTCACCGCTTACAACAACAGTGCTTATAACGGCGGTTACGGCAACTACGCAATGATAAACCACGGCAACGGTATTCAGACGCTGTATGCTCACATGAGCGTCTGCTCCGTAACGGTCGGACAGACCGTCTCCGCCGGTCAGACCATCGGTTACGTCGGCTCGACAGGCCGAAGCACGGGTCCCCACCTCCACTTTGAGGTCAGAGTCAACGGCTCCCGTGTCGATCCGCAGAGCTACTACCCCGGCATCAGCTTCAGCTACTCCCCCACCGCTTGGGGCGGCTGATAACAAATTGAACAGTCAAAAAGACGAGGCTTGGGCCTCGTCTTTTTTCTACTTGTTACAAGTGTTTACAACATGTTAACCAAAGACTTGACAGGTGTGATATAATATTTTACCGTGAACGGAGGTACATTATGTCAAACACTAAATTTCGATCCGTACTCTCACTTTTCCTCGCACTGATCCTTGCTTTGACGCTTTTTATAGCGTTCATCCCGGTACAGGCAAACGCCGTTACTCAGTCCGAGATCGACGATCTCAAGGAGCAGCAGAGCAGTCTCAAGGAACAGCAAAAAGATATTCAGTCTACGATAAATTCTCTGAAGGGTCAGCAGGACAAGCTTATTGAGCTTAAAACCGCACTCGATCAGAAAAACGCCGTCACCTTGCAGCAGATACAGGTGCTTGAGGAGCAGATCGCACTGCATGAGGATCTCATTGCTCAGAAGGCAAAAGAGGTCGATGAAACCCAGAAGCTTGCGGACGAACAACTTGTAAAGCTCAAGAAGCGTATCCGCAGCATGGAGGAGAACGGCAGATACAGCTACATAGAGGTGCTTTTCGGCGCCAACTCCATCGGCGAATTTCTCGGTCTTATCGACGACGTCGGCGATATTATGAAGAGCGACCGTGAGCTTGAGGATTCCTACAAGAGCACCGTAACCGATCTCAAGGCGGCAAAGGCCGAATATGAGCAGGCTCAGCTCGAAATGAAGGAGCAGAAGGCGGAGCTTACTAAGCTTTCCGCTCAGCTTGAAAGCGACATTGCGGAAGCGACCGCACTCATATCCTCCCTGCAAAGCGACATCAGCTCCAACTCGGCGCTTTTAAGTCAGCTCAACGCTCAGGACGAGGCTCTGCGCAACGAGATAAGCGCAAAGTCCAAGGAGCTTGCCGAGGAAGCAAGACGTGAGCAGGAGAAAAACAACGGCGGCAACAGCGGCGGTCAGGTCATCGGCACCGGTTCGCTCATGTGGCCCTCCTACTGCACGACGATCTCAAGCCGCAAGTACGGCTACTACCCCCACCCCGTCACCGGACAGTACAAGCTCCACGGCGGTATCGACATCTGCGCATCAAACGGTACTGCGATCCTTGCCGCAGACAGCGGCACCGTCGTTAAGTCTGTCGACGGATGGAACGGCGGCTGGGGCAACTACGTTATGATAAACCACGGCAACGGTCTGCAAACGCTGTACGCTCACATGAGCAGCCGTGCAGTCTCGACGGGACAGCAGGTGTCCAGAGGTCAGACCATCGGCTATGTTGGCTCGACCGGTATGTCAACGGGTCCGCACCTGCACTTTGAGGTTTGGCTCAACGGCTCAAGGACAGATCCTCTTAACTACTTTGCAGCCGGTACCTACACCGTAAGATAACAAACGCATAAGAAAATGCATCGTTCGTTTGAACGATGCATTTTTTGATTTACTTTATAACGTAGAAGTAGAGCAGGACCACAAGTCCGAGGACTATTCGGTACCAGCCGAACACCTTGAAGTCCTTCTTCTTTATGTAATTCATAAGGAATTTGATAACGAGGATGGACACGATGAAAGCAACGACGCAGCCGAGGACGAGCGCTATCGCCTGTGCGGAGGTGAAGTCGAAGCCGAACTTCAGTATCTTCAGCACCGACATTCCTATCATTACAGGCACCGCAAGGAAGAAGGTGAACTCTGCGGCGGCGACACGGGAGACCCCGATAATGAGTCCGCCGATGATGGTCGAGCCGGAGCGTGAGGTTCCCGGAACGATGCTCAGCGCCTGAAAAAGACCGATGAGAAGCGCATCCTTATAGCTGATCTCCTCCAGCGTCGCAACTCTCGGTGTGCGGTTTTTGTTCCAGTTTTCGATGATGATGAACGCAACGCCGTACACGATGAGCGCCGCTGCGATTATGCGGCAGTCGTCAACGAAGATCGCATCGAGCGCAATGTAGGCAAGAAAGCCCGGAATGCAGGCGACCACGACCTTGAACCACATCGAAAACACGTCTCTTTTGATGACGGGCTTTGATTTATCCTTGCTCTGGAACGGCCACATCTTATTCCAAAACAGCACGACGACCGCAAGTATTGCGCCGAGCTGAATGACATACATGAACAGCTCTTTAAATTCGGCGCTTTCGTTGAGCTTTATAAACTCATCGACCAAGATAAGATGTCCCGTGCTTGAGATGGGCAGCCATTCGGTTATTCCCTCGACTATGGCGAGGATTATTACTTTTATCGCTTCAATAATTTCCATGATCTATAATATGCTTCTCCTTACAGCAGCATGACATCTGCTTTTTCGCAAAGCTCGACGGTGTCCTTGTCCCAGATCGACGCCTGCACCTCACCGATATGTGCCTTGCCGAGCAGCAGCATGGAAAGTCTGGACTGACCGATACCGCCGCCGATGGTGAGAGGCAGCTCGCCGTTTAAGAGCATCTTGTGATACGGAAGCTCGCGTCTGTCGTCGCAGCCGGAGAGTCTGAGTTGTCTGTCAAGCGCTTCGGGATCGACTCTGATGCCCATGGAGCTAAGCTCAAAGGCACAGCCCAAAAGCTCGTTCCAGAACATAATGTCGCCGTTTAAGCTCCAGTCGTCGTAGTCGGGCGCTCTGCCGTCGTGCGGCTTGCCGGACTTCAGCGCACCGCCGATGCCGATGATGAATGCGGTCTTATGCTCCTTGAGGTATGCGTTTTCACGCTCCTTCGGGGTCTTGTCGGGGTACATATCCTCAAGCTCCTGCGACGTCACAAAGCTCACACGGCGCTCAAGCTTGCCGAGGCTGCCGAGCTGCGGATAGATCGCCTGCATGGTGTCCTGCGTGTCGCAAACCGCCTTCACAATGTCCATGACCGTGAGCTTGAGGTAGTCGAGATTGCGGTTTTCCGCAAGTATGACCTTTTCCCAGTCCCATTGGTCGACGTAGATGGAGTGAAGATTGTCAAGCTCGTCCTCGTCGCGGCGTATTGCGTTCATGTCGGTGTAAAGTCCCTTGCCGGGGTAGAAGCAGTAGCGCTTCAGCGCCAAACGCTTCCACTTCGCAAGCGACTGCACGACCTGTGCGTGAGCATCGGAGCGCAGAATGTCAAAGCTGACGGGGCGCTCGTAGCCGTTGAGGTTGTCGTTAAGTCCGGAATCCGCCTCGACAAACAGCGGTGCGGACACTCGGTAGAGGTTCAACAGTGCGCCGAGCCTGTCCTCAAAAAGGCGCTTTAAGAGGCTTATCGCCTTCTGCGTGTCATACACGCTCAGTATACTTGAATATCCTTCGGGTATGAATGATTTCATAGGAGTATTTCCTTTCAAAATAAAAATGCCCATCGCAGGATGGGCTTAATAAGCACTATCCGTTCTTTAATCGTCAAGCATGACGATTATCTTACCGTAGATCTCCTCGGCAGAACGCTTAAAACCTTCTTCTATGCGCTTTGCCTGCTCCTCACCGGAGCAAAGCAGCCTTATGCGAATGATCTCACCCTTGCCGTCGTCCATCGCAAGCGTCACAAAGCAGCCGTTGTCGGTGACCTCGTGTTCCGCAGTGAGCATCGCCAGTCTGCGCAGACGCTCCGCCTCCGGTGCAAGGAGCTTTTCCGCCTTCTTACGCACGGAATACGGCAGACTGCTCTCGACAGTCTCACAGTTTGCGGCGCCGTTCTCGGTGATCTTATATCCGCCCTCACATTCCTCGACCTGCCCTGCGTCCACAAGCTCGCTGAGGCAGTCGGAGAAATCGAAGTAGCCCACTCCCCCGTCGCACTGCACAAGCTCCGTAAGCATGCTTCTGTCAACAACTCCTGGCAGTCTCCGTAATATAAAGAGTATGAGGAGCTTGATATCAAGCTTTTCATGTATGAATCCAAATCTCTCGTTCATGTCCCGCTCCTAAACTTAGTCAATATATTTTATTACATTTGCTCTGCCTTGTAAATGCTTTTGGCACAATTTTTCCCCATGAGCATACACTGTAGTGAAGTTTTTCTTCAAAAACATTTATGGAGGTATGCTTATGGCAGACAGGATCGTTCCTGGCCCGGTTGACAGCAATGACTGCATCAAAGAGGCCGTCTGCATAAACACTCGCAAGATACTGGATTCCTGTCGGGACAAAGACTGCGTTGAAGACCTGCGTGTCTACCCCACCGCAAGCTCTGCACCCTACATAGATAACGCCATCAGCGTAAGAGCACGCTGCGCAGAGCTGCTTTATTGCAGCGTAAACGTTGAGGAGATCTGCCTCAACAGAGGCTACTACACCGTCGACGTGACCTACTTCTACCGTGTCACCGGCGAGACCTTCCCCGGCAATATGACGCTGACGGGGCTTGCCATCTTCGACAAGCGTGTCATGCTGTTCGGCAGCGAGGGTCGGCTCAAGACCTTCGGTTCATCCGATTCCCCCGTGAGCGCCGACCGTGATATGCCCTACGCCGTGGTCGATGCGGTGGATCCCATCGCACTGCACATGAGCATCGTCGACCCCGGTACGGAACCGACCGCCGAGGCCCGTGACATCCCGCAGTTTATCCGTGATGAGTTCGGCGAGGACATTCTGCTCGACCGTCCCGGTCGGCAGATCAGCGTCACGCTCGGTCAGTTCTCGATAATTCGACTTGAGCGCAGCACCCAGCTCCTCATCCCCGCATACGACTACTGTATGCCGGAGAAGGAGTGCATCGGCTCGACCGAAGACGATCCCTGCACCATGTTCTCACGCATACGCTTCCCGGTGGAGGAGTTCTTCCCTCCCGACAGCATTGAAAGCTGCGACGACTACAGGTCGCTGACCTAATTTTAAATCTCGGTAATACGCCCGTATTACCGAGATTTTTTATGTCATTTCCTTATTACGATGTTGTCCTTGTCCTTGTATATCGCATTTTCGGGAACGGTACCCCGTACGCAGGAGGTCGGGTACACGCTTGCGTGCCGACCGAGTACGGTGCCGGGATTGAGAACACTGTTGCAGCCAACCTCAACAAAGTCGCCGAGCATTGCGCCGACCTTCTTGCGCTGCGTCTCAATACTCTCCTCCCCGTCCTTTATGACGACGAGTGTCTTGTCGCTTTTGACGTTCGAGGTAATGGAGCCTGCGCCCATGTGCGACTTGTAGCCAAGCACGGAGTCACCCACATAGTTGTAGTGCGGGGTCTGCACGCCGTCGAACAGCAGGGAGTTTTTAAGCTCCGTTGAGTTTCCGACGACGGCGCCCTTGCCGACTATTGCGCTGCCCCGTATAAAGGCACAGTGCCGGACCTCGGCGCCGTGGTCAATGATGCAGGGCGCCGCTATGTACGCCGAGGGGAACACCTTTGCATCCTTTGCGATCCAGACGTTTTCCGAGACCTCGTCGTATTCGTCCTTCGGCAGCGTCGCTCCGAGGCGGACGATGTAGTCTTTAAGCTCCGGCAGTATCTCCCATGCGTAGGTTTTTCCGCAAAAGAGGTCCTTTGCTATGGTCTTTGAAAGGTCAAGCATTTCGTCTATTTTATACATATCACTTCACCGCTATAAGCCTTCCGCAGCGCTTCATCGCTTCGATTATCCTGTCAACGCAGGCGTTGCAGGTCTCGGCGCTTCCCGCCTCGACCATGATCCTCAGCAGCGGTTCGGTCCCGCTCTTGCGGAGCAGCACTCTGCCCTCACTGCCAAGTTCTGCACCTATCTTCTCGACCTCCGCTTTGACTTCGGGGTCGTTTAAGGTCTCGTCCTTATCATCGACGACGACGTTTTTAAGCACCTGCGGGTACATGACGACGGGTGAAGCCAGCACGGAAAGCGGCTGCTTGCTCTCGCACATAGCCTCCATGATCTTGATCGCAGTCAAAAGACCGTCGCCGGAGCTTGCAAGCCTCCCGAAGATTATATGTCCCGACTGCTCGCCACCGAGTATGTGGCCGTTGCTGCGCATATTCTCGGCGACGTACTTATCTCCGACTGCGGTCTTTTCGTAGCCGATACCGATCTCGTCAAGTGCCTTGTAAAGTCCGAGATTGCTCATAACGGTCGTGACGATCTTTTTGTTGCCGAGTATGCCGCTGTCCTTCATGTACTTTCCGCACACATAAAGGATATGGTCGCCGGTGATTATGCCTCCCTTTTCGTCCACGGCAAGGCAGCGGTCGGCGTCGCCGTCAAAGGCAAAGCCGACGTCGAGTCCCTTTTCCAGCACGAAGCTGCGCAGCTTCTCGATGTGCGTGGAGCCGCAGTCGACGTTTATGTTGATGCCGTCCGGGTTGTTTGCGATAACATAGGTGTCCGCACCGAGTGCGTCGAACACGCTCTTTGCCATCATCCACGTGCTGCCGTTTGCACAGTCAAGTCCGACCTTTTTTCCCTTGTAGGAGCGGGTCGCCAGCGAAATGAGGTAGCCTATGTAGCGGTTGCGCCCGGCGGAATAGTCAACGGTGCGTCCGATCTTTTCGCCTACGGCGTAAGGCAGCGTGTCCTTTTCGCCGGACTGCACTCTGTCAATGTACTCCTCGATGCCGCTGAGCATCTCGTCGTCCATCTTTTCGCCTCTGCCGTTTATAAGCTTGATGCCGTTGTCGTAGTAAGGATTGTGCGATGCGGAGATCATTATGCCGCAGTCGAAATCGTCCGCCCTTGCGACGAAGGAGACGCTCGGGGTGGTAGTGACGTGGAGAAGGCAGGCGTCTGCGCCGGAGGCTGTAAGCCCTGCGCAAAGTGCGGACTCGAACATATAGCTTGAACGTCTCGTGTCCTTGCCGATGACTATTCTCGCCTTGTGATCTCTGCCGTAGTACCAGCCGAGGTATCTTCCTATCTCAAATGCATGCATGACGGTCAGTCCGACGTTTGCCTCGCCTCTGAATCCGTCCGTACCGAAGTATTTACCCATTTTTATATTCCCCTTTATATTTTTGCCGCCGCTTCTTCGTCGAGGCAAAGTATCATATCCCTGTGCATTTGCAGCATAGCCGCTGGCACATCGGTCATGGTTTTTCCGTAGACAAGCTTGTGAACAATGTCCGCCTTCTCGCTGCCGAATGCCGCAAGAATTGCGGTTTTGGATTCGCAGATCGTTTTAAGTCCCATAGTCACGCCAAAATTCGGGACATTTTCAAAAGAGCCAAAGCGCTCTGCCCCCGCACGCCTCGTCACCTCGGTGAGCATGGCGATATGGGTACGGCTGTCATATGGCGTAAACGGCTCGTTAAAGCCGATGCAGCCGTTAAGCCCCATGCCGAGCAGGACAATGTCTATCCCGCCGTGTTCTGCGATGAGTTCGTCATATTCGTCGGGTTTTGCGGGGTCCGGCGAATGTACATGCGTGATCCCGAGCTTGGAGAAGAGAGAGGATCGGAGAAGATGTAAAGAGGTTTCTTCGGAATCAGCCTTCGGAACTACATAGTCGCAAAGATTAAAAAACACCGCATTTTCGCAGCAGTTTCTGCCGCAAAGCTCTGAGAATATCGGCACAAGGCTTTTGTCAGCCGTAAAAGACAGAACGCTTTCGGGTTTTAATGTAAGCCGCTCCGCCATCATATCGGCAACGGTTTTTGAAATATTCTCCTTACTGTCAACGATAATTTTCAAAAAATCACCTTCATTACTGATAATTTGCCAACTGCCGGAGAAAATAGTCCGGGAGGCGGTCAAAATAGCCATCATATTTATTCGCACCATAATACTGTATTTTGCAATACTCGTATCAATGCGCATCATGGGAAAACGCCAGCTCGGCGAAATGGAGCTGAGCGAATTCATCGTTGCGGCACTCATAGCAGACCTTGCCGCCACGCCGCTTCAGGACATCGGTATACCGCTTTTAAACGGTCTTATCCCGATCGTCACCCTGTTTTGCCTTGAAGTCATAATCGCCGGCTTTTCGCTGAAGAACATACGCTTTCGCAGTCTTGCATTCGGCAAGCCGGAAATTCTCATAAGAAACGGAAAGATCAACATCGAAAGTATGCACAAAAACCGCTTCACCCCCGACGAGCTGATGCAGGAGCTGCGGTCGCAGGGCATTGAAAGCTTCGATGCCGTTTCCTATGCGATACTTGAGACCAACGGCAAGCTGAGCATTATACTCCGCAGCGAGGAGCAGCCCGTAACGCCGAAGCAGCTGAACTTGAACGTCTGTCAGTCCGGCTACCCGCACATTATAATAAACGAAGGTCGGGTGCTGGATAAGAACCTGCACCTGCTCGGACGCAGCGGGAATTGGCTAAGTAACGAGCTGAAACGCCGCAGCATAAAAGACCCAAAGGACGTTTATCTGCTGACGCTCTCGGATCAGGGCGAGGTTTTCTGCCAGCTCGGAAAGGACGCAAAATGAAAAAGGAGCTTATTGCGGCACTGCTGCTCATACTTCTGTTTTCGGGAACACTTGTGAACATCGGCGTAAACGACAAAATGATGCAAAGGCTTAACGCCGAAGTAAAGGACGCATACGACAGCGCCGCTTCCGGCGACTGGGGAAAGGCGCAGCAGCGCCTTGATACTGCGATCTCACACTGGCTGTCCATGGACGGCTACACTCACATTTTCATCCGCCACTCGGAGATAGACGCAACGACGGAAGCCTTCTACTCCATGATGTCCGACCTATGCGCCGAGGACTCCGGTTCGCTCGAAGGCTCCTACGGCATGCTTCACGCACAGCTCCTCTCCCTTATCGGGATGGAGCATGTCAGCATCGGCAGTATTTTCTGATCAGTTCTTGTCGCTGAGGAGCTTTGACAGCTCGTCCATAAAGGTATTGATGTCCTTAAAGCTCCTGTAAACCGAGGCAAAGCGGACGTATGCGACCTCGTCAATATCTTTAAGGCGCTTCATTACCATCTCACCGATGTCAACGGTGCTGACTTCACGCTCAAGCGAGCTTTGAAGCTCCTGCTCAATCTCGTCTGCGATCTTCTCAAACTGAGTGTACGCAACGGGACGCTTATCACAGGCACGGGCAACGCCGTTTATTATCTTCGCTCTGTCGAAGGTCTGCCTCGAACCGTCCCTCTTGACGACGACAAGCGGCATATGCTCGATGATCTCATAGGTGGTAAAGCGCTTCTGACAGGCAAGGCACTCTCTGCGGCGGCGTATGGTTGCGCCCTCCTCCGCCGGACGTGAATCTATGACCTTGCTCTCCTGATAGCCGCAAAAGGGGCATTTCATATCGGTTTCCTCCATATATGTATATTGTTTTCATTTATTGGTGTATTATAACACACTTGCCGTCACAATTCCACTCCATTTTGTGTCCGAACGGCTTTATAAAACTCGTCTCTTGTCATAATGACGTTTAAAACCTGCAAAAGCCCGTCGGTGCTGAGCTTTTCCGGCAGCGAAAGCCTGCGCTTCAGCTCCGCTCTCTTTTCCGCACTGCCGGGTTTTCCCGTAAGTCCAGCTGCGTACATATCCGCTTTGCTGATCTCCGGGATCTTTCGCCCTTCGCAGTCGTCCATCGTGGCGCCGCAGCTTCTGAGCGCCTCAACGATCACTTCCGGGCGCATCCCCTCAACACCGAGCTTGCCCTCGCACGAGGCTTTGCTTTTGCGTTTTTCCTTACCGAACACGTCGGGAATGTACGCATTTTTGATATATTCAGGCTTAATAAAGCCTTTTATGCTGTTTCTGATGAGAAACCCCGCTCCGTCGGAATCTGTGAGTATGACTATTCCACGCTCCTGCGCAAGACGGCGCAGGAGGCTGCGCTTCTCGGAATCGTTGAATATTCCGAAGCCCCCGGTCTCGATGACCGTGGCGTCCACGGCTTGCAGCACCGTGTTTTTATCATAGCGTCCCTCGACGATGATGACCTCAGACACTCTGTACATTTGAGCCTCCCACGGCGATACGCAGCACGCACTCCTTTAAAAGCGACGCCGGATCGTCAGCGCTGCTTTTGAGCCTGTAGTCGGTCTCGGCGCAAAGCTCCACCGCATCGGCAAGGCTTTTCGCCGTGAAAGCATGCGCCGGACGCATGAGCTTTGTCGCCTGAAAATCATATTTCAGTCCGCAGGTCTTCATCACATAGTCCTTGCCGAGACCCTCGTCAATGGCAAGGCGGGCCGCATACAGTCTCCGCATCTGGATGCCGATTATCGCAAGTATCTGAATGGGCTCGTTATTTTTATCCGCAAGCAGCTCACCCAAAAGTCCGAGAGCCGCATTGTACTCTCCTGCGGAGAGGCGGTCGGTCATGTCGAAAACCAGCGCCTCCGGGATGTGGTGCGCAACGGCGTCCACGTCGGCGACGGTGACCTTGCTCCCCTGCGCATACGCCGAGATCTTGGCGATTTCGGGGATGAGCCTGTTCATCAGCTCACCGCTGACGCTTATGAGCCGCTGCGCTGCGGGAAGCTCTATCTCCTTCCCGTCCGCCGCAAAGCGACGGACTATCCAGCGCATGAGCTGCGACCCGTCCTGCGCCGAGAACCTAAGCTCCTTGCACAGCGGCAGAAACGCCTTGTACAGCTTTAAGCGTTTGTCCGGCTCAAACTCCGACGACTCTGTAAACACCACCGTGCAATAGTCGGGAATGTCCTTGAGTATCTTTATAAGCTCCGTCGTGCTTGCCTCCGGCAGTCTGTTGAGGTCAAGTCCGTTGACCTCAACAAAGCTGCGCTCGGACAGAAACGGCATGGAATCCACCGCCTCGGACAGTGCGGGAACACTGAAGTTTTCTCCGAGTCTGTGGTAGCTGAAATCGTCCTCAGCGTCCGAAATGCACGCCTTTTTAAGCTCGTCACGGAAGCAGGAGGTCAGATAATCCTCCTCGCCCCACAAAAAGTAGAGCCGCATGGGACCTTTTTCTTTTAGCTCCCTCACCGCCGCAGCGTAGCTTATTTTCTGTTCGTCCTTCTTTTTTGCCATTGTTTTCTCCTAAGAAGCCTTAATAACGACTCTGCCGTCTAAGTCCGTCCTATGTATCTCAACGCCACGAAGCTCAAGCAAGGTCAGCACACGGTAAGACGGATGCCCGTAGCTGTTATAGCCGATCGAAATTATCGCATCGGCAGGGTTTGCCTCGTAAAGCAGCTCCGGTGAACACGAATAGTCGGAGCCGTGATGCCCGACGACCAAAAGGTCGGTACCCGAAAGGTTGTTGTCCCGCACGAGCATTTTCTCGACCGTCTGCCCTGCGTCACCCGTAATGAGCGTGTCATAGCCGTCGAGCGAGACCGTGAGGAGCAGACCTCTGTTATTGGAGCCGCTTCCTCTGTACGGTTTATAAAAATACAGATCTATTTCGCCTTCGCATATCGTCTCCGCACGCCCGGAGCAGTAGATCTCCGTTCCGTATTGCCTTGCAAGCGCTCTGACGCTTCGGTACGCCTTGGCGCTGTCGCCGTACTTTGCCGCTTCCGGCAAAATGATCCTGTCAACGTCCATAAGACACAGCAGCTTGTGCAGGCCGTTAACGTGGTCGCTGTCAAGATGCGTCAGCACGAGGCAATCTATGTGCGTCCGCCCTCTTGCGGAGAGGTATTGCGCAAGCTCCGCTCCGGCATTCGTGAGCGTACTCGAACTGCCGCAGTCCACCGCAACGGTCGAGCTGCCCCGTGTAAAAACGATGCACTGACCGCTTCCGACGTCGAGTGCGGCGACGGTACCCTCGTCACGGCTGCCGACATACACCGTGCCTGCGATCAGCAGTACAAGTGACGCAAAGCAAAGCGGCAAAAGTATCCGAAGCTTCGGGCGCTTTCTCAGTACAAAGCACAGAGCAAAGGCAAGATACAGTGTGCAAAGCCACACCAAAACCGCCTTGTTTTCAACATACAGCGCAGAGTACGGGAGCCGAAGCACGAGCTTTGCGATGCCTGTGATATAGCGCACTCCGTAAGACGCAAGCGACGCCGCAAGCCTTGCGACAGGCAAAGATATAAGCGCAACGGCACAAATCACGATGCCGGATATGAAAACGAAGGACACCACCCACAGGGTCAGAACGTTCGTAAGAACCGAGTACAGCGAAACATACCCGAAATGCACGGCAACAAGCGGCACGGTAAAGACCGAGACCGCAAGCGAGCTTGAGACCGTTCCGGCTGCGTAATCCCCAATGCGTCCGAGCTTAGCGAGCTTGTCTTTAAGGGTATTATACAGTGGCTGAGCAAACGAAACAATACCCGCCATAGCGCCGAACGAAAGCTGCAAGCCCACGCTCCCGCAGGCAAAGGGGTTAATGAGCAGGATAAGCGCCAAGGCAAAGCCGAGCGAGGTGAGCGCATCGTTTTCACGCCCGAAAATGGGCGCCAAAAGCAGCAGAGTCTGCATTATTCCCGCTCTGACTGCGGACGGCGGCGCTCCGGCGACCAGCACGAACAGCCACACAAGCGTGATGCAGAAGCATGCCAAGGCTCTGCGGTTCCCGAAAACGAGCTGCAAAAATCCCACAAGGAACGCAACGTGCATACCCGAAACCGCAATGATATGTGCAATGCCGGACACCGACATCGCCGTATTCAGCTCAACGTCGTCACGCAGCTCGCTTTTATCGCCGACGATCATCGAGAGCATAAACGGCGCCGTATCGTCCGGGTAGATGCTCAATATTATCTCGCTGAGCCTGAGCGCAATGCTCTCCGGCAGGTATTGAATTTCACCGTCGGAGCGTTCAATAATGCGAACGTCTCCCGCCAAGGTCGCATTTGCGGTCAGCCCCTTTGACAGATTATAGTCGTAATACTCACCGTATTCCATGCGGGCAGACTTAAATCTAAGCTCCGCCTCCACAATGTCGCCGGGACAAAGCTCCGGCACATCGAAATCATAAGACGCAACGTAGGTCGAGCTTTCGGGCAGGTCCTTTTCACGCAGCGACAGGTGCAGGATCACCGAGTTGTCGGTATACTGCGGGTAGTCCTCGACTTCTGCACGTACTGTCAGCGTCTCGTCCTCAAGCGCTTCTGTCGGATAAAGCAGACGCTCGGCAGTGAGCTTATAGTAACACAGCCCGAACGCCGCCGGCACAAGCAACAGTAATATTCTTTTTCTTGTATTTCCTTTAAACAGAAACCCGATCAGCGACGCCGCAAGGCACACGAGCGCCGCCATGTACAGGCTTTCTCCGTCGATAAGATAATGTGCGGAAAATACACCCGCCGAGAATCCTGCCGTGAGGCAGGCAAGCCTGCGTATCCCCTTCAATCATATCACCCACGCAAAAAAAGCAGAAAGCTTGGGACTTTCTGCTTTTTTCTTTTATTTTATGCCATTCCCTCGTTGAGCTTTTTGCCGCCCAACAGGTGGAAATGCAGGTGCTTTACGGTCTGTCCTCCGTCCTCGCCGCAGTTGTTCACGACTCTGTATCCGTTTTCGAGACCTTCGCTTTTTGCGATCTTTGCGATCGCTTCAAAGCACTTGCCGACAAGTTCGGAGTTTGATGCATCTATCTCGTCGGCGCAGCAGATGTGCTTTCTCGGCAGCACGAGAATGTGTACCGGCGCCTGCGGATTTATGTCTCTGAATGAGTAGACATTTTCGTCCTCATACACCTTGGCGGAGGGGATCTCTCCGTCGATTATTTTGCAAAACAGGCAATCGTTCATGGTTTTACCTCCGTATCATATTCCGAGCTTTTCGGCGACGAAATCATCGACCACCGCAAGCGCATTATCGGTTTTCAGCACGTTGCTGCTGCCGCCCATTGCGGAATCCGGCTTACCGCCGCCCTTGCCGTCTGCCACGGCAGCGACGGTCTTTACAAGCTCGCCCGCCTTTATGCCGGCGTTTATCGCCTCCTTGCCGCAAACCGCAAGGAAGCTCACCTTGGCATCGTTTATCGCAGCCAGCACCGCAACGGTCTTGGGGTCCTTATCCTTGAGGAAGTCGCCCATCTTGCGAAGGTCGGCTGCATCAACGCCGCTAAGGGTCTGAGTGAGGACCGGGAAGCCGCCGATCTTCTTGGCGGCAAACAGGAAGCGCTCTGCGTCGGAATTGATTATTCTCGACTTCAGGCGGTCAATACCCTGACGCAGCTCCCTCATCTCGCTGACAAAGCTCTCGGTCTTGGAAATAAGCTCGGTGGGCTTTACCTTGAGCAGCGCAGCCGCACGGCTCAGCTTGAGATTCGTTTCGTTTGCCATGTCAAGGTACTTCTTGCCGCAGACGGCATCGACCCTGCGGACTCCGCTTGCGACGGAGTACTCGCTCAATATGCGGAAGGGACCGACCTTTGCGGTGTTGTCTACATGCGTACCGCCGCAAAGCTCAACGCTGTAATCGCCCATGGAGACGACTCGCACAACGTCGCCGTACTTTTCGCCGAAAAGTGCGGTAGCACCGATGTTTTTTGCATCCTCTATGCTCATTTCCTTTGTGGTTACGGGCATACCCTTAAGCACTGCATCGTTTACCAGTTCCTCGACCTTGGATATCTCCTCCGGGCTGAGTGCACCGAAGTGCGTAAAGTCAAATCTCAGGCTGTCGGCATCGACGAGGGAGCCTGCCTGATGAACGTGGTCGCCGAGGGTCTCACGCAGTGCGCTGTGGAGAAGATGAGTCGCCGAGTGCGCTCTGGAAACGGCACGGCGATGTTCCTCCGAGACGCTTGCAACGACGCTCTCGCCCACTGACAGGGAGCCGGAGCGCACGATGCCGTAGTGTAGGAACTTGTTGCCCTTGTCCTTCTTGACGTCAGTGACCTCGAAACGGGTAAGCTGTCCGTTTTCAATGTCCTCGATGCTGAAGCCGATCTCGCCGACGTCGGCAAGCTGACCTCCCATCTCGGCGTAGAACGGGGTTCTGTCGAGCACGACTATGCCCTCACAGCCCTCGCACAGCTCCTCGGTAAGCTCGTTTTCGCAGACGAGCGCAAGCACCGTGCCGGTGTCGGTGAGCTTATCGTAGCCCGTGAACACGGTGGGCGTTGTGTCAAGTCCGAGGTCGATGCCCGCCCAGCCGAGGTCGCCGAGGGCTTCCCTCGCCTTTCTCGCTCTGATACGCTGATCCTCCATGAGCTTTGCAAACTCATCGGAGTTAAGCGTCATACCCTCGTCCTCGATCATCTCCTGTGTGATGTCCACAGGGAAGCCGTAGGTATCGTAAAGCTTAAAGGCATCAGCGCCGGAAAAAACGCTCTCGCCTCTGTTCTTGTGACCTTCAAGTATTGCGGAGAATATCTGCATACCTGCGTCTATCGTCTTTGCGAAGCTTTCCTCCTCGCTCTTGACGACACGGGTAATGTACTCCTGCTTCTCGGCAAGCTCCGGGTACTGACCCTTGCTCTCGCCCACGACGGTCGCAACAAGCTCATACAGGAACGGCTCATTGACTCCGAGGAGCTTTCCGTGTCTTGCAGCTCTTCTGAGCAGGCGGCGCAGGACATAGCCCCTGCCCTCATTCGAGGGACGCACGCCGTCGCATATCATAAATACGGCGCTTCTTATGTGGTCGGTGATAACACGGAGCGACACGTCCTTCTTATGGCTCTGACCGTAGGATGCGCCCGTAAGCTCCGTGACCTTGTGGGTGATGTTCATAACGGTATCGACGTCGAATATGGAATCGACGCCCTGGCACACGACCGCAAGCCTTTCAAGCCCCATGCCGGTGTCGATGTTCTTCTGAACAAGCTCGGTGTAATTGCCCTCACCGTCGTTATCGAACTGGCTGAAAACGTTGTTCCAAACCTCGATATAGCGGTCACAGTCGCAGCCGACGGTGCAGCCCGGCTTGCCGCAGCCGTACTTTTCGCCTCGGTCGTAGTATATCTCGGAGCAGGGTCCGCAGGGACCTGCTCCGTGTTCCCAGAAGTTATCCTCCTTGCCGAAGCGGAAGATGCGGTCTTCGGGGATGCCTATCTGAGTATGCCAAATGTCCCACGCCTCGTCGTCATCGACGTAGACGGAGGGGTAAAGCCTGTCCGGGTCAAGTCCGACCCATTCGGGAGAGGTGAGAAACTCCCAGCTGAATGCAATGGCTTCCTTCTTGAAGTAATCGCCGAAGGAGAAGTTGCCAAGCATTTCAAAGAAGGTGCCGTGGCGCGCAGTCTTGCCGATGTTCTCGATGTCGCCCGTGCGGATGCACTTCTGACAGGTGCAGACTCTCTTTCTGGGAGGCTCCTGCTCACCCTTGAAATAGGGCTTCATGGGCGCCATGCCGGAGTTTATGAGCAAAAGGCTTGCGTCGTTCTGCGGTATGAGCGAGAAGCTCGGCAGGCGCAGGTGACCCTTGCTTTCAAAAAAGGAAAGGAACATTTCTCTCAGTTCATTAACACCGTATGCTTTCATTTCTTTACTCTCCTTACTATTGATAGCTTAGAGCAGCTTTTGGGAAGCTGCATTTTAAATCTCATCATGGCATGGGGCGTTGCGGTTATGCTCTCCCCCGCCTCGTTTATCATTTCTCCGGCGGTAAACTGCAAAGGCTCAGCATCGTTCGTCAAAAGCTCAAGCGTATCGCCGACGCTAAAGCGGTTGCGCTGAGTAAGCTCCGCCATGCCGTTTGCGTCACAGCTCTCGACCACGGCGCAGACCTCCGCACCCGAAAAGTACGAAGCGTCCGAGTAGTGCTGTCCCGGATAGCCGTAGTAAAAGCCTGTGGTATAGGGACGATGGCTAACCATATCGACCTCACGGCGCCACACCTCGGGAAGCTCCTGCCCCGTGACTGCACAGTCTATCGCATGGCGGTAGGCATTCGTGACGGCGGCGGCGTAGTACGCCGACTTCATGCGTCCCTCTATCTTCATGCTCGTGACGCCCGCACTGATAAGCTCCGGAATATGCTCGATCATGCACATATCCCGTGAGTTCATGATATATGTTCCGCCGTCCTCACTTATCTCGAAGTATTCGCCGGGGCGGGATTCCTCCACGAGGCGGTACTTCCATCTGCACGGCTGCGCACAGGCGCCACGGTTTGCGTCCCTCCCGGTGAGGTAGTTTGACAGCAGGCAGCGCCCGGAGAACGAAACGCACATCGCACCGTGGACAAAGGCTTCGATCTGAAGCTCCTTCGGCGTATTGGCACGGATTGTGAATATGTCCTCCATCGGCGTTTCCCTTGCGAGAACCACACGCTTTGCACCCATGTCGTACAGCGCACGGGCGGTCGCACTGTTTATGACGCCGAGCTGCGTACTCACATGACGCTCGACTCTCGGTGCGTACCTTTCCGCAGCACGCATGACGCCGAGGTCGGCAATTATGAATGCATCGACCCCGGCCTCCTCCGCCGACTCCAAAAATGCGGGAAGCTCCGCAAGCTCCGATTCCCTCGGCAGGGTGTTGCAGGTGAGGTGTACCTTAGCGCCCTTTTCGTGCGAAAGCTTAACTGCGGCGGAAAGCTGTTCAAAATTAAAATTACCTGCGGCAGCACGCATTCCGAAGCGTTCTCCCGCAAGGTAAACGGCGTCAGCGCCGTAGTGGAGCGCCATTTTAAGGCGCTCCATATCGCCTGCCGGCGACAAAAGTTCCGGCTTATCAATCATAGTTCTGCGTTGCGATAAAGGCTTCAAACTCGGAGCTGGAGCTGAAGAATCTGTGTGTACCCGTCTCGGTGTCGAGCGCATAGAACAGGTAGTTCGTATCCGCCGGACGGAGCGCTGCCCTTATTGAGGCAAGGCCCGGACTGCATATTGCCGTGGGCGGCAGTCCGACGCTTATTCTCGTGTTGTACGGCGAATCGCTTTGCAGCATCTCGGCGGTCGGCGCACCGACGTGGTCGGGATATTCGTACAGCGTCGTGGAGTCTATCTGCAGGGGCCAGCCCTTTTCGAGGCGGTTGTAGATGACCGAAGCGATCCTTGCACGCTCATCATCGTTTGCCGCTTCCTTTTCGATCATGGAGGCGATGTTGACAATCTGCGCCCAGCTCAGTCCCGTGCTTTCCTGCCAACCGTACATTTCCTTGGTCAAACGGTAGTGGAAGCCGCTGAGTAGCTTGTTTATGGCGCTGGATGCGGGCATTCCTTCGTAGAACTCATAGGTATCCGGGAATAGGAAGCCCTCAAGTCTGTTTGCATTGCCCGGCTCGACGCCCTCAAGGAACTTGTAGTTGAAGCTTGCGTTGGCGGCGGCTTCCATCAGCTCGTCGTATTCGCAGACTCCCTCCTCGTCAAGCTTTTTGAATATCTGATTCATCGTGTAGCCTTCGGGGAAGGTTATTTTTATACGGACCATGGAGTTGGAACCGGACTGCATCTTCTTTACGAGCGCTCTGTAGTCGTAGCTGCCCTTTAAAACGTAGGTGCCGGGGTCGATCGTATTCTCTGCGTCGGCAAGCGAGCAATAGATCTTAAACAGCCACTTGTACTTTATGATGCCGGCATCGTAAAGCTCGTCGGCGACAAAGTCGATATCTGCGACGTAGTCCTTCTGCTTTACGGTTTTGCCGTTTGCGTCCGTTGTCTCGGTTATCTTAACCTCGAATTTGTCCTTGGGAAGAACGACGGTCTCGGTGATGTCCGAGGCGTTGAGCGCCAGTATATCCGTCGCCGCAAGCCACGCAAGGCAGGCAAGTATGACGCTGACGCTGATGACAAATACGATGTACAGCAGACCGTTGAGTGCACCGTGCTTTTCAGGCTTCTTTGAAGCGCCCGACGGCGCTGCGGCTTTGGGTGCTGCCGTTTTATCGGCAGGGCTCTTTGCGGGCTTCTTTGCGGAAGCGGTCTTTTCGGCGGCGGGCTTTGCAGTACTCGGCTTTGCCTGCTTCTTTGCGGGAGCGGACTTTGCCTTCTGCGTGGTTTCGGATTTTTTCCCGAACAGCTCGTCAAAATTTACTTCGTCGATCATTGCATATCTCCTTTGATCGGTTAGTAACCGGAATCCGTGGTCCGGCATAATATATCTCAGGCGCAGAAAGTTCTGCGTATTCCGTTATAGCAGCGCTCACAATTGTCCGCCGCACCGGACGGTGACACGCAATACATTGTGCGGGGAAAGGGTTATTTTATGTTCTGTGGAAACAATAACAGCTGCATCTGGATCATCATCATTCTCCTGATACTCTTCTTCGCCTGCGGCGGCTGCGGCTGCGGCAACAACGACGGCTGTGGCTGCGGCTGCGGCAACAACAACGGCTGCGGCTGCTAAAGCTCCAGTGCTTCTGAGACTCCTTCGGGAGTCTCAGTTTTTATTCTAATGCGTCCATAATGACGGAGTATATCTCCTCGTGCTTGTCCTCGATGCTGCGTTCGACGCCGTTTGACAAAAACGGTATCCTGTGCCATCTGTAATGCTCGGCGGCTTTGTCCGCAACACGGAGACAGTTTTTGAGATACTCAATGTCCTTCTCGTGGATGTCGGCATGAGTGTTCGTCTTTTCCTGACGGTGCTTCATCCTCGCAAGCGAGGTCTCGATGTCCACGTCGAGGTATATCACAAGGTCCGGGACAGGCAGTCCCATTTTGTTATGCTCAAGATCGTACAGCCAGTCGAAAAACGGCAGCAGCTCGTCATCCGGCAGCTTCGATCCCTGATGCACCGCATTGGAGGTCGTGTACCTGTCGGACAGCACAAAGCCGCCCGCAGAGTGGTACTCGCCCCAGTCTCTTTTATAGGATGCAAATCTGTCCACGGCAAAGAAGGTCGATGCCGTGTACGCATTGACATCCGTCGGATTTGAGCCGAACTCCCCGTTTAGGTACATACGGATGAGTGCGGAGCTTTCGTTATCGTAGCGGGGAAAAACTATGTGACGGTAGTCGACGCCGTCCTCCTGAAGTCTGGCACAGACCCTTCTGTAATGTGCGGATTTGCCGCTTCCGTCTATCCCTTCAAATACTATCAGCTTACCCTTTGTGTCCATTGAAAGTTCTTTTAATCCTCGTTTCTACGGCTTTAGTCATAAACAGCGGGAGCCTTGCAATGCGTTTAAAGCGCCACGGCTCCTTTATGCATCGGTGGAGCCACTCAAGTCCGAGCCTTTGCCAGATCTTCGGCGCTCTGTCGGTCACTCCCGCAAACACGTCCAGCGATCCGCCGAGACCGCCCATAAGTCCCACGTCGAGACGGGATGCGTTGTCGTACATCCACAGCTCCTGCTTCGGTGCGCCGAGGCACACCATCAGAAAATCGGGCTTTGCGGCGTTTATCGCCTCGATGATCGGCTCCGAGTCCTTAAAATATCCGTCCTGCGTACCGCAGACGACAAGTCCGGGGTACTTTTTCTTAAGATTCTCTGCCGCCTTTTCCGCAACGCCGGGCTTTGCGCCAAGCAGGAAGACGCTCCCGCCGATGTCGGACAGCCGCTCTATCACGGCTTCGCATATCTCGATGCCCGGCAGACGCTCTTTAAGCGGGGTGCCGAGGATCTTTGCCGCCTTTACGACACCGATACCGTCCGATATGACGAGGTCGGCATTTTCCGCTGCGGTTTTGAGCGCTTCGTTATCCCAGCTCGCCATGACTATTTCGGGGTTGGGCGTTACCATGTATGAGGATGCGTGCTTTTCTATAAGCTTCATGCACGCATTGACCGTTTCTTCCCTCGTCAGATTGTCAAACCCGACGCCAAGCACTTCTATCCTACTCAAAGCCTACCGAACACCCTTCCGATTTTTTCGTTTATCACAAGATCCGCCTCATTGTCATAGGGCGTGCTGCCGAGGTTAATGAGCGCAAGCTTATTGCCCCGGTAATAATTTATCAGTCCCGCAGCCGGGTAGACGTTCAGTGACGTCCCTCCGATTATAAGCACATCAGCCTCCGAAATGTAGTGAAGCGCCCGTGTCATTATGCTCTCATCCAGCGGCTCCTCATACAAAACGATGTCGGGTCTTATAACGCCGCCGCAGGAGCAATTCGGCACTCCCTCGCCGTGGTTCATCTTATCCGCCGGGTAGGGCTTTCCGCAGGCAGAGCAGTAGCTTCTTAAAATGCTGCCGTGCAGCTCAAGCACGTTTTTGCTGCCCGCCGCCTGATGCAGCCCGTCTATATTCTGAGTTATCACCGCACGGAGCTTTCCCTCACGCTCAAGCTCCGCAAGCTTTAAGTGAGCGGCGTTCGGTTTCACACCGTCGATAACGAGCTTTTCACGGTGGAAGCGGTAATACTCCTCCGGATAGCGGACGAAAAAGCTGTGGCTGAGTATCGTTTCGGGAGGGTATTTCCACTGCTGGTTGTACAGCCCGTCAACGCTGCGGAAGTCGGGGATCCCGCTCTCCGTGGACACTCCGGCGCCGCCGAAAAACACCACGTTGTCGCTGCTGTCTATCCAGTTTTTCAAGATCTGATTTTTCTCGTCCATACTGCGGTCTCCCTTCCCGTTTGAATTATTTTATTATACTATATCGGCGTATCATAATCAAGTAATTATTCCAGTACCGCAAAGCATTTCGGCGTTTTTCGGAGCATTTGCCCCGGCGCCGCTTCTTGCATAATAGAAGATATACTGCTGTGCAAGTCCGGCATACCTTCCGAGGGTTTCGGGGTCAAAGTCCGGCGGAAAATGCTCCTTTAGTGCTCGCTTCATCCACACGTCAATAGGAAACGCCTCCGTGTGGTTAAGCCCAAACAGAACGACGCAGTTAGCAACCTTCTCCCCTATGCCCTTCAGCTTCCGAAGCTCCTTCACCGCCTCACGGCAGTCAAGTTCCTTTAGCCCTTGCAGGTCAAGCTCACCCGTGCAGACCGCTCTCGCCGCCGTGATTATATACTCCGCACGGTAGCCGCAGCGCAGCACCTTGAGATCGTCCTCACCGAGCGCAGCCACAGTATCCGCCGAAGGGAAAGTATAGCAGCATTTGCCATCAAAACGGACAGCTTTTCCGAAGCTTTCGCAAAGCCGTTCGACAATGCCCTTGATGCGGATGATGTTGTTGCACTGGGAAATGATAAACGAGCAAAGTGCCTCCCACGGTTCCTGCCTGAGTATGCGGATGCCCTTTCCGAACTCTCGGCAGCGCTCCAAGTATTCCCCCGTAAAGCCTGCAGCCGCAAGCTCATAATCGGTGTCCATGTCAAAGTAGCTGCGCCAAAAGCTCTCCGGCGCTTCCGATGTTATGTAAACCTTGCCGCCGTTAACAAATACCTTTGCAGGGTTTTCTCCGGCAACGCCGTGATACACTCCGTTTTCGTCGGCGTTCCAACGGAAGCATTGCCCGCATTCGAAGGTTTTTACTATGTCGAGCTTGTCTGTTCCGCATAGCTCAATAGTGTTCATGGTCTCACCTCGTTTTCACTATATTGTACTATGTTTGAGCCGATTTTACAAGGGTAAGCCTCTATTGCCATTTTCGGCAAATTGTGCGATAATAACGGCATCAAATTATCGGAGGCGGCTATGGATTATTCGGCAGAATACGCAAGAAAGCTTCGCACCGCAGATGAAGCGGTCCGCTGCGTCAAAAGCGGCGACTGGGTGGAATACACCTCAAATCTCAGCTTCCCCGTGACGCTTGACAGAGCGCTTAGCCTGCGGCGTGACGAGCTGCACAGCGTCAAGATCAGGGGCGACCTTATTTTCGGACCTATTGCGGTCGTAGAATGTGACCCGACGCTTGAGCATTTCGTCTACAACACCTGGCATTGCTCCGCCTACGAGCGCAGGCTAATCGACTGCGGCAGGGCGTTTTTCGAGCCGATGATATTCCGCAATCTTGCTTGGTATTACAAGAATTTTTTGCACTCAGACGTGTGCATGGTGACTGTCTCCGGCATGGACGACGAGGGCTATTTTTACTTCGGCAGCTCTCTCGGTCTGTCAAAGTGCATTGCCGACAACAGCGCCGTCGTCATAGTTGAGGTCAACCGCAACACGCCGAGGATACTCGGCAGTGAAGACGTTCGCATACACATAAGTCAGGTCGATATGATAGTCGAGAGCGGCGATCCTCCGCTGTATGAGATGCCGAATCCCGCTCCCACCGAGACCGACATCCGCATCGCTCGGCACGTTCTGCCGCACATACGAAACGGCGCAACGGTTCAGCTCGGCATCGGCGGTATGCCGAACGCCTTGGGTGAGCTTATCGCAGAAAGTGACCTTCGTGACCTCGGTATGCACACCGAGCTTTGCTCCGACGCATACCTTTCCATGTACAAGGCGGGCAAACTTACAAATGTCGGAAAGACGCTGCACCGAGGTGTCGGTATTTTAGGTCTTGCGATCGGCAGCCGTGAGATGTACGACTGGCTCGACAACAACTCCGACTTCTGCGGCTACCCTCTGTCATACGTCAACGACCCGAACGTCATCGCCGCAAACGAAAACATGGTCTCCATAAACGCCTGCATTTCCGCCGACCTTTTCGGACAGATTTCCTCCGAAAGCGCCGGAACACGGCAGATAAGCGGCACGGGCGGTCAGCTCGACTTTGTGACCGGTGCAAGCATGAGCCGCAACGGTAAGGCGTTTATCTGCATGAGCAGCACCTACAAGAATCGCAAGGGCGAGCTTAAAAGCCGCATAGTTCCGACGTTTAACGGCGATATTGTCACGACGCCGAGAAGTCAGGCGTTTTACGTCGTCACCGAATACGGCGCCGTGAACCTCGCAGGTCGCACGACTTGGGAGCGTGCCGATATGCTCATCGGCATTGCGCACCCCGATTTCCGGGACGAGCTTATACGCAAGGCGGACGAAATGCACATATGGCTTCCGTCTAACAAGAGGTGAAAATATGAAGGTATCAGAAGTATATTCCGGCAAGCCGTCGGATCTCGAATCGAGAGCGCAGGTTGAAAGGCGGGCAAGAGAGCTTTTGGAGACTCTCGGCATCGACTGCGTTTCCGTTGACCATCCCCACGCCGACACCATCGCCGACTGCATGGATGCGGAAGCCGTACTCGGCGCACACATCTGCAAGAATCTATTTCTCACGAACCGCCAGCAGACGGAGTTTTATCTGCTGCTCATGCCGGGCGATAAGCCGTTTAAGACCAAGCTCCTGTCAAAGCAGCTCGGCACGGCTCGGCTCTCCTTTGCCTCGCCGCAGCACATGGAGGAGCTTTTGGGGGTCACGCCCGGCTCCGTCAGCATCCTCTGTCTGATGAACGACACCGGTGGCAAGGTCAAAGCCGTCATTGATTCCGACGTTTTAAAGGACGAATTTCTCGGCTGCCACCCGTGCATGAACACCTCGTCTCTTAAGATCAGGACGACGGATATTACGGATAAGTTCCTCCCCGCCGTGCATCACGGCTTTACGGCAGTTGAGCTGCCGTGGAGCGTTGAGGAATAAGCAATAAAAAAGCCTGTACCAAATCGGTACAGGCTTTTTTAATTAGTAGTATCTCTTGTTCTTGTTCTTGCGTGCGGCCTCGCTCTTTTTGCGGCGCTTTACGCTGGGACTCTGATAGTACTCCTTCTTTCTGAGGTCCTGCAGAACGCCGGCCTTTGCGCAGCTGCGCTTGAATCTTTTAAGAGCATTGTCCAGAGACTCATTTTCCTTGACATAGATTTCAGACATTTATTTCACTCCCTCCATTAACGCCTTGCGGCGCTTTAAGGGCCAAACTCTTTGGCTTAACGAATGACATTATACTTGTTTTACAGTCCAATGTCAACCACAATTATTCTTATATCCGCTTATTTTACCACAAGGCTGACTATCTTGTTTTTCCTGACAATGGTCTTGACAAGCGTTTTGCCCTCAAGCAGCGGTGCGACCTTTGCGTCCTTGCAGGCAAGCTCAACAACGTAGTCGTCCTCGGAGTCAACGGGCGCCTTGATCGTGGTCTTGAGCTTACCGTTCACCTGGACCGCCATCTCGCACTCGTTGTCAACGGTCTTGGAATCGGTGTAGGAAGGCCACGGCATCTGCATCGCCATCTTGCCCTCGGCTGCGGCAAAGCCCATCTGTTCCCACATTTCCTCAACGATATGCGGAGCAAAGGGGCTTAAAAGCAGGAGCAGAGTTTTGACCTCGCCCTTGGTGCAGCCGTTTGCGTAGAAGTCGTTGACCATGCTCATCAGAGCGGCGATCGCCGTGTTCATCTTCAGCTCCTCGATGTCGGCGCCGACCTTTTTCACGGTCTTGTGGACAACGCTCTCGTTCTTTGCGGAATAGCCCTCGTCGTCGCTCGCAAGCTCCATGAGGTTCCAACAGCGGTCGAGGAAGCGCTTTGAGCCCTTGACTGCCTCGTTAGACCACGACACCGCCTTTTCAAAGTCGCCGATGAACATAATGTGCAGACGCAGAGTGTCGGCGCCGTACTGATTGACAATGTCGTTCGGGTTTATGACGTTGCCCCTCGACTTGCTCATCTTTTCGCCGCCCTCGCCGAGGATCATGCCGTGGGATGTACGCTTTGCGTAAGGCTCCTTGGTGTGGACCTCACCGATGTCGTACAGGAATTTGTGCCAGAAGCGGGAGTACAGGAGGTGCAGCGTGGTATGCTCCATACCGCCGTTGTACCAGTCAACGGGACCCCAGTAGTTTTCGGCTTCCTTGGAGACGAACTCCTTGTCGTTGTGCGGATCCATATAGCGGAGCCAGTACCAGCTTGAGCCTGCCCAGTTAGGCATCGTATCTGTCTCACGCTCGGCCTTGCCGCCGCACTTGGGGCAGGTGCATTCCACCCAGTCACGCATCTTTGCGATGGGGCTTTCGCCGTTATCGGTCGGCTCGTAGTTTTCCACGTCGGGCAGGACGAGCGGCAGCTCCTCCTCCGGCACGGGTACCCAACCGCATTCGGGGCAGTTAATCATCGGGATAGGCTCGCCCCAGTAACGCTGACGTGAGAACACCCAGTCACGGAGCTTGTAGTTGACCTTCTCGACGCCTATACCTTTTTCCTCAAGGTACTTTTTCATTGCGGGGATGGCTTCTTTTACGGTCATGCCGTTGAGGAAGCCGGAGTTTACCATGACGGCGCTGTCGTCCTTTGCAACGAATGCGCCCTTCGTTACGTCGCCGCCGGAAACAACCTCGATTATCGGCAGACCGAACTTGGTCGCAAACTCCCAGTCACGCTGGTCGTGTCCCGGAACGCCCATGACTATGCCGGTGCCGTAGCCCATGAGAACATAGTCGGAGACGAACATCGGCAGGGGCTTGCCGGTAACGGGGTTCATAACCTCAACGCCCGCAAGGCGCACGCCGGTCTTTTCCTTGTTAAGCTCACCTCGCTCGAAGTCGGACTTTCTGCCCGCCTCGATGCGGTACGCCTCGACCTCATCACGGTTTTCGATCTCAGGCAGCCACTTCTCAAGCAGCGGATGCTCCGGCGAAATGACCATATAGCTCGTGCCGAAAAGGGTGTCGGGTCTCGTGGTGTACACCGTCACCTTTTCGCCGAGGTTGGTGTCAAAGGTTATTTCGGCACCGGTGGAGCGTCCGATCCAATTCTTCTGCTGGATCTTGACTCTCTCAAGGTAGTCGAGATCGTCCAGATCGTCGATAAGGCGCTGTGCGTACTTGGTGATCGCCAGCATCCACTGGCTCTTTTCCTTGCGCACGACCTCGCTGCCGCAGCGCTCGCATACGCCGTCCACGACCTCCTCGTTTGCAAGCACGCACTTGCAGGAGGTACACCAGTTCACGGGCATCGTCGCCTTATACGCAAGCCCGTGCTTGTACATCTGGAGGAATATCCACTGGGTCCACTTGTAGTACTTGGGGTCGGTCGTATCGACAACTCTGTCCCAGTCAAAGCCATAGCCCAGCATCTTGAGCTGAGAGGTAAAGGTCTTGATGTTCGCCGCCGTCACCTTGGTGGGGTGGATATGGGTCTTTATCGCATAGTTCTCGGTGGGCAGACCGAATGCGTCAAAGCCGATGGGAAACAGGACGTTGTAGCCCTGCATTCTCCTTTTGCGGCACACGATGTCGATCGCCGTAAAGGGTCTGGGGTGACCGACGTGCAGTCCCTGACCCGAAGGGTACGGGAACTCGATAAGTCCGTAAAACTTAGGTCTCGGATCGCCGGTAATTGCGGCGTAAGGTTTGGTTTTTTCCCAATTTTCCTGCCATTTCTTTTCTATTGCGGCAAAATCGTATTTCATTTTTATATCTCCCTTATCATAGTATAAATGTCCGAAGGCCCCTTAGCAGGGGCCGATAAGGGATGAGAGGTCGATCTCCTCGGCGTCGGACCAGAGCCTTTCGAGCTTATAAAACTCTCTTGCGTCCTCGGTGAAGACGTGAGCGACGACGCATCCGAAGTCAAGCAGCACCCAGTTGCCGCTGCGGTAGCCTTCTCTGCGGATGGGCGGTTCTCCCGCCTCACTCATTGCTCTGTCGATCTCGTCGGTAAGCGACTTGATATGTGTGGAGGAGGTGCCGGTGCATATCACGAAATAGTCGCACAGCGTCGTGAGATCGTGGGTTTTAAGGACCTTTATGTCCTTTCCTTTTTTATCGTTCAGCGCTTTTGCGGCGATCTGAACGACCTCCTTCGGTGTCATCATCAATTATCACCCTCATCTGTCAGGATACTTGAATACGGCAGAATACCGTAGTTTGCAACATTGGGATAGCTGCTATAAAGGTAGAAGCTCGTAACGCCGCCACGTAAAGGCTCCGTGGTGTAGTAGAAGTTTCCGTTCATCACCGTCACCATGTCGAGATCCTCGTAGCTCACCTTTTCGTCGTAGGGGTTAATGCGCTCGTTGACCATATCGACCCATGCGCCGATGTCGGGGAACACATAGCTGACCTTGCATATCTCGCCGCAGTAAGAGTTCAGCGCCGGCATCTTCATAAACTGGATGTCCTCACCGCTGAGGTCAAGGAACTCCTTGAGGAAGTAGCGGATATTGTCGCCGGTAAGCGGCTTGCCCGTATGGGTATTATAAGTCACGACTCTGTTTTCCGCAATACTTATAAGCTCGTCGATGTTAGGAATGTTGCCGAGGCTTATGAGCTGAGACGCCATTGTACGGAACAGGCTCTGCTGCACGTCGATACGGTCAATGTCGCCCATGCCGTAGGTCGCACGGAAACGCAGCACCTGAACCGTCTGCTCACCGTTGAGCCTCTGAAGTCCCTTGTTTATGTGGATGTGCAGGTCCTGAGTGGGGTCGTCGTAGTTCATGTTGACCGGAACGTCAAACTCAACGCCGCCGATGGTGTCCACGATCTCGGCCGCAGCCTGAATGTCGATGACGACAATGTGGTCGACCTTAAAGCCCAGCATCTTCTCGACCGCAGCCGCCAAAGCGGTATAGCCGTCGCCGCCGTTATTGATGCTTGCGGGGTACACGCTGTTTATCTTTTTAACGCTGGATTCGGAGTTAATGAGAGTGTCTCTCGGAAGGCTCACGACGTTTATATTGTCGTTCTTGGTATCAAAGCGAGCGACCATGATGGTGTCGGTGTTGTTGCCGACCTTGTCAAGTCCGACAATGAGGAAGGTAAACTTGCCGTCTTCCCTGCCTTCGGGTGCGACCTCGGGCGCTTCGGTAAAGAACTCGACAAATATGAACCATGCTGCGGCGGCAAGCGCTGCGATTATCAGTATTGCAAGCAGGATCTTCTTAACTGCGGACCCCTTCTTCTTGCGCTTCTTGCGCTTGCCGGAACGGTTGCCTCTCATAGCTTCGTCCACCGCTCTCTGCTCGGCAGCAAATTCTTCCTCGCTTTTTGGCCTTCTGTCCCCGGTATGCTTACCGTCGTTTTTGTTTCCGTATAACTGCATTTCATTTCCCTTTCTCAGTCAGCTTAGCTTTATACCACTCATACGCCGAAACCGTCACTTCATACGGCTCCGCCCCATAACTTCGTATATCCTCAAGGCTCATTTTAAGCCCTAAGGCCATCGCCGCATCAAGGTCCTCATACGCAAGCTTTCTGAGCTTGTCCACACCCGGAAAGTCCCGATTCGGCTCGATGTAATCCGCCATGTAAATTATCTTCTCAAGCAGCGTCATGTCCGGCTTTCCGGTCGTGTGCCAGCGTATCGCCGAGTACACCCTGTCGCTTATGTTGAAAAGATCCCTTGCAAGCGCCGCACCCGTCTTTGCGTGCAGCAGCTTTACGTTCGCCGTTTCATAGGTATCGTTAATGATACCATATTTTTCACTTAATATCAATTGTTCGGAAAGCACAAGTTTTTTTGTTATATCGTGCAAAATTCCGGCTTCTGCGGCATCATCCTCGGATTCGCCCCAACGCTTTGCCAGCCGCACCGCCTCCCACTCGCAGCCCTGCACATGAGGGATGCGCTTCGGGGAAAGGTAGGCATATGACTGCTCCCGAAGCCACGGGAAATCCGGCTTTGCGGCGTAGTCCCCGTTTTTCACGATCCTTGCGAAAACTATGCCGGGCAGAAGCTCTCTTCCGAGTCTCCTCGGCAGCAGCCTGCGTATCTCCGACGAGGAGATCGGCAGCGGGTCGTGCATAATGTAGTTTATCTTGGCGCCGTATTTGCTTTCGAGATATTCCCCGTATTTGAATATCTTTTCGTCCTCGCCCTCTCTGCGGGCAAAGACGAGCATGGTCACGTTATCTATCAGATAGCGGTACTCGTGCCATGTCTCGAAGCTGAGGAACATATCCGTACCCATGGCGAGCATAAGCTCGGCGTCAGGGTACTTGCGCAAAAGCTCCGCCACGGTGTCCGAAGTGTAGCTTTTGCCCGTCCTCGTAAGCTCCATATCCGTCACCTTGGCATACGGAAGCTCTTTAAATGCAAGCCTCGTAAGCTCAAGGCGCTTCTCGGCGTCGGGGCTGCCGGCGGCAAGCTCTTTGTGCGGCGGTATGCTCGCCGGGATGACCAGCACCCTGTCCGGCTTTGCCTGCTCGTAAACTGCTTGCAGCGACTCGACATGCCCCCTGTGCGGCGGATTAAACGTGCCGCCGTATATGGCAATCTTCATTTCTTCCTGCTCTTCACCAATTCTATTTTCGGCTCTTTTATGTTTCTTTTAAACAGCACGAATTTGCTGCCTATGACCTGCACGGTCTCGGCGCCGCAGGCCTCTGCCAGTGCGTTTGCTGCCTCCGCCGCCGTGAGCAGCGAATTTTCAAGCACTCTGCCCTTTATAAGCTCACGGGCCGCCAGCGCATTGTTTACCTCCGTCACCGTGTTTTCGGTGATACCCGCCTTGCCTATCTGGATTATCGTGTCCTCGGTCATGGCGATGCCCCGAAGCTGCGCTCTTTGCTTACTGCTTAGTGTCATTGTATTCCCTCAGTTTCTTCTTAAACTCCCGAAGCGCCTTGCCCCGGTGCGATATTGAGTAGCGTTCCTCGTCGCTCATTTCCGCCATGGTGATGTCATAGCCCTTGGGGCGGAACACTGTGTTGTATCCGAAGCCGCCGGAGCCTCTCTGCTCACGGATTATATCGCCGTAGCAGTATTCCTCGGTGCGTATGATGTCTCCGCCGGGCATGATGCAGCATATACTACAGACGAATTTTGCGTCCCTGTGTTCCACGTTTTCCATCACGGAAAGCAAATAAACGTTGCGCTCATAGTCGGTGGCGGAGTGTCCGCCTGGCGCAAAGCGTGCGGAATATATTCCGGGTGCGCCGTCGAGCGCATCGACCGCAAGCCCGGAGTCGTCGGCAAGGGACGCAAGCCCCGTCGCCTTATACACCGCCTCAGCCTTGAGGTATGCGTTCTCGGCAAAGGTCGTTCCGTTTTCCTCGACCTCGAAGTTGCAGCCCGCTTCGCTCTGACTTAAAATTTCGATGCCCGTGTCGGACATAAGCTCACGCAGCTCACGCAGCTTGTTTTTGTTGTTGCTCGCTAAAATCAGCTTCATTCCTTAAACAGCGCCTCCACAAAGTTCTTTGCGTCAAAGGGAATGAGGTCGTCTATCCCCTCGCCGATGCCGACGTACTTCACGGGAAGCTTCAGCTCGTTTGATATCGCAAACACTATGCCGCCCTTGGCGGTGCCGTCCAGCTTCGTCAGCACTATTCCTGTGATGCCTGCGGTCTCGAGGAACTGCTTTGCCTGTATGAGTCCGTTCTGACCCGTCGTTGCGTCAAGCACCATCAGCGTCTCGATATCCGCATCCGGCAGCTCACGGCGCACCACACGGCTTATCTTGTTAAGCTCGTTCATGAGGTTTGCCTTGTTGTGCAGCCTTCCGGCGGTGTCGATGATGATGATGTCCGCATCTCTCGCCTTGGCTGCGCATATTCCGTCATACACCACGGATGCGGGGTCGCTGCCCTCCTCGTGGCGCACGATATCGGAGCCGGAGCGCTCCGCCCACACGCCGAGCTGCTCTGCGGCGGCGGCTCTGAAGGTGTCCCCTGCGCAAAGCAGCACCTTCTTGCCCTCCGCCTTATAGCGGGAGGCAAGCTTGCCGATCGTCGTCGTCTTTCCGACACCGTTTACGCCGACCATGAGTATGACCGAGGGCTTGGTCGTAAGCTTCATTTCGGGGTCGTTGTCGCTGAGCATCTGCATCAGAAGGTAAACGAGCGCCTCCCTTGCGGGTCTCGGCTTCATGATGCGCTGACGATAGATCATGCGCTTATAGTCATACAGAAGCTGTGCCGTCGTCTCTGCGCCCATGTCGCTCATCACGAGAAGCTCCTCAAGCTCGTCGTAAAAGTCCTCGCTGTCGGGGTCGAAGTCACGGAAGAGCTCCTCTAAGTCCTCAAGATTCTTTCGGCTCTTAGTAAGTCCGGAAAACATTTTGTCGAATATACCCATATAAGCCTCCTCAGCCTTCATCAACGGATCTCTGCGCCGCCTCAAGGTCAAGCTCTATGACCTTGGACACGCCCTTTTCCTGCATCGTCACACCGTAAAGATAGTCCGCTTCCTCCATCGTGCCACGCCTGTGGGTTATCACGACGAACTGCGTTTTCGAGCAGACACGCCGCAGATACTCCGCAAAGCGCACGACGTTTGCCTCGTCAAGCGCCGCCTCGATCTCGTCCATAACGCAGAACGGGGTCGGTCTGACCTTGAGTATCGCAAAGTACAGCGCTATGGCGACGAACGCCTTCTCGCCGCCGGACAGCAGGCTGATGTTCGACACCGCCTTGCCCGGAGGCTGCACCTTTATGTCTATGCCACAGGCAAGCGGATCGCTCTCGTCCTCAAGAATGAGCTGCGCCTTGCCGCCGCCGAACAGCTCAAGAAAGGTCTCTCTGAAGTTTTCGTCTATGAGCTTAAACTCTCTTGTAAAGACCTCTTTCATCTCGCCCGTCACGTCGTTTATGACGCCGAGCAGCTCCTTTTTCGCCTTTTCAACGTCGTCACGCTGACCCGTAAGGAAGTCATAGCGTGTGCTGACCCGTTCGTATTCCTCGATGGCTCCGATGTTCGGAGTGCCGAGTGCGCTTATCTGCCGACGGAGGTCCGCTATGCTGCGGCTCTCCTTTTGGAGGTTCTCGATGGGCTGACGCAGGCTCTGCGCCGCCGTGTGCGACAGCTCATAGTTGTCCCACAGCTTGTCGAGGATCTGCTTTTCCTCCATGTCGGCTGCGACCTTCTTCTGCTCAAGCCTTGCACAGCCCCGCTCAAGCTCCAGAAGCTCACGGTTTTTGTCCTGTGCGTCCTTATCCGCCTTTGTGCGTCTGCCCTCAAGCTCAAGCTTCTTTGCGTTTATCTCCGCAATGCTCGCTCTGACGGCCTCCGCCGTTTCGCTGAGCGTCCTGCGGGAGGCAAGGCACTCGGAAAGCCTGCGCTCTGTCTCGGACTTTGCGGCATCGGCAGCGTTAAGCGCCGCCTTGCGTGTCTCCCCGTCGCCGGAGAGTGCGTCGAGGAGTGCGTTGAGCTGCGATATCGCAGACTCTGTCGCCCGCTTTTCGGCATTGTGCGCACCGATCTCGTTTTTGACGGAATTGAGATCGTCGTTTGCCATCTCAAGCTCGTACCTGAGTGCGCTCATTGCGGACGCAGATTTTGCAAGCTCGTCCCTTGCGGCGTCAAGCTCACGGGACCTTTGCTCAAGGAGCTTTCTGAGCTTTATAAGCTCGTTTGCCCTCGACAGTATGCCCGTACCCTTTGCCGCCGAGCCGCCGGTCATAGAGCCGCCGGCGTTTATGAGCTGACCGTCCAGCGACACGATGCGCAGACGGTTGCCGCTGTTTTTGGAAATGCGGACGGCATCCGCAAGCGTTTCCGCAACCACGGTCCTGCCCAGCAGATTTGCAAATATGCCGTCGTACTTCTCGTCAAAGTGCGCAAGATCGTATGCTACGCCGACGAAACCGGGATCGTTCACGGGAGCGTCCTTCATCACGCTGCCCCGTATCGTATCGACCGGCAGGAACGTCGCCCTGCCGGAGTCGCTGCGCTTTAAAAGCTCTATTGCGCTGCGACCGTCGTTTTGCGTATCGACCGCAATGTTCTGCATTGCGGCGCCGAGCGCCGTCTCAATTGCGAGCGCAAACTCGTCATCTGTGCGCAGAAGGTTTGCAACGGGTCCGTGTATGCCCCGGAGGTTGCCGCGCTTTTTCTCACGCATGACGGTCTTGACCGCCTTGGAAAAGCCCTCGTAGTCTTTTTCCATCTCCGAGAGCATATTGATCTTTGCGTCAAGGCTCCTCGTATCGACGCTCAGTCTCGACGTTTTTTCCTCAAGCTCACGGTATGCCCGCTCCCTCGATTCAAGCTTCATTCGGCAGCCTTCAATGACGTTTGAAGCCGATTTAGCTTTATCAGCAAGCTCCATCAATTCGGCATCAATTTCCGCTATGCGCTTGTTGTTGAGGTCGATCTTTCCGCTGACCTCAAGCACACGCTCGCTTGCCTCCGCCATGTCGTTTTTCATGCGGGCGATCGCCGCTTTGCTGCTTTCGATATTGGCACGCAGAGCTGCTGCAGCAGCGTCTGCGTCGGCGACCTTCGCCTCCTCCGCCGAAAGCCTTGCTCTTGCGTTTTCGACCTCAATGTCCTTTTCACGCATCTTGCCGCTCAGATTCTCGGACGACGCATACAGCGCCTCAAGGCTTCTGTGGGCATTGTCAAGCCTCGCCTTTGCCTCGTTATACGCCTCGTTTATCTCGCCCGACTGCGCACGGAGCTTGTCAAGCGTCGCCATCCAGAGCGATATCTCTCTCAGTCTCAGCTCGTCACGCAGGACAAGGTACTTCTTTGCGGTCTCCGACTGCTTTTTAAGCGGCTCGACCTGAAGCTCAAGCTCGTCGATCTTATCGCTGATGCGGAGGAGGTTCTCCTCCGTCTTTTCAAGCTTGCGCTCGGACTCCTCCTTGCGGCTGCGGTATCTCGAAATGCCCGCCGCTTCCTCGAATATCTCTCTGCGGTCGGTGCTTTTGGTGGACACGATCTCCGCTATCCTGCCCTGTCCGATTATGGAATAGCCGTCTCTGCCGAGACCGGTGTCCATCAGGAGGTTGTTTATATCCTTGAGCCTCACGGCTTCCCTGTTTATATAATACTCGCTCTCTCCGCTGCGGTAATAGCGCCTCGTAAGTGTAAGCTCGTTGCAGTCGAAGTCAAATATGCGGTCGGAGTTGTCAATTATCAGCGACACCTGCGCAAAGCCCAAAGCGCCTCGCTTTTCCGTTCCGCTGAAAATGACGTCCTCCATCTTGCCGCCTCTCAGGGTTTTTGAGCGCTGCTCGCCCATGACCCACAAAATGGCGTCGGATATGTTCGATTTGCCGGAGCCGTTGGGTCCGACTATTGCGGTTATTTCTTTCTCAAATACGATCCGGGTCTTTTCCGGGAAGGATTTAAAGCCCTGGATCTCCAATGCCTTTAAATACAAGCGTTCTACCTCTGTACATCAATATTGCGTAAATTATACTATATAATAAACCTTGTCGTTATTCAATAGCGAGTATAACGATTTTGCCTTTTTCCGTGTCGCAGCTTTTGATTTTCAGTGCATCGAGCGAATGCTCACGCTTGAGCGTTTCTACGTTGCAGCGGTGCTGCCCGACCATTTTCGAAACATCGCTTGCGTTCACCCCAAGCGTTACGCTGCCGCCGTGAACCTCGGAAAGCAGCTTTCTTGCGGAATTGAGCATAATGCGTGAATACACAAGCTCGCCGAGCGCCGGGTGGTACGCTCCGCCGACTGCGGCTCCCCCCGACAGCTCCTCCGTCGGATTCAGGCCGAGCCGGATTATCGGTATCCCTGCTTCCTCAAACATCGGCACAAGGCGTGCGCACACGCTCACCGCCGCCTCCACGTCATGCTCCGTATAGCTGCCGCTGCGCCACATATCGTAAAGCGCCGTGTCACGCACGATGACCGTCGGGTATATCCGAACCCCGTTCGGGTGCAGCGCTATCATGCGCCGTGCGGTCTCGACCGCCGTCTCCTCGCTGTCTCTGGGAAGTCCCGTCATCATTTGCAGGATAAGCTCAAAACCGTTCGCCATGATGAGTCGTGAAGCGTCCTCCACGTCCTTTGCGCTGTGTCCCCTGCCGGAGAGTGCCAGCACCCTGTCGTCCATTGACTGAGCGCCGAGTTCGATCGTCCTTACGCCGTAGTGCTTGAGCCTTTTGAGTACCTCGCCGTCTATTGCGTCCGGTCGGGTGGAAAGGCGTATCGAGTCTATGGTCCCGTCCTCAAGATATGGCGCCGCCGCCTGCAAAAGCTCAGTTTGGCTGGATTTCGGTATCGCAGTAAAGCTGCCTCCATAAAACGCCAATTGCCGCTTTGTCCCCGAAGGGGTCAGAGCGGCTGCTTTCTCTATGGCGTTCTTCACCGTTTCCGCCGTCGCCGCTTCCTTTTCCCCGGAAATACGGCGCTGATTGCAAAACACACAGTCGTTGGGGCATCCCAAATGCGGCACAAAAACGGGAATTATGCTGTTTCTTGCTGTCATTTATTCATCTTCTTCAGCGCTTCGCAGGCTGCCGCCTGCTCAGCTTCTTTTTTGGTGCGTCCGCTTCCCTCGCCCACGGTCTCACCGTCAAGGCAGACCTTAAACAGGAAGAGCTTGGCGTGGTCGGGTCCCGATTCTCCGGCGGGAACGTAGCTTATGACTCTGCCCGGCTTCTGCTGTACAAGCTCCTGAAGCTCGGTCTTGTAGTCACGGCTGTGGCTCTCGCTTATGCTGTCAGGGTTGAGGAGGCTGCGCCTGATAAAGGCGTCGGCAGCGTCAAAACCACCGTCAAGATACACGGCGGCAAGCACCGCCTCGACCGCATCCGCAAGGATGGACGGGCGCTGTCTGCCCCCGTTTTTGTCCTCGCCCTTGCCCATGAGCAGATACTTTCCGAGTCCGAGGTACAACGCAACATTGTGCAGGCTCTGCTCGCACACAAGCTCCGAGCGCAGTCGGGTCATCTTGCCCTCCGGCATTGCGGGCTTAAGGTCATAGATATACCTTGCGCTTATAAGCTCCAAAACGGCGTCTCCCAGATACTCAAGGCGCTCGTTGCTCGATATGCCGTCTCCCCTGTTTTCGTTTGCGTAGGAGGAGTGCGTGAGAGCGTTTATAAGCAGCTCCCGGTTTTTGAATTTGTACCCGATTTTTTCTTCAAGCTCGTACACTTTTACGCTTCCTCACCGATCTTCATGTATTCGATATTTCTCATAACGTCGTCTATAACGCCGGACTCCGCAAACGCCTTCGCCTGACGGATTGCAGCGAACATTGCCTCGTCGTTGGACGAACCGTGCGCCTTGATAACGGGTCTGCTGATGCCCAGCATCGGAGTTCCGCCGACCTCGTTGGGGTCAAGCTTCTTTGCGATAGACTTAATGTCCTTATAAAGTATCGCCGCTGCGAACTTGTTTATCGGGTTCTTTTTGAGTACGCCCTTGAGTTCCTTAAAAAGCAGCTTTGCCGCACCCTCGGTGGTCTTGAGCGCAATGTTGCCGGAAAAGCCGTCGGTCACCACAACGTCGGCGCCGCCCATGAACATGGTGCTGCCCTCGATGTTGCCGACAAAGTTTAAGCGTCCCTCGTCCTTTGCAGCCTTTAAAAGCTTATATGCGCTCTGCTGGAGCTGACCGCCCTTCGTTTCCTCGGCACCGTTATTTAAAAGTGCGACCCTCGGATTTGAGATACCCATGAGGCGCTTGGCATAGAAGCTGCCCATATATGCAAACTGGAGCAGATACTCCGGCGTACAGTCGGCGTTTGCACCGCAGTCCATGAGCATGAATCCGCTTTCCATGCTCGGAAAAACGGGAGCCATTGCTGCTCTGCGTATGCCCTTTATGCGCTTCGTGATAAGCGTTGCTCCGGTAAGCAGTGCACCGGTGCTGCCCGCCGAAACCACTGCGTCACCTTCGCCGTTTTTCAGCATCGTCAGGGCAACGGTCATCGACGAATCCTTCTTTTTGCGTGTGGCGGTGCTGGGATCGTCGTGCATCGTCACGACCTCCCGTGCGTCCACTATGCTTATTCCGTCGGTGTCGCATCCTTCAAGGCAGGAGCTTATATCCTCCTTGCGTCCGACAAGTACAATGTCTACGCCGAGGCGCTGTCTTGCGTACAGAGTGCCCTTTACCGCAGACTGCGGAGCGTTGTCACCGCCCATTGCGTCAACAATTATCTTCACAGTTAAAAATCTCCTTCTTCATCAGCTCGTCAATGAGCGCAAGGCTCCTTGCCGAGATCTCCGCATTCTTGTTGCGTTTGCCCTTTACTCTGTAGCCGAGCGGCGAAATGATCCCGAAATTGATATTCATGGGCTGGAAATCACCCACGCTGCCGCCGGAAATGTACAGTCCGAGTGCGCCGATGGCGGTTTCCTGCGGGAAATCCACCGCCTCCATGCCGAGAAGCCTTGCGGCGGTCTCGATGCCGACGAGCATACCCGACGCAGCAGACTCCACATAGCCCTCAACGCCCGTCATCTGTCCCGCAAAGCTTATGCGAGGCTCGGTTTTCAGACGATAATAGCGGTCGAGCAGCTTCGGGCTGTTCAGATAGGTATTGCGGTGCATCACGCCGTAGCGCACAAACTCGGCGTTTTTAAGTGCCGGGATCATTGAAAACACACGCTTTTGCTCGCCCCATGTGAGATGGGTCTGGAAACCGACCATGTTGTATATGGTGCCGTCCGCATTGTCACGGCGAAGCTGCACCACGGCGTAGCTTTCCTTCCCCGTCCTCGGATCTTTGAGTCCCACGGGCTTTAAAGGACCGTAGCAAAGCGTCGAAATTCCTCTGCGTGCCATGACCTCAACGGGCATACAGCCCTCGAACACTCCGGCGTCGTCAAAGCCGTGTACCGGCGCTTCCTTGGCGGCGCAAAGCTCCTTCCAAAACGCCGTATACTCTTCCTCGGTCATCGGGCAGTTTACATAATCCGGCGTACCCTTGTCGTAGCGTGACGCAAAATATGCGCTCTCCATGTCGACGCTCTCAAGCGTGACGATGGGTGCGACGGCATCGTAGAAGTGCAGTCCGTCCGCATTGCAGAGCTTTGCTATGCGCTCTGCCAGCGCATCCGAGGTGAGCGGACCCGTTGCGACCACAAGCTCGCCCTCCGGGAAGTCGGTCGCCTCCTCGGAGACGACCTCAACATTCGGGTGATTTGTGAGCTTTTCGGTTATGTAGCTTGCAAAGCCCTCTCTGTCGACCGCAAGCGCTCCGCCTGCGGCGACACGGTTGCGGTCGGCGCTTTCGAGGATCAGAGAATCCATCTTGCGCATCTCGGCTTTAAGCAGTCCGACGGCGTTTGTAAGCTCGTCGCTTCTGAGAGAATTGGAGCAGACAAGCTCGGCAAAGTACGGAGAGGTATGCGCCGGGGTCATTTTCTTCGGCTTCATCTCCACAAGGCGAACCATTATGCCCCTTTTCGCAAGCTGCCATGCGCATTCGCTGCCGGAGAGCCCCGCTCCCAAAACCGTTACATTCTTCATCATTTATTCCTTGCTCTTTCCGGCACCGCTCTTTTTGGCGGTCTTCTTCTTTTCACCGTCGCTCTTTTTCTTATAGCCTCTCTTGTCCTCCGGCACGAAGGCGGGACACTCCTCGTTTATGCAGAAGCTCTTGAGTCTGCCCTTGCCGCTCGGCTTGAACAGCGTCTTGCCGCAGGAGGGACAGTAGTCCTTGGTCGGAACGTACCATGTCATAAATCCGCAGTCGGTGCCTCTTTCGCAGGCATAAAATGTGTAGCCCTTCTTGGACGTCCTCTTGAGTATGCGGCTGCCACACTTGGGGCATTTGCCCGGCATCTCAATGACGAGCGGCTTTGTGAAGCTGCATTCGGGGTAGCCGGGACAGGCAAGGAATCTGCCGAATTTGCCCGACTTTATGACCATCTGCCGTCCGCAAATGTCGCAATGCTCATCCGAAAGCTCGTCGGGTACTTTGATTCTTGTACCCTCAAGCGCCTTCTCCGCCGCTTCAAGCTCCTCGTTAAACTCACCGTAAAACTCACGGATTATCTCTTTCCAGTAGCGCTTGCCGGATTCGATGCTGTCGAGGTTCTCCTCCATGTTGTTCGTAAATTTGAGATCAACTATGTCGGGGAAGCGTTCCATCATCAGCTCGGTGACCACCGTGCCGAGGTTCGTGGGCTTGAGGTATTTACCGTCCTTCACGACGTACTCGTGCGAGGTGATCGTGGAGATCGTCGGCGCATAGGTAGACGGTCTGCCGATGCCCTTCTCCTCCATTGCTCTGATGAGCGTCGCCTCGGTATAGCGTGCGGGCGGCTGCGTGAACTGCTGCTCCGGCAGCATCTTTTCGAGGTACACGGTCTCACCTGCGGAAAGCTCCGGCAGCTTGCTGCGTATCTCATCGGACTCCTCGTCCTTGCTCTCCTCGTAAACTGCGGTATAGCCGGGGAATTTAAGCTCCGAGTAGTTGGAGCGGAATATATAACCGTTGCTCTCGGCGTCGATCACGACGTTGTCGTAAACGGAGTTTGCCATCTGGCTCGCCGTGAAGCGACCCCAAATGAGGCGGTAGAGCCTGTACTGCTCCGGCGTGAGGTCCTTTCGCACCAGCTCCGGCGTAAGCTCGACGTTCGTGGGACGGATCGCCTCGTGTGCGTCCTGAGCGCTGTTTTTGGACTTATATATGCGGTAGGAGCCGTAATAGTACTCTTTACCGTAGCGTCCGATAATGAAATTCTTCGCCGCAGCAAGCGCAACGTCGGACAGTCGGAGCGAGTCGGTACGCATGTAGGTTATGAGACCGACCGAACCCTGCCCGGTGATGTTGACGCCTTCGTAAAGCTGCTGGGCGACGGACATCGTCCTCCTCGGCGTCATACCGAGGCGGCGTGACGCCTCCTGCTGAAGCGTCGAGGTGATAAACGGAGGCGAGGGGCTGCGGTGCTTTTCGCCGCGCTTTACGCTCTTTATCGAGAAGTTGTGGTCTTGCGTTTCGGCAATGACCTTTTTCACCTCGTCCTCGCTGTGCAGCTCAAGCTTTTTGTCGTCCTTTCCGAAGAAACGGGCGGTGAAACTTGCCCCATTTTCGCAGCCGAGTACGGCGTCGAGCAGCCAATACTCCTCACGCACGAAGTCGTTTATCTCTTTTTCACGGTCAACGACCATTCTCGTTGCGACCGACTGCACTCTGCCTGCGGAAAGTCCACGCTTTATCTTCTTCCAAAGCAGCGGCGAGAGCTTGTAGCCCACGATGCGGTCAAGCAGACGGCGTGCCTGCTGTGCATCCACGAGGTCCTGATCTATGTCTCTCGGATGCTCGATGCTCTCCGTGACGACCTTTTTCGTGATCTCGTTGAAGGTCACTCGTCTTGCTCGCTCGTCGTCAAGCGCAAGAAGCTCCTTTAAATGCCACGATATCGCCTCTCCCTCACGGTCGGGGTCGGTTGCAAGATAGACGGTGCCGGCAGTCTTTGAGAGCTTTTTAAGGTTGTCTATGACTTCTTTATGATCTCTGACGGGGATATATTTAGGCTCAAAATCGTTCTCAATGTCGATGCCGAGGGTGCTTTTGGGGAGGTCCCTCAAATGGCCCATCGACGCCACGACCTTGTAGTTTGAGCCGAGATACTTCTCTATCGTCTTTGCCTTTGCCGGTGATTCGACTATGACAAGATTCTTTTTTGCAGTAGGCATTTGCTGTCCTCACTTTATAATCAATGTAAACCTTTTGCCCGGTTCCTGTTTGACAAGGCCCTCGATCTGCAGCATCGTAAGCTCCGAAAGCACCTTAGCCGCAGTGTATCCGCTCTTCTCGATTATCTCATCGACCTGCACGGACGGTCTGTCAATCACCGAAATCAGCTTGAGCTGGGTCTCGCTCAGCCCTTCAAGCCGTTTCTTCAAGTCAATATAGCCTTTGCCGTTTTCATTGTCAATGACTTTTTTTGAAACTTTTTCTGTTTCTGGAGGCGGATTTCTCTTAGCATTCGTCGGAGTAATGAAGTTTTCGGGACGAAAACGCTCGGTGCTCCTGTGTACACGTTCAGGGTAAAGCGATGCATATTCGCACATCACGTCCCAGCCCTCGGTCACGGGCTTTGCGCCCTCCTTCAAAATTGCATTGCTTCCGGCGCAGCGATCCTCTCCCGCATCGCCCGGCACGACGAAAAGCTCCTTGCCCTGATCCGCCGCCTCGTTTGCAAACAGTCTAGCACCGCTTCTTTCGGGCGCTTCGACGACCACAACGCCGAGTGAAAGCCCTGCGCTTATGCGGTTTCTCGCACGAAAATAGCTTGAATACACGGGTGTTCCCGGCGGATACTCGCTCACCAAAGCGCCGCCGCTGTGCAGCACGTCAAGGCAGAGATGCCCCCTCGCCTGCTCATGCGGAACGCCAAGGACGCCGATAACCTTTCCGTCGGCGGAAAGCGTACCCTCTGCGGCATTCGCATCAATGCCGGCGGTCAGTCCCGAAACCACCACTCCGCCGCACTTTGATATCTCGTAGCCGAAGCGCCTTGCCATTTTGAGACCGTAGTATGAGGCTCTCCTCGTGCCGACTATTGCGATGACTGGCTCGTCGTCGACGGCGGGAAGCTTGCCCTTGACATATATGACCTTCGGCGGCAGATTTATCGACCGCAGCCTGTCGGGGTACCCGGCATCCTGTGCGGTAAGTATCGTAATATTCTGATCGTTGCAGGCGTCAATTATGCGCAAGGCGGAGTCGAGGTCACGCTTTTCGAGTGCGTCAAGCCCCTCAGCGTGATTTCCGGCAAGGCGCTTCATCTCGCCAAACGGAGCAAAGTACATTGCCTCCGGGCTGCCGTAATAGTCCAACAGCGCATGGCAGGTCCTTGGGCTGAGTCCCGGCGCCATTGACAGCCAAAGCCAATATTTCAGTGCCGACATTTGCTCACTCCCTCGGTCATTTTGACATTTCCCACATGATAACGGACGCCGCCACCGCAGCGTTTAAGGACTCCGAGTCCGGGCGCATCGGTATGATAAGTTCCGCATCGCAAAGCCGCAGCAGGTCCTCGGAAAGTCCTCTGCCCTCGCTGCCGACCGCAACTGCGGTGCCTTTAAGGTCGAGACCCGTTATCTCAACCGCCTTGTCGCTGAGCGCAGCGCCGTAAAGCTTAAGCCCGTTTTCCGTGCAGAAGTCTCGCAGCGCACAAAGCTCAACGCTCATCACCCGCTGACGGAAGATCGCCCCCATGGTCGCACGCACGGTTTTGGGATTGTACAGGTCCGCACAGTCGCCGACAAGTACGACCGCACTTATCCCGAATGCGTTTGCCGTTCTGATGACGGTACCCACATTGCCTGGGTCCTGTAAGTTCTCAAGCACAATGGCGCTGTGTACGGCCTCCCCTGCCGTCTGCGGCATTCGCACCGAAAACAGCGGTCCGGGGCAGTTTTTGAGCGGCGACGCATAGTCAAACAGCTCGTCGGGAGCGTAGTATGACGCAGCGTGCGGAAGTCTCTCCGCAAGCTCCGTATCGGGCGTCCCCTTAAACAGGACGGTTTTGATCTCCATCCCCGATGCAAGCGCTTCATTCAGCGTTTTAACTCCGTCGCATATAAATTCGCAGCATTCTCTGCGGTATGAAGCATCGCTGCCGAGCTTGCGCAGGTGAATTATCGTATTATTTTTTCTCGATGTAATCTTTTCCATAGGAATTATAATATAACACCCATTTACGCTTTGTCAAATGTTCCTACAATATTAAATATAAGAAAGCAGAAAAAGCTCCCTGCCGAATTGACAGGGAGCTTTCCCGAAACAGTGATCTATTCAGGAGTTAAAGAGCATTTCGTTGGTCGACGGGACCTGGTAGCAGTACAGCTCACCGTCTGCGCCGGGGTTGGTGTTGCAGCCGATGAACGAGTCTAAGAACAGGAAGTCGCCGCCGCCTGCGTCTACTTTGCAGGTTTCGTAGTTGCCTGCATAAATCTTGTCCTGAAACAGCTTGTTGCCGCAATTGCCTGCTATCGAGCTTGACAGCTCATACTCTTCGAAATACAGAGCGGGCTTTTCATATTTTCTCTTCATTTTACGCCACCTCCAAGTATTTCTGCGACAAGCTCGCCCATCGTCTTGGACACGAGCTGTGCCTTGCCCATTGCGTCAAGTTTCGCTATCACCTGCTTGAGGTCTGCCTTGACGGTCATCTGAGTCTCGTTCGCCGTCGGTTCGACCGCAGGTGCTGCCGGGGTCGGGCTTACCGGGACAAGTCCCGCACCCGCCGGGGTCTTGAGTATCTGCTTTACGGCATACTGCATAAGGTCTGCATCGGCGATTATTCTCGTCGTTGCGGTGCTGCCGAGCTTGTAGGTCAGTTTCACGTTCGTGACGGAAATTATTCCGGTTCCGTTGTTCGTGATGACGACCTTACCGTCGGCTGCGCTCACCTTGTAGTACATCTCGGTGCTGCTGCCGACCGCTACCGTCGTACCGTTCACGGCTGCCGATACGGTTTCACCGGATGCGCTCTTGAGTCCGAGCTGTACGCTCTCGACATTGCTCATGTCCTTGATCTTGAACGCTATGCCCTGACCCGATGCGAGGTACACCTCGTTTTTAGGTCCATAGTTCTTGTAATCGTCAAGCACGTTGCTTGTCGTCACTTTGCGGTCGTAAACGAGGTATCCGTCCTTATTGTATACCAGCTCGCCCTTTGCGTCACGCTGCGGACGTCCGTCTATGTAGACTGCTCCGTCCACCGCAGGATCTGCTCCGTTGAAGCTTTTCGCATTTATGAGCTGGTCTCTCACCTCGATGTACTGGGCGTTGTATTCGCCGTCCTTTGCGTACACGTCGCCGTAGGTCTCGTTGAGCTTGCTGTTGTAGATCCTCACGCCGTCGAGTATGAAGCTTACGCTGTTGAGCTTTGCTCCGTCTGCGGTAGCAAGGTCGAGTGCGGGAGAGTATGCGACCTCGATCTTTACGGTGTAGGTTCCGTAAGGCAGCTCGCTGTTCTCGAATACGGGGATCTGCCAGTAGCTGTCGTAGGACTTGGTCGAGATTATCTTCTTCGTGTCGACCATCTTACCGTCTGCTTTGTACACGCTCACCTTGAAGCCGCCCTGAGTCGAGGTCGTTGCCGAGTACAGCTCAAAGCCCGTTCCCGTGAAGGTGAACTCTGCGGTTGCGGTATCGCCGCCCTTTGCGACCGTGACGGTCATTGCCTTGCCGAGGGAGTAGTTGGTGTACTCACCGTAGGCGGGGTCGTAGCCGTAGACATCGCCGCCTGCGCTCTGGCGAATCTTCGCTATAAGCGCATCGCTCTTGTCGTCGTCATACAGCGGCGTCCATCCGTCGGAATAGGTCACGAAGCTGTCTTCGTAGTAGACGCTCGTTGCCGGAATGATGCTGATATTTGCGTACTTGTAGCCGTTATCGACGGCTGCGGAGTAGTAGATATTGTCCTTGCTGTCAAGGATCTTTTCGGGGGTGTAGGTCAGCGTATTGCCGGTGAGCTGTGCGGTGCCGAAAGCGGTCTTTGCGCTCTTTGCGCCGCCGAACTCGTCGCTTGCGCTGATGCCGGTGTCAAGTGCTGTCTTAGGTGCGGTTGCGCTGACGCCGGATGCGTTGCCGGTAAGCTCGATGTCAACGGGAAGGCCGAAGTCAAGTACCGCATTGCTCTTGCTTACGCCCGCCTTAACGACCACGGCAACGTAGCTTTCGTAGGTCTTGTTGCCGAGGGTGTATGTCAGCTTGAGTGTCACCGTGGTATCGCTGCCGTCAAAGGTAAGCTTTGCGGTGCGCTTATTCGTGTCGCTGATGGTGACGCCGGAGGACTGCTCGTCCACAATGCTCCATGCGTAGGTGCCGCTCTCCATGTTGAGCGCCGATGAGCCGGCGCCGACGGGCTGTGCATTGAGCGAAAGCGTATCGCCGGGGTTGATGCCGTTTATCAGCTTAAAGTCGGGGTATGCACCCGTCTTGGCGTCAACTTTATCGCTGCCGATCTGAATGTCAACGAATGCGGTGATGTTGGTTATCGCAACGGTGTCGCTGCAATAGGTCACACCGTCCTTAACATAGGCTGCGGTCAGGTTTGCGGTGCCTGACTTGTTTTTAAATTCCAGCGTTGCATTGCTGCCGGAGCCGGAAACAGTGAAGATAGAGCTGTCTGCGCTCTTCCAATCCCAGCTGCCGCCTGCGGGAAGTGCCGCAAGAGGTACGCTGGTGTAGGTCACGGAGACGTCCTTGCTTGCGTTGCCGGCATAATTTTCAAAGCTGTATGCATCGGGGTACTCTCCGTCAATGCAAATGTCGGCGCCGTAAGTAATATTGGTAACGGTTGCGGTGTCGGTCATGGTGTAAACGGTGCCGTCAAGCTCTTTCCACGTTACGGTCATGGTCAGATTTGCGGTGCCGCCCTGTCCCGTGAGGACTACGTTGCCGTCTGAGTCGATCTTTGCAACTGCTTCGTTATCGCTCGTAAAGCTGACACTGCGGTCGGCGCTGCCGCCGTAGGTGTAGCCGGTGAAGGAGCCGTAGGTCTTGAAGTCGTTGGTCGGATAAGTGAGGTTATTTACATTCTTGCCGGTTGCGCTGTTCGTCGGGGAGTTGAGCAGGTTATCGGAAAGAGTGTATTCAAATGTAACAACAGTGCCGTTTGCTTTGTTGTAGAAGGTCTGTGCCTTGCTTGCGGACGCAATGTCAAGCTGCGTATCAACGGTACCGGGAGCGTAAAGCGTTACGAGGTTGCCGCCGTCACTGCTGGGGTTATGGTCGTTTGCCTTAACAACACGGAAGCTGTCGCCGCTTACGACATCGTCCCATTCATCTCTATTGGGCTTGTCGTAGAAGTAGCTTAGGTACTTGTCGCTGTTTATATCGGGTAAAACCGAGCCGTAGAACACATAGGACTTATACGATGAAGCGGAATCATATGCTATAATCGTGTTTACAGAGAACCATTCGCTTGAAAGACCGCCAAGTTCTATACTCGTTTGTACCTCTTTTCTTACGCCCGTATCATAAACATCGGGGGAATACGCTGTAGGGAAGTACCATGCAAGGTACAGATCCGAATACGCATAGTTTTTCCAAGTTATCTCGGACTGTTTGTCAGTGGTCTGCTGCCAGTACGCATTCTTATAGTGCTGATCCACAGGAACGGTGGTATTGCTGCCGTTCTCAACGGTCGACTGAACAGAGAAATACGGAGCGCCGACAGTACCTTTCTGCAATGTGGTCGATTTCAGAACAATGTCGGCAATGGGGTTCCCATATACAGCGCCACGCCTAGTGGTGCCTAAACCGCTGCCGGTAGGCTTTGCCGTTTCGCTTCCGTCGGTCGCCATAAGGTAAATGGTACCCTGCTGGTCGGTGCTTCCTGCGGGGAGGTTTTCATCACTGCCGAAGAAGTAGTAATTACCGCCGCCGTATTTTGTGGTAGCTATGTAGAGATTTCCTACCGTTGCTACCTTATTTGCAGCCTCTCCGGTAGGAACACCCTTGAAGATGCTGATGGGAATATTGCTCGTCACGACGTTCTGACCCGCAAGCGTGTAGTGGATGTGGTCGGTGGTGTAAGCATCCGCCAAGACCTGCTGTCCGGGATAGCCGCTGCGCTCAACGCCGATAACGTCGCTCGTGGTGACAAGACCGAAGGAGTCGCCCTCGATGGGGTCGACCGTCATGTAGTCGGAGTCAACATAGCTCGTTGCGTTGTCATGAAGCCACTTGTTTACTTCGAGACGGCGGTTTTCCATCTCTGCAATGGTCGCCTCGTCGGGATTGAGCTTACCCTCACGGTTGTAGCCTATCCACGGGCTGATATCGAAGAAGTATATCTCTATGCCCTTTGCATGTGCCGCCGCAATAAGCTGCATATAGCCGTTTATGATCTCTTCGGCAGAAGGAGTACCGTCAAAGTAGTCCTTGAGGTTATCGCAGTTGGGGTGAATGATGTCGTTTATGCCTATCTTGACAAAGACCTTCTTGACGCCTGCAAGGCTTAACGCATCCATATCGAAACGCTTCAGAAGGGCATCGCCCTCAAGGGGACCGTCGGGTCCTACGCCATCTGCAAGAAGCTCGTTGCCCTTGATGCCTGCGCCGACGACTGCTACCTGAGAAACGCCCTCACTTTTCAGTCTGGACTGGAGCAGCGACGGGATATAGTTCGTGACCGTAGAGTCACCGATGACGACAACGCTGTAAGCGCTGCTGTTGCTCGTCTGTGCTTCAACACAGTTGAGCAGCGGAGTGATGTTATAGTCGCCGACATTGGCATCCGCCTTGGAGAGCTTGCCGAGCGCACCGTAAGACCACTCGTAGTTCGTCATCTGATTGCCGGACCAGCAGTAGGAAATGCTGCCCGTAAGACCTGCGTCACGCACCTTGCCGGAGTTCTTGACGTAAGTCGAGAACACGAGGTATCCGCCGGAGCTGACCTGAGACTTCATGGTGAACCAGTCGGTCCATACATAGCCGCCCTTGGGTATCGTAAAGGAGGCGCTGCCGTTAACGGTAACGTTCACGACGGAACTGCCGTTTACCGAGGTGGCATTGCCTGAGCCGGCAAGGCCGACGTTCATCTTGTTTACCTTGATGTCCTCAGAGCCGTAGTAGTTTGTAAGCTTGACTCTGAACGTCGTTCCGCCTGCGGATACCTGAATCCTCGTGCGGAAGGTCGAATTGGTAGCAAAGAGGCCGTCAAAATACTTGTCAACAAGTGCGGCCTTCGTTTTCTCACCGTTAAGGTCTGTCATGGCAGTGTACCATGACGTGATGGTGCCGGAATTTGCGTAGCTCTTAGCCTGAGCCTTGCCGCCGAGCGCCGTGAACGGTACGACCGTCAGCAGCGAAAGCAGCATCAGGAGGCTGAGGAAAAACGAAAATCCCCTTTTCAGCTTGCTCATAAAAGGTACCTCCGGGTTAAAAATCACTATTACTTTTGTAGTCAATTTTACACTTATACATAATAGCAAAAATGTCGCTGTATTTCAAGCATTTTGAGCAGTTTTTTCAATAAATATTTCTCAAAATTTTTCCTTCTTTTCAGTCGGTTTTGCACTATTTCTCCTGTGGGCTGTACTATATATGAAAATTTTCTGAATTTTAAAGTTTTTTAACTTTTGAGCCCAAAATGAACGGGACAAAATCCGTTACGGTGACGCCTTACGCAGGCTGGGAAGCCATTGACTGAGAATATAATTGAATATCATGCACAAACTACCTCCGTAACAATAATTACGGAGGTAGTTTTATGAGAAAATTTATTGCTGCCGCATTGTCCGCTGCGGCTCTGTGCCTTTCTCTTGTAAGCACGCTTTCCGCCGGAGCCTTTGCTGACAACACAGCACCGATAGCGGAAAACTTTGAGTTTGAGACCTACAGGGGCGTTCCCTACGGCGGAGAGCTTTCCGCCCTTGACCCCGACGGCGACAAGTTGAGCTTCGAGATCACGACGAAGCCCCGCAAGGGCAGCGTCGAGTTATCCGACGGCGGTCACTTCGTATACACCCCCGACGAGGGTGAAAAGGGCCGTGACTATTTCGGCTACCGTGCCGTAGACTCCGCCGGGAAGCGCTCCCAGGAGGCGACGGTCATAATCCGTCTCGTAAAGCAGAGCTGCAACGTGAACTACAGCGACATGGAAAACGACGGATGCTCCTGCGCTGCGCTCTTTCTTGCGGAGTGCGGCGCTTACACCGGGGAAATGCTTGCGGGCGAATACCATTTTAACCCCGACGCCGTTCTCACAAGGGGCGAGTTTTTGAGTATGTGCATGAGCGTAACCGGAGCGGAGCTGCTCTCAGGCGTCGTTAACACGGGCTTTTACGACGACGAGAGCATCCCCGGAGCGCTCAAGCCCTGCATCTCCACCGCAGTCAGAGACGGCATCGTCACCGGCTACAGCAGAGACGGGCATTGTGTGTTCGACGCTTCCGCCGAGATAAGCAAGACCGAGGCAATGGTCATCCTCGACCGCTGCCTAAAGCTCAACGACGTAAGTTATGTAAACCTTGAAGCGGCGATCCCCGCATGGGCGTCGCAGTCTGCGGCGAATCTCCATGCCTGCGGAATAGTCGGCGAAGGCATCGACGGCAGCGAGGCTCTCACACGGGGCGACGCTGCCGAAATGCTGTACGCTGCAGCGCAGATACTGGGCAACCGCTGAATGTTTTCCTCCTTGACTGCTGTAATACTGAGCGTTATAATCCGCTTATAAACAGCAAGGAGGAACGAAAACATGAAGCAATATGTGGTCGATGCCTTTACCGACAAGGTTTTTTCGGGTAACCCCGCTGCTGTGTGCGTGTTGGATAAGCCCCTGTCGGACGAGCTGATGCAGAAGATAACGACGGAGAACAATCTTTCCGAGACCGCCTTTGCGCTTAAGGACGGCGACGGCTATAAGCTCCGCTGGTTCACCCCCGGCGGCGAGATCGACCTTTGTGGTCATGCCACCCTTGCAACGGCATACACCATATTCCGTTTTTACGACAAGGAAGCGCAGTCTCTGAGCTTCAGCACGCTCAGCGGCATCCTCACCGTCAAGAGAAACGGCAAGCTGCTTGAGATGGATTTCCCCGCATACAAGCTTGCTCCCACTGCCGTCACCGACGAGATCGTCGATGCTCTCGGCGTTCGCCCCGCTGCGGCGTTTATGGGTCGTGACCTGCTCTGCGTCATGGAAAGTGAATGCGACGTTCGCACTGCCGCTCCCGATCAGGAAAAGCTTCTGAAGCTTGACGGGCTTCTGGTGCATCTTACGGCTAAGGGTCAGGACTTCGACTGTGTTTCGAGGAGCTTTGCGCCGAAGTGCGGAGTAGCCGAGGACCCCGTCTGCGGTTCAGGTCACTGCCACATCGTGCCTTACTGGGCGGAGACTCTTAAAAAAGACAGCCTCACGGCGTATCAGGCGTCCCGCCGAGGCGGTGTGCTGCACTGCCGTATCGACGGCGAGCGCATCGTTCTTGCAGGAGAAGCCGCTCTCTTTGCCGAGTCCGAGATACACGTCGGCGAATAACAGACAATGAAAAAAGGAGAGGGACACCTCTCCTTTTTTCATTTCATAAGGCGCTGTGCCAGCTCCTCGTCTGCTTCGGCGGTGAGGGTACGCTGCTCCGTATAAATGACCTTGCCCGGCAGCGCTCCCGCAGGCTTCTTGACATAGCGCAGCTCCGTGTAGTCGACCGGGGTCTTGCCGCCCTCCCTCGCCTGGGAGTAGTACACCGCAAGCGACGCCGCCTGCAAAAGCGTGCGCTCCGGCGGATTTTCGCCGTAGGTCGAGATAATGACGTGGCTGCCGTGTACCGATTTCGTGTGCAGCCAAATGTCGCTGCGTCTGCCGAGCTTGCAGCTAAGCTCGTCGTTTTGCGTGTTGTTGCGCCCGACGAGTATCTCAAATCCGTCGTCCGACACAAAGCGCAGCGGTCCCTGCTTTTTGCATTTTTCCGGCTTTGAGTTTTTCTGCTTTTTTATATAGCCGAGATCCAGCAGCTCTCGCCGTATCTCGGCAAGGTCTGCCTCCGTCTCGGCTCTCTCCGTCTCGTCAAGGACGCTGTTTAGGTAGCTCAGCCGCTCCTCACCGTCCGCTATAAGCTGCGTGAGGTGGCTGCGGGCAGCCTTGAGCTTATTGTACTCCTTGAACATCGCCGTCAGATTCTGCTGCGGCGTTTTGAGCGGGTCAAGAGCTATCGTGCAAGGCTCGTTATTCTCGTAATAGTTTTCCACCGTAATGCTGCGGTCGCCCTTTTTGACACGGTAGAGATTCGCCGTCAAAAGCTCGGCACTGCGGCGTTTTTGCTCCCTGTCCTCGGTGCGCAGAAGCTCCTCCCTTTGCAGGGCAAGCTTCTTTGCGATCCTGTCACGGTTCGTCTTTACAAGACGGCTCAGCTCCTTTGCCCTTCTGCGGCGGCGCTCTAATTTCTCACGCCTCGAATAGTAGGCGTCAAGCAGCTCACTAAAGCTTGGAAAGCTCTGCTGCTCATATTCCGAACCGTACTGGCAAAGCCGCATAAAGCTGAAATCCGTCGGTCTGCCGTCTTTTGACGTCATGGTCGGAGTAAGCTCGCCCTCCTTCACCGTCTCGATAAATGCGCCGAGCACCTGCGGCAAAAGCTCAACATCGCCTTGGCAGCGTGCGGCGATCTCCCGGCATATGAGCGGAGAAAGCCCGGAAAATGCGTCCATAAGCGACTTATCAATCGGCTTTTCCGGCTCGAAGCCGGATATTATGCTCCGTCTCTCCTCTGCGCTCAGGGTCATCACGAGCGCCTTTTTCTGCGGCGGAGGAAGCCGATATTTCATTCCCGGCAGCAGGACACGCTCTGCGTCGCCGCCGAAGTCCATGCGCCGCAGGCAGTCGATTATCCGACCGTCGGCACCTATAAGCACAAGGTTTGAGCTGCGTCCCATAAGCTCAACGGCAAGGCGGAGATCGACGCTGTCGCCGAGTTCGTTGCTCGATGTTATGTCAACCAGCACAAGGCGTTCCCACTCCGCCTGCTCAAGCGAAACTATCCTGCCGCCGACGAGGTATTTGCGGAGCAGCATACAGAACATGGGCGGCTCCTTGGGATTTTCAAAGCTTGCGGAGCTTAGCTGAATTCTGCCGTTTCCCGCTCCGGCGCAGATAAGCAGCTTCAGGTTTTCCCTGCCGCAGCGCAGAGTCAGCAGTATCTGATCCCGCTCCGGCTGCTGCACCTTGTCTATCTTTGCGCCCTCCGTCTTCGGTTTCAGCTCGTTAACTATGCCGGAAAGCAGTATTGCGTCAAGAGCCATTATTCCTCTCCCGTTCCGGCGGCGTACAGCTCGCCTATCCTGTCAAGCCTGCCCAAAAGGTACAGCCAGCCGAACAGCGCCTCAAGCCCCGTCGCCGCATGGTACTGCGCAATGTCCGCCTTCTGCGGGACGGAGTTTACCTTTGTATTGCGCCCGCGCCTGTATATCGCCGCCTCCTCCTCGGTGAGCTTCGGCAATATCCTCTGCGCCGCCTCCGCCTGTGCGGGGGCGTTCACGGTCGCAACGGTCATACGGTGCAGCTCCGACACCTTCGTCACACCCAAGCCGCAAAGTCTCGTCCTCGTGAGCAGCTCATACACCGCATCGCCTATGTGGGCAAGTCCGAGCATACTCATTGCTCCGACCTGCTTTTCATCCATGTTCGGTTTGAATAGATCCATATTTATTCCTCATACACGGTCAGGAGGGCGGCATACAGCACGCCCTCCTATACCGCTTATTCGTCGTCGCCGTCCGTATCGTCGGCAAACTCGACGCTTGTTTTAAGTACCTCGGTCGGGGCGGTGCCTCTGACCGTCTGCATTTCGAGCCACTGATCCTTTGTGATGAGGATCTGTCTCGGCTTTGAGCCTTCAAAGGGCCCTATAACGCCAAGCTCCTCGATCTGATCCACTATGCGGGCAGCCCTTGAGTAGCCGAGCTTCAGTCTGCGCTGGAGCATGGAGACGGACGCCTGCTTTGTGTCGAATATGACGTCTACCGCCTGCGGCAGCAGCTCGTCGTACTCCGACGCCTCGGCGACGTCCTCGTGGTCGCCCTTCTTGCCGTTTGAGTTCTTTTCCTCGGCGGCCTTTTCGATCTGTGCCATGACGTCCTCACTGTACTGCGGTGCAGCCTTTTCCTTTATGAAGCTGACGATCTGGTCACGCTCCTCGTCGCTGACGAAAGCGCCCTGAATACGCTGCGGCTTTCCGCAGCCGATGGGAGCATAGAGCATATCACCCATACCGATGAGCTTCTCCGCACCCGAATTGTCGAGAATTATGCGGCTTTCAAGCGCAGACGACACCGCAAATGCGATGCGGCTCGGAATGTTCGCCTTCATAAGTCCCGTGATGACGTCCGCCGAGGGACGCTGCGTTGCGATGATAAGATGCACGCCGGCAGCTCTGCCCATCTGTGCGACACGGCAGATGCTCTCCTCGACCTCCTTGGACGCAACGAGCATGAGGTCCGCCAGCTCGTCGATAACGACGACGACGTTCGGCATCTTGCTCTGTCCGTTTTCTTCGAGATAGGTGTTGTATGCCGACAGATTCCGCACTCCGACCTCGGAGAACAGGCGGTAGCGCTTGAGCATCTCGGTGACCGCCCACTGCAGCGCTCCCGCCGCCTTCTTGGGGTCGGTCACAACGGGGATATACAGGTGCGGTATGCCGTTGTAGACGCCGAGCTCGACCATCTTGGGGTCGATCATGATGAGCTTTACCTCGTCGGGGTCCGCCTTGTACAGGAGGCTTATGATGAGCGAGTTCATGCACACCGATTTGCCGGAGCCGGTCGTACCCGCAATGAGCAGGTGCGGCAGCTTCGATATGTTGCCGACTACGGGTTCGCCGCCGATGTCCTTACCGACCGCAAACGAGGTGACGCTCTTTGCCGCTCTGAACTTGGGCGAGTCGATGATGTCACGGAGGTAGACGGTGCTGATGACCTTGTTCGGCACCTCAATGCCCACCGTGGAAATTTTGTCGGGGATGGGCGCAACTCTGACGCTCACGACGCCGAGGGCAAGCGCAATGTCCTCGGAAAGATTGGTCAGTCTGTTGAGCTTCACGCCCTGCTCCAGCTCAAGGTCAAACCTCGTGACCGTGGGGCCTCTCGTGTAGCCGATGATCCTTGCGTTGACGCCGAAGCTCTTTATTGAGCTTGCAAGGCGGTCTTTATTGAGACGCAGCTCCTCCTCGGAGCTTGCGGACACCGCATGACCCTTTTTAAGCAGGTAGATGGGCGGCTTTTCGTATTCGTCGGGGTCGCCCTTTGCGGCTATTTCCCCGGCAATTGCCGCAGTCTCGGCGGCGATCTCCTCCTTGGCGAGCTTCTTGGGAGGGTCGTTTATCTCCGCCGCAGCGGTTTTGCCGCTGCCGCTTAGCGTGACGGCGGAGCTTACTCCGGCAATCGCCTCCGCCTCCTCGATGCTCACGGGCTTCACGTTCTCCGTGTGCCGTGTGCCGACGGGCGGGATCTTGCTGCCGAAAACGCTGGTCTTTTCGCTTGTAAACTCCTCCTCCGGCTTGTCGAAATCGTCGTCGAGGGGAATGTCTATCGCACTCTTTCTGCACTTGGGCGCAGCTGCGGGCTTAGGCTCCTCCTCCTTGGGTATCTCTGCTGGGGCGGGCTTTTTCTGCTTGGGCTTTTTGACGGGCGCTTCTTCATCCTCGTCCTCCTCCGGCTCATACTCCGGGCGCTCCCTGTTCTTAAACCACGCAACGACGCCGGAGGGCTTCAGGTTAAATGCGCCGAGCATACACAGCAGAAGAAGCAGGAACAGCAGTATGCCCGCTGCGACCGAGGTGATGGCGCTCGAAAGTCCGTAGGAGATCAGACCGCCCAAAACGCCGCCGCAGGAAAGCTCCTTGCCGCCTTCGTACAGCGTCTTGAATATCTCGGTCTGCTTCGAGAGGTTGATGGGATGGAAAATGTCCGCAAAAGCGCCGGTAAACACCGGCACCATGAGTGCCGCCGTCGTGCGCAGGGCAACGGGCTTCCCGTGGTGGAGCAGCAGTCCCCATGCGGCGATGAGCAGCATCGGCGGGAACACCCAGTAGCCGAAGCCGATAAGTCCCTTGACGACGGCACAAACGCCGCTCACAAGAAACGCTTCACCCGAAAAATAGCCGATAAAGGTCAGCACTCCGAGAACTGCGAGTATCGCGCCGAAAACCTCTCTGCGGATCGGCTTTTTCTCCGGCGCAGCAGGCTTTTTCGCAGATGCGGTGCTTTTCTTTTTTGTTGTTGCAGGTTTTTTCTTTTTGGTTGTCTGAGGCATATTATTCACCCGTTATCAGAATATCATGGAAAGTATCACGGTAAGCACGCCGACAATAAGGCAGTAGTACGCAATGCCGCCGAAGCCGCTCTTTTTGCTCAAAAGCTTCATCGTGCTTATCGAAAAGACCCCTGCGATCATGGAAAACACCATTCCCAATATGTAAGCCGGAATGCAGGCGGGGTCAATGCCCGCAGAGGCGGCGATAACTATCTCGTAAATTGCGGCGCCGAGCAGCACGGGGATGCCGGAGAGCATCGCAAACTTTACGGAAAAGCTGCGCTCTGAGCCGACGGAGGCGCTCGCAGTCATGACTGCGGCGACTCTCGAAATTCCCGGAAGCACCGAGACGAGCTGGCAAAGTCCGATGATGAGCGCATCCTTAAACAGCAGGTTGTCGCCGTTTTTGCCCTGCGCCGTAAACTTCGGGTACACGGCAAGGATGCAGCCCGTGAGGACTATCGCAAAGCCGACGAACGCCGCTTCCTTCGTGAGCAGGAGGACGTACGACTCCATCGGCAGCGCAAGGGCAAGAGGCAGCGTCGCCGTGAGTATCAGCAGCAGGAGCCTGACGCCTGAGCCGGAGCGTTTTCCCGCAGAGCGCTTATCCGCAGCTCTGCCGTGCAGCAGGTCGGAGGTCTCGCCCAGCATGAGCTTCACATCGCTCCAGTACATGAAGAGAAGCGCCAAGACTGCGCCTATATGTATCATTGCGTCAAGGAGCATATGCCCCTCGCCGCCGGGCATATTGAAAAGATCCCGCAGCACGGACAGATGTCCTGAACCGGAAATCGGCAGGAACTCACCCGCTCCCCCGACAAAGCCCTGTATTATAGCTTCCAGCACCGACAAGGGCAATATCTCCTTTCTCAAATCAAACTGTTCAACAGAATGAGATTTATTGTACCACAACGCACCAAAAAGTACAAGTCCCGAAAACTCCGTTTTCAGGACGTGTCAGCGTGTCAAAAAAGTTTGATTTTTTGACACCTGCAAAACACGCCACATTTTTTGTGAAAAGGTGTTTTCACAAAAAATCTCGCTATGCTCGTCAAACGCACCGCCTCTTCGCTACCCCCTCACACTCCCCCTGCTGCGCATTAGATTTTGCGCTGTTGCGTCTGCTTATTACTGTTCTTTGACAGTCTCCTCCGTTTTGCCGTGAAGATAGTTCAGTGCGTCGGACAGCGTTCCGATGCGGTCGATAAGTCCGAAGGATACCGCCTCGTCCCCGTGGATGACGCTGCCCACGTCGTTTGCGATCTCGTCCGTGGTCATCATCAGCTCCGTGTACTTCTCACGGCTTATATGCGAATGTCCCGTCACGAAGGACACTATGCGCTCCTGTATCCTCGCAAAATAGTTGTAGGTCTGCGGAACGCCGATAACGACGCCGTTCAGCCTCACCGGGTGTATCGTCATCGCCGCCGACGGTGCAATGAAGCTCATGTCGGCTGCGACCGCAAGCGGTACGCCGATCGAGTGGCCGCCGCCGAGGACGAGCGACGCCGTCGGCTTCTTCATGCCCGCTATAAGCTCAGCAATTCCGAGTCCCGCCTCCACGTCGCCGCCGACGGTGTTGAGCAGTATGAGCAGTCCCTTTATCTCCGGCGCTTCCTCCACCGCCGCCAAAAGCGGCATAACGTGTTCGTATTTGGTCGTTTTCGTGTCGTCGGGCAGGATCTGATGCCCCTCGATCTGCCCCACTATCGTCAGGCACTGTATCGTAGCCTTTGCCGACGTGCCAAGCTCCTTTATCTCGTTTACTTCGTCCAAAGAAATCACCTCAAAGCCATTTTTCCTGCTTTGAGGTGATTTTAGTCATTTAATACTTTTCGTTGTATGCGGAGAGGACCGCCTTGTAGGTCATGTAGCAGTCAAACTTCGAGACTACCTCAAACGGTGCGTGCATACTCAGAACGGGTACGCCTGCGTCGATGGTGTCGATATTGCGGTTTGCCATGTACTGCGCTATCGTTCCGCCGCCGCCCTGATCGACCTTGCCGAGTTCGCACATCTGCCACACGACGGAGTTGTCCGCAAAGATGCGGCGCAGGTGCGCAACGACCTCGGCCGATGCGTCGCTCGTACCGGACTTGCCCCTTGCGCCCGTGAATTTGCAGATGCCGACGCCGTAGTTGAGCTTTGCCTCGTTGCGCTTCTCGGAGACCTCCGGGAAGTTGGGGTCAAAGGCGTTGTTCACGTCCGCCGAGATGCAGAAGCTGTTTTCAAAGCAGCGTCTGAGGCTTGCGCCCTGCTGCTCGCAAAGGTCCTCCATAAAGCACTCGAACGCTTGGCTCTGCATACCGCTGACGCCCATGGAGCCGATCTCCTCCTTGTCCGCAAGCAGGCAGACGCAGGTCTTGGAGGGAACCTCGTCCATGTCGAACATCGCCTGAAGCTCCGCAAAGGCGCACACCCTGTCGTCATGTCCGTAGCCGCCGATGAGCGAACGGTCAAGACCGATCTCTCTGACGTCAAAGGCCGGAACTGCGGTCAGCTCTGCTGAAAGGAAGTCTTCCTCGCAGATACCGTAGCGGTCGTTCAGAATGCTCATGACCGCCAGCTTTACTCTGTCACTGCCCTCACCTGCGTAAGGTGCGCTGCCGATGAGGATGTTGAGTCCCTCGCCGGTGATGCCCTCAGCCATGGTCTTGGAGACCTGATCCTTCGCAAGGTGCGGCAGGAGGTCGGTTATGACAAACTGCGGATCGTCCGCATCACGTCCGATAGCGATATCGACAAGCTCCCCGTTTTTGAGCGCCACGACACCGTGCAGCTCAAGAGGAATGGTGACCCACTGGTACTTCTTTATACCGCCGTAGTAGTGGGTCTTGAAGTACGCAAGCTCGTCCGTTTCATAAAGCGGCTTCTGCTTTAGGTCTATGCGGGGCGCATCGACGTGCGCTCCGGCGATGACCGCACCCTCGCAGAGGCATTTTTCACCGATCACGGCAAGCATGAGCGCCTTGCCCCGGTTGTTGCGATAGATCCTGTCGCCGGGCTTGAGCTCGGAGCCGACCTTGTACTCCTTAAAGCCCTTTGCCTCGGCAAGCTCTATTGCCAGCTTCACCGCCTCACGCTCGGTGCGTGCGTCGTTAAGATAGCTCATATAAGCTGCGCTGTAATTTTCCATCTTAATGCGCTCGTCGGTGCCGATGAGGTCATAGCCGTTCTTCTGCTCGTAGAAAAGTTCCTTTTTGATTTCATCCATTTTTTATTACTTCCTTATATAGATTTCTGAATTTCTCGATAAGCTCCGCCTCTGTACCGTCGTTTTTGATTATATGATCGCAGTGCTGTTCAAAATATGCATTCGGCTGCTGGGCGTTTATGCGCATCATCGCATACTGAGCGTCAATGCCGTCCCGCTTCATTATGCGGTTCATTCTCACAGTGGTGTCGGCGGTGACGCCGATGACCGTCTTGCAGCGGTCGGAAAGTCCGCTCTCTATGAGTGCTATTGCGTCGATCGCAGCAAGTCTCACCCCACGCATTGCGCAGGTGCGCAGGCGCTTATCTACCTCCGCCTGAATGTGCCGATGCGTGATGGCATTTAAGTCCTCAAGCGCTTCGGCGTTCGAGAAAACGTAGGCTCCGAGGTGCTTTCTGTCAAGCACACCGTCGTTCACCGTGCCGGGGAAGCAGCGGTTTATGTCGGAAAGCAGCGCCTCGTCGTAGCTCAGCATCTCGTGGTACAGCTCGTCGCAGTCGATGACGTAAGCGCCGAGCTTTTTAAGCTCACCCAAAACAGTCGTCTTGCCGCAGCCGGTGCCGCCCGTGATTCCGAAAACCGTCAGCTCGTCGGACAGTGCCTGTGCGATGCTCTCCTCCGAAAGTGCACCCCTGCGCAGTATTTTGTACGGCGCTGCGCTCATGTCGATAATCGTCGACTCCGTGCCGATGCCGCACTCGCCGCCGTCTATGACGGCCGCTATCTTGCCGTCGAAGTAGTTCTGCACGCTCTCTGCGTTTTTTGGACTTTCCTTTCCCGACGGGTTTGCCGACGGCGCCGCAAGCGGCAGTCCCGCCCTCTTTATAAGCTCAAGCGTCAGCGGATGGTCGGGGCATCGGAGAGACACCGTCTTCCCTCCCGCACGCACGATCTCAGGCACGCTCTGCTTTGCCTTCAAAACGATGCTCAGAGGTCCCGGCCAGAACCTTTTTGCAAGGCTCAGTGCCTGCGGAGGCACGTCCTCGCAATACTTTTTCATCGCCGAAGGGTCATGCACCATGAGCGCCAGCGGCTTTATCGCCGGTCTGCCCTTCACCTCGTATATCTTCTCGACGGCAGCCTCGGACATCCCGTTTCCCGCAAGCCCGTACACGGTCTCGGTCGGGACCGCAACAAGCTCTCCGGCCTTTATGAGCTTTGCCGCCGCTGCAATATCGTCTTTTATAAGCTGTGTTTTCATGTCATTCACCACGATTTTTAAGCTTTTCCGCCTGCTCCTCTAAGATGAGTGCGTCGATTATCGGGTCAAGGTCGCCGTTTATGACGGACGCAATGTTGAAGTTGCGCCTGTCCCCGGTGAGTCTGTGATCCGTCACTCGGCTCTGTGGGAAGTTATATGTGCGCACCTTGTCGCTCCTGTCGCCGGAGCGCACCTGACTGCGGCGCTCCGCTGCGATCTCCGAGTCACGCCGCTCCCGCTCCGCTTCGAGCAGCTTCGAGCGCAGTATGCTCATTGCCCTGTCCTTGTTTTTGTACTGGCTGCGTTCGTCCTGACATTCAACGACCGTCCCCGTCGGTATGTGCGTTATCCGTATCGCACTTTCGGTTCGGTTGACGTGCTGACCTCCGGCGCCGGAGGCACGGAAGGTATCTATCCGCAGGTCGGAGGGATCAAGCTTAAAGTCCAGCTCGTCCGCCTCCGGAAGCACCGCCACGGTCGCCGCTGAGGTGTGTATCCTGCCGCCGGACTCCGTCTCCGGCACACGCTGCACACGGTGTACCCCCGCTTCGAATCTGAGTCTTGAGTATGCGCCCGTCCCCTCCACCATGAATGCAATCTCCTTGATGCCGCCAAGCTCGGTCTCGTTTATGTTGACGATCTCCGTTTTCCAGCCGCACTTTTCCGCATACATCGAGTACATTCTGAAAAGGTCGTGCGCAAACAGGGCGCTTTCCTCTCCGCCGACGCCGCCACGAATCTCCATTATGACGTTCTTGTCGGCGTCCGGGTCCTTGGGCAAAAGCATTATCCGAAGCCTTTCCTCAAGCTCGGATGCCTCGGCTTTTGCACTTTGATACTCCTCCCGTGCAAGCTCGCCGAGGTCGGGATCGGACAGGAGCTTTTCCGCCTCCGCCATACTCTCAAGCGCACGCTTGTAGTCACGGTACGCCGCAACCGTCGGCTCAAGCTCTTTAAGCTCCTTCGCTGCGGCGGTATACGCCGAGGGGGACGTAAAAAGCTCTCCGCTCGCCATACGGCTCTCGGTTTCGAGGTATCTGTTTTCAATTGTTTTCAGTTTATCCAGCATAGGCTCACCGATCAAAACAACAATCACATTATATTTTAACACAGCTTCAGCCGCTTGTAAATTGCGTACATAAAAAAAGTAAGCACCACACTGGTGCTTACTTTTTTATCTGTTTTATGCCATCGTCACCTTGACGTACAGAAGGGAGCCGTTGTAGACGTTCATAAGCTCGTTTGCAAAGGCTACATACTTATAGAAGTCTGCGGTGTCGGCGTTGACGATCTCGGAGAGCGTACCGTCATAGTCGCCGAGGATGCCGTTCACGGTCACAGTGATGTCCTTCTTGAGAACTACCGTACCCTTGTCGGTCGTGACGGAGGTACCCGCCTTGATGAAAACGGTCGCCTGATCGGTCTCGGTGCAGCCGGTCTTTATGGTGAGAGCCGCTTTCGCCGCATCGGGGGTAGTTGTGTCGTTTATCACGAGGTTACCGCTGTAATCGTCCTTAAAGCACAGTCTCTCGGTGCCTATCTGAAGGTAGGAGCCGTTTGCGAGAGTGACGGCGCTGCCCTTTGTCATGAAGTCAAAGCTGATGTTGTTCAGATTCGTAAACTGCGCTGCGGCAAGTGCGGCTGCGGCGCTGCTGGTCGGGGTCGCAAGCACATCCACGCTGCCGTCGTTAAGGACGTTGCTGTAGATGTTGTAGATGCACTGCTTGCCGTTGACGTCGAGGCGGACGGTGCCGAAGTTGAAGCGGAATGCGTTGTAGGCAAGCTCCTTGATGTCGTACTCGCCGGTCATGCCCGTGTCTATTTCGGTCTCCCTTTCACCGAGGAGTCCCTTTAAGATATTGCCGAGGATACCGCCCAGATTCTCCATTCCGGGGATCGCCTCAATATTCGTCTTGACGAGGAACTTGTCAGCGCTGACCTTCTTGTCGGGAACGTTCAGCCGCATGGAGTAATCGTTGTATGCGATCATGTTCACGGTAACGTCCTCGGTGCCGTTGTTGTTTATGATCTGCACCGTGGCAAAGTTGCCGTCTGCGTCAACGAGGAGCCTGCTGATGATGACCATCATCTGCGCTCTCGTGAGGTTGTCCTTGGGTCTGAAGCTGCCGTCGGGGTAGCCGAGGATAAGTCCCGTAAGCTCAAGCGCTGCGACCTCGCAGTCGAGCTTGGGGGTTATGTTTGCCTTGTCCTTAAAGCTCGTGGAAAGTCCGTCGGTGTGGAGTCTAAATGCTCTGCACAGCATAGCGGCCGCCTGCTCACGGGTGATAGGCTGCTTGGGACGCATCGTGCCGTCTGAATAGCCACCGAGAACGCCCGCCTTTACGCACAAAGCAACATAGGGCGTTAAAACTCCTTCAGGATCGACATCGGGAAATACGCTGACGTCGCCCTTTTCGGTGTAGCCCATAAAGTTTGCGACGACCTTTGCAAACTGCTCTCTCGTGATGTTGTTGTTCGGTCTGAAGCTGCCGTCGGCATAGCCGCCGACGATGCCGGCCTCCGCCACCAGATCTATCTGGTGCTCCGCCCAGTGACCCTCCGTATCGGTGAAGTCTGCCGCAAACGCAGGAACGGTAAGCGCCGATACAAGCAGTATGCACAAAAGGATCGAAATCAGTTTTTTTGCTTTCATTTTTGAGCTCCTTTCACGTTATTTTTATATTGTACAATATAGCGCAAAAAATCTCAAGTCAAAGCTTTGTAAATAAAGACAGGATTGAGAGCGCTGTATACTCTGCGGTCACGTCCCATGGTGAGTGTCTGCCCGGGGTGGACATAACGGTGCAGGGGGATCGCCGCTTCCTTGCCTGCGGCGATGGCGTCTATCGCAAATTTCGGTCCGGTATACACGTCGCCGCCGACAAAAATATCCGGCTCTGCGGTCTGATATGTGAGTGCATCCGCAAGAGCGGTACCCTTTGCGCTCTTTTCGAGCTTGCCTGTGTCAAGCCCGCCCCAGTCGACGGTCTGACCCACGGCGGCTATGACGCTGTCGATCGGGAGCGTCTCGAATTTTCCTGTGCCGACGGGCTTTCTTCTGCCCTTTTCGTCGGGTTTACCACGCTCCATGATCTCAAGCTTTATGTCCGTGACCTTGCCCGCTTCTCCGAGTATCTCGGTCGGAGCACTGAGGTAGCGGAACTTAACGCCCTCCGTCATTGCCTCCTTCACCTCTTCGGGGTCGGCTCTTTCCAAACGAGCATCGACGCAAGTTGATATATAAAAAAAACAGGCAAGCCATTGGCTTGCCTGTTTTTTATGTTCTGTCCTTTGTCTTTTTGCCGTGCTTGCGGGCTTCAAAGGTGGAGAGCATTTCCTTGAGCTGATCGTTCAAGGGGCGCTCCGAACGGAAGGGACGGAAAAAGTGATGGCGCTGAGCCGCCTGGTCCTGCGCTCTGCGGATGTGCGCTTTGATGTTCTCGTAATGCACGACAACGTCGTTGTCCTCCGCAAACTTTTTTAGCTTCACGATGAGCTGTGCGGAATCTACAAAGTCGATTATAAACACGCCGAAGAAAAGTCCTATCACGAAGGAGAACGCCAGATTGTTGGACAGCCACGCCAAAGCCTCCAAAATGTGCGGATGCACAAGATAGGCATAGACGGCGCCGAGGGCAGCCCACGCAAGCGAGAACTTCGGACAGATGATGCCCTGTATGTTGCCCCACTCGTTGCTGTAATCCCACAGGCGGACCTTCATCACCTTCAGGCAGAGAATACCTGCGATGTACTCTATGACGGTCATCGCCACGGCGGACAGGAAAAACAGGGCAAGCTTGTTCCAAACAGGGTCTTTTATGAGTGTGTGGGAGTCAAGCGAGGTGACAAGAAACAGTATGCACAGACCGAAGCCGTACAGCGGGACATACGGTCCCGTGCAGAAGCCGGGGTTTATCCATTTCCGCTCCGGGTTGCGGCTTGAGAAGAAGCGGCGGAAGATAAGCTCCATCACCCAGCCGGCGGTCGAACCGACGAAAAACAAAAACGCCAACGCAAGGGGAAGATTCATTTTTGCACTACCTCTTTCCTTGTGGAATGAATATAAGAATTATACATTTTTTATTACTGAGTTTTCAATAGACAATCAGGCTCGGATAATGTCAAAACAGCTCGGGTTTATACTTTATCGAGTCCTTTTCGGTGATCTCACGGATGACTCTGCACGGGTTCCCGGCGAACATTTTCTCGGTCTCATTCATATTCCCAGCCTCCGAAATTGCGCTTAACCGCACCTATTATACCAGCATCCGAGACATTGAGCAAGAAAAGAGTCGGTCTGCCGCAGGAGCGGCTTGCCGACAGGATCGACACGAAAAGCTTCGTTATCGGGAAGTGCAAATTCACAAAGAGCTGTCAAATTCCGAGGTGTTGCGCAAAAACGACAAATCTCATTGAGATTTGTCGTTTTTCCTTTTTCGTCTGCCGAGGTAGCGGAACACACGGCGCTTATAGTCAAGATACGGTGCGCCGAGCGTCGATACGAGGTAGCGCTCCTCCTGCAATATCTGCAAATGCAGCGTCACGACCGCAAATGCGCTGAAGGCGAGCGTCAGCGGATTGCAGTACATCAGCAGCACACCGGCGTATTGCAGGTCAAAACCCAAAAACGCCGGGTTGCGGCTGTATGCATAAATGCCGTCCGTCACAAGCTCGGTCCTGTCCTCCTTCGGGATCCCGGCACGCCAGCTATCCCGCATACGCAGGGCGGCGGCGCAAAACAGCAGATCCCCCAGCAGGCCGAGACAAAGCCCCGTGAAGCGTGCCCCATCCGGGAGCAGGCTCCAGCCGAGTGCGATCGACAGAAGCTGAGCCGGGATTATTCCGACCGTGGCGACCGACATCAAGAGTTCAACGGTGTGGATGTCCCGCTCCTTTCTCTTGCCGATCTGTCGGCCGTTGATCCCGTGCCGCTTGAGCGCCCACAGCTTTGCGACATAGACGACGTAGAACAGCAGAAGTACACAGAGCGCCGCTATTGGGTACGGCACGAGCCTTTCTATCGGGTACTCCATCACTTTGTCTCCCCTGCTCCGCCCTCGGAAAACGAGCGGCTGTACACCGGCAGCACACGCTTTAAAAGCGCAAGTGCGTTTAAGATAAGCAGCACACCGAAGCCGAGTCTTGCCGCAAGCTCCGGCACAAGCAGCGCTATGCCGTTCATGTCGCCGCCGCCGAACAGGCCGCACAGCAGGCTGAGGTACAGCGGATCAAGGAGCAGAAGCGCAACGGTGATGTAATACACGACCGCACGGAGCAGCTTGCTTTTTGCCTTTGCGATCCTGCCCGCAAGCAGCACCAACACATACGCCGCAGCAAAGGTCGCCACGGCTCCGGCAAGGCAAAAGACTCCGAGCTGCGTGTCGCTCATACGCTCGGCAAAGACGTCCACCTGAACGCCGAGTGTCATTAGATTTATTCTCTTGAAAGTCCCCGTAATGAGGGCATAGACAAGATGCGCCCCCTCGTGGATGACGTAGTAGGCGACGACCGCCGCCAAAATTCCGATATACTGTCTTGCTCGCTTTGACATACTTACTCCCCTTCGCACCGATACGCCTCAAAGAATTGGCTGATGTGCCGACGGATAAGCTCCATGACCTCCGCCTCACGCTCCGGCTCACGGTCGCACAGCGCTATCCACATCGAAACCGGGAGACAAAGCTGTGCCGCCATGACCTCCCTGTCGCCGTCTCTCAGTCGGCGCTGTAGGATAAACACCTCGACAAGCTCCTCAAAATAGCGCATCACGTCGGTGTAGCTGTGTTTGGTTTGCAGGCGTTTAATCTCCGGATTTCTGAACTGCTCTATCGTCAGCATCTTGCGCACCTTGGAAATGTGCGGGTCGCAGATGATATATGCGATGTGCTTGAGAATAAGCTGCAGCGCCGTCTCGTCCGGCAGCTCCCAAATTTCAGGCGCCGGCTCCTCGACATATTCGGCATCCTTCTTTTTTGAAAACATTGAATGTGCCTCGTACTCCTCCGTCACGGCTTCAAGCAGCGTGTCCAGTATCTCCTGCTTTCCGGAAAAGTGACTGTACAGCGACGCCTTCCGTATCCCGACCGCATCGGCTATCTGTGAGACCGAGGTCGCCTCGTATCCCTGCAGGGAAAACAGCTCCAGCGACGCTTCGAGGATCTCCCGCTTTGTGCTTCCTCTTTCCATGTTAGCCCTCCTTTTTCTCAAATCCTCCATGGGCATTATAGCTACCGAACGGTAGGCTGTCAAGAGCAAGGCAGAAAAACGCCGTGAGCAATTGCTCACGGCGTTTGGTCTTTACTTTGCGCTGAGCTTCTTGCGGAGAAGTTATTTACCTTCCACAAGACCATCTGTTAGCTCACAGGGAGCATGGTGTTTCCCATGATGTTCAACGCCACGAAAGAGGTTTCGCTGGACTTTTTGGAGCCTCTACCTGCGGCACTACGGCGTCGCCAATGCGATAAACCGGCTCGTGCGCTTTACCGACCTCATTGAGGCGGGCGACGGCGACGGTGCCGTGAGCGAGTTGAAGAGCGGCATAGACGCCGAGCTTCTAAACTACTGACACGGCGGAGAGCAAAACACGGCTATCCGATACTTTCGTATCGAATAGCCGTGCCGTACAGTGATTTAAAATACCGGAAGCTGTCTATTCTGTTCAGGACTGGTCAAAGTAGGATGCGATCTCTCTGATGATAGCAGCCTCGTAGTCGTCGTTGGTCCAGTCGAGGATCTTTGCGGTGTGTTCAAGTATGAAGCCGATGCAACCCATGGTAAGTAGTCCTTTCAGAAAATATATTGAGGCCTTGAAGCTCCGCACCGCCAAGCTGCGGCAGCGGCAAGCTTTGAGGAAATAGTCACATATATTTTGTGTTTCGGCGGCCGGCCTCAAGCCGCTTCACCTATATAGACGGAGAAATCGTAGGTATATTTCACCTTTGCGAAAAATTTTCAGGGAACGCAAGGTGGGTATTGCAGAAGCGGCAAAAATCATCTATAATAAAATGCATATCCGGGTGTAGCGCAGTTGGTAGCGCGCCTGCTTTGGGAGCAGGATGCCGCAGGTTCGAATCCTGTCACTCGGACCATAATTGGACCAAACATTGATACAACGTGTCGATGTTTGGTCCGTTTCTTTTTGCCCTAAAAGTCGCTTGCTGCAAGGCTTTCTGCTGAGAGCGGGTGCATTTGTGCTGGCATCCGCCATGATCAAGCGCCTTTCAGAAGCTGTTTTCCCGAAACAAGCACGCTGGCCGGAAAAGCAAACGTTTCAAACGGCCATAATCGTTTCAATGATAAAAGCCCGTGATGAGGATCAATCGGTCCCCATCACGGGCTGTTATCGTATCTGCCGTCAAAGAGTTTCCGTGATCTCTGTTCCATTTTTGAATCGGAAGACCAGCCGCCCATCTTCATAAACCGTCACCCGGTCAATCAGGTTGAGCCATAAACGGTCACTGTATTGGACCGGGAAAGAATCGTCAAAGGCCCGGATCTCATTCATAAAGCTCTCGATCACATCGCCCTGAAAGCGCCGGGTAACCTTCTGGCTCTGAAGCTGCTGCGCTCTATCCTCGGCATCGCGGTACCGCTGGGCCAGCGCATCGTATCTCCGATTGTACTCCTCCTGCTGTATGACCGTGGTGGCGTTTTCCGCGATCAGCTTCCGCGTGAGCTCCGAGACGATATCCAGCTCGGTCTCCAGCGCAGCGCTCTCTGCATCAAGGGACTCTGTGTTCAAGTATTCATCCAGAAGCATCTGGCAGGTATTCATCAGGACCTCTCGCGCCTCTGTAAGATCCGCCACAGCCTGCAGGAACAGGCGCTTGATGTCATCCTCGTACAGGTGCGGTGTGCCGCAGCGGTGCTCGCCCTTGAATTTCCCGTTGCATTGCCAGATCACGCGGCGGTACTTGTCGGTGCTATGCCATACCTTGGGGCCGTAGTATTCCCCGCAATCGCCACAGACGATCTTTGCCGAGAAGGGACTCAGGCAGTTGTGATGCCTCCCTCTGGATTTGCGGACCGCCATCTCCGTCTGCACCTTTTCCCACTGGTCAGGGTCAATAATCGCCGGATGGCTCTGTTCCACTATGTATTGCGGGACCTCACCCTCGTTCACCTTCATTTTCTTGGAAAGGAAATCCACCGTGAACTTCTTCTGCAGGATCGCGCAGCCCTTGTACTTCTCGTTCGTCAGGATGCTCTCAACTGTGCTGCTCTGCCATTTGACTTTCCCTCGCGGCGTCGGGATGCCCTGTTCCGTCAGGTGCTTCGCGATCCAGTTGAGCGTCTTGCCCTGTATGAAAAGCGTGTAGATCTGCCGGACGATGGCCGCTTCCTCCGGGACGATCTCAGGCAGGCCATCCGCCCCTTTGCGGTAACCGAGGAAAGAAGAATACGGCATTGTGACCTTCCCGTCTGCGAAGCGCTT
>SFFW01000016.1 GCA_004556755.1 Clostridiales bacterium | reverse complement strand
CAGAAGTTCTTTAAGGGTGTCGATGAACGATATACCGAATATGCAAAGAGTTTAGAGCCGAAGCTGGGTATTCCCCACGAAAAAATCACACCGCTTATTTTCATTCTGATCAGAGCCTGCGTCCATTACGCACTGTTTGAGGATGAGTTCTATCTGAAATCCCAGATAGAATCTCTGAAGGAAACCCTGGAACTCTTTCTTGCGAAATATAACCTGAAAGCAAGGTCGGGTAATTTTACAGAATAAACCAGATCCAAAAATGTCTTTTGGGAGGAATATCAATGAAAAAACGAATTTTAAGCATCCTGCTTACCCTTTGCATGTTACTGATGTTAGTGCCGATAACGGTATTTGCGGCGGACAGTGACGCCACTGAGCTGCAGAACCTGCTGAACAACGGCGGCACGGTAACGCTGAGCAAGGATTATACCATCGACACGAAGCTGAGGGTGAGAAAAACAGTCACCCTTGACCTGAACGGCCATACTATCACGATGACCGGCAGTGACAGTGTGATTTTCGTTTCATTTTGCAATCTGACCTTGCAGGACAGCAACAAGACTGCAATTCATACAGACACTTCTCTGCCGGCCGGCGGCGTTATCACCGGCGGCAATGCAGTGCAAGGCGGCGGCGTGTATGTCAGCAGTGGTGGCAGCATGACCATGAACGGCGGCACCATTGCAAATTGCAGTGCAAAATATGGCGGCGGCGTGGCTGCTATGGCTGGCTCCTTTACCATGAACGGCGGCACCATTACAAATTGCAATGCAACAACTTCTGATTATATCTACGGTGGCGGCGGCGTGTATGTCAGCAAAGGTTACAGCATGACTATGAACGGTGGCACCATTGAGAAATGCAGTGCAAATACTTCAGGCGGCGGCGTGTTTTCCAGTGGTTATTTTTCGATGAGCGGCAACGCCATAATCCGAGGCTGCAGCGCAAATACTGTCGGAGGGGTGAATATCTACACTGGCAGTATGACCATGACCGGCGGCACCATTGAGGCTTGCACATCAACGAATGGAACGCATGATGCTGTCGTAATTGCTTCTGATGAATCCCTTCTCGCCAACGGCGGTATTGTTAAAGGCACGGTTGCTTTTGGTTCAAATTCCGCAATTAACACCACAAGCACCGCCGGATGTACCAAGTTCTACAACAAAGTTATAAACTACGGCACCATCAGCGGCGGCGTTTACTACGGCGGAATTTCAGGCTCCGGTACGGTCAGCGGCACATATCACACCGTCACCTTTGATACAAACGGCGGCAGTGATTCCATAACTACCCAGTGGTTTTTCAATACAGATAAAGCACCGGCGCTTCAGCCCGCCGATCCCACAAAGGACGGATACCAAGCCTTTGACGGTTGGTACAACGGCGATACAAAGTACGATTTCACCCAACCCGTCACACAAGACATCATTTTGACGGCAAAATTCAGCAATCCGAAAACCTACAATATCTCATATGATTTAGACGGCGGCACGGCAACTAACCCTGCAACATATAATGTCGAAAGTGATGCAATTACGCTTAACAATCCTGTAAAGACCGGCTACACCTTTACCGGCTGGAGCGGAACAGGCTTAACCGGCGAAAACAATATGGCCGTTACTATTGCTAAAGGCAGTACAGGTGACAGAACCTATACGGCACATTTCTCTCAAAACAGCTATACTGTTAAATTTGACACCGTTGGCGGAAGCAGTATAAGTGATAAAACAGGTGTTACATGGACAGATACAGTGCTCTCCGGCATTACTGCTCCAACAAAGGACGGCTGGGAATTTACCGGCTGGAAATGCGGGGATATGACTGTAAACGCAAACACCAAATATTCCGATCTTGCGGCGAATGATACTGCTGCAAGCATTACACTTGTTGCCCAGTGGAAGGATATTCAAAAGCCTGTAATCACAGGACTTGAAAACGGCAAGATCTACTGCGATGCGGTAGAGTTTGAAGTCTCCGATAACGACGGTATTGCAAGCGTAAAGGCAAACGATGTTGAATTAACAGCCACTGACGGCAAATATACTCTTGCAAAAGGGGTTGGTACAGTAACTGTTGTTGCTACTGACAATGCAGGAAACACCGCAAAGGTTTCCGTAACAGTCAATAACGGCCACACCGGCGGCGAGGCAACCTGCACAAGCAAGGCTGTCTGTGAGTATTGTGACGAAGAATACGGTGAGCTTGACAGCTCAAACCATAATCTTGAAAACACTCCTGCAAAGGACGCAACCGTAACCGCAACAGGAAACAAGGAGTATTGGCATTGTAAAGATTGCGGAAAATACTTTGCCGACGAAAAAGGCACAAACGAAATTAAGTTTGATGACACGGTAATTTCAAAGCTCCCGCCGGAAATCATTAAGGGAGCGGGACAGAGCATAACCGCAGGAGATAAGAAAGAGCTTACTTTCAAATCAAATGCGGCGTTCAGTGATTTCGTTCGTGTTGAGCTTGACGGTAAAACCCTTGATGAAAAGAATTATACCGTCAAGGAAGGCAGTACGGTTGTAACCTTAAAGGCTGACTATGTAGCCACGCTTTCTGTCGGCGAGCATACAATCGGTATTGTATCAGAGAGCGGCACAGCAACCACAACATTTACCGTTAATGCGAAAGCAGTGGTAGATAACGATACAAATTCTCCTCAGACCGGCGACAACAGCCATATGGCATTTTGGATCGCACTTCTCTTTGTGAGCGGAGCCGGCGTAATCGGAATAACTGTTTACGGTAAGAAGAAAAGAGCGAAATAAATTCATATAAGTGTGATAAGTACACTTACAACAGTCCCTCCTGTCAGGTATAAACTGACAGGAGGGATTTCTTATAAAATTGGATAAGAATTTCAAGGATATATGGAATCCCGCAAGGCAAGGGTTCTGCCCCGCGGTGTCGTGTTCGGTGTCAAAGTTATCGTTCTCTGTCTTGGGACTTCTTTCGTGTTCTTTGCTGTTTGCCCTCTGACTGTAGCTGCCTGAGCCTGTCTCGGACACTTTCCTTTTCGGGCGGTCTTTTGGGCTTTCCTTTCTCCTTAACCTGCCGCTCCCACTCGGCAAGGTCACGGTTGTACTGATCCAATACGGCTTCTGCCTTTTGGCTTCGGCAGCATCTCGTGTTCGCGGATAAGGTTTTGTAAAAACTCCTTCGCCTTGTTCACGATACGGCGGAACACTTTGGGAAACCAACCGCTGTCACGGATAGACCGGCTGACTTTATCGTGAATTTGCATCTGCTAATCTCCAATATCGTTTCTTCCGAAATGCCTGTGATAAGTGCCATATCCGCTGCTTGCTTCCATTCCTGCCTTGCGGCATTGTCGGCTTCAATCTCTGCGTCTTTGGGATTGTTCCTGCCTATTTTCTTTGTCGTCAGGTACACACTGTTTTTATCAAATGTCTTCAGGTGCTGTTCGGGGTTGGAAATGTGACGGTTGATAAGTTACGTGTAAACTTCCTTTACACATGAAAGTTTTGCGGATTGTTTCGGACGATATGCCACATACTATTCGCTCGTCGGTGCCGGCACCGACATCCGCTCATTTCGTATAAGGTCGTGGGTTCTCCTCAATTATTCATTATTCACATTTAGCTATTCATAAAAAACGACAAGCATCCGTTGTTGCTTGTCGTTTTTTGGTACGCCCGACGGGATTCGAACCCACGACCTTCAGAGTCGGAGTCTGACACTCTATCCAGCTGAGCTACGGGCGCATATAAGTTTTGCCCGTATATTATAGCAAAGGCTCGGCGTAAAGTAAAGCAATTTCTTTCGACGGCAATGGAATACCGCTTATTTGTAGTATATCCCTAACAGGCTTTTGTGCGGCTGCATCGCCTTGCCGACCTCAATCGCAAAGCTTATCTCAAAGCTCCTGTACCACGGAAGACGATAGTCCTTTATCGCAACGCCGCCCCATCCCGACTCGCTGTACGGTGCAAGCGAGCTTATGAAATTGCAGCGCTGAAGCTTCTCCAGAAGCTGCGGCACAAGGCCGTCCATAAGTCGGCAAAGCTCTGCGTTTGCAGCATCCGGCGACGTGTTCGTTGCCCACAGATTATCGGGGTTCCCCGAAAGCTCGGTGCGTATGTATTCGCTGAGGCTCGCCCTTGCGTTGTTGCGGTAGCAGATATCCTTCACCAGCACGTCGGCAAGCGAACACATATGCCCGTACTCGGACAGCTCACTGCATTCGCCGTTTTTGAGGTATGCGTAGCGGGCAACGCCGTGCCCAAGCGCCGTGCCCGTAAGGTTTGCCAGATCGAGCTGACCTGCGTATGCAACGAGCTTACCGAACTCGGTGCCGTTTACGAGTGCCGTTCGGAAGGTATCGCCGTATGCGCCGTTTGACGCATCCATCAAAATGACAGCGTCACCGTCCGAAAGGCTGTCGTTTAGTGCATCTATCAGCTCATCGCAATAAGTCTGCGCCCGTTCGGGGTCTTCGGGCTTTGTCAGAACGTATATCTTGAGCTGCGCCGAGGCGCTCTCTTCAAGTCCGAAAAAGTTCATATGCTCGGAGACGATCTCGCTTAAGGGGCGGTAATCAAACTCACAGGCATTTTCGTCCTCCGCTCCGCCGAAATACCGCAGCTCGGCCGGTGTTCCCTGCCAGTCGGTGTCGTTAAGATACATCGCCGCAAGCGCCTTAAAGCCCATGTCGTCAACTCCGGAAAGAAGTGCATCGGTTCTGCGCAGAAGGGTTCGGATATATGCGATCTCGTTTACCTGCACGCAGTTTGACTCCGACGAGTCGTCGATGCCGTACAGCACGGTGAACACTCCGCTTTCGTCCCCATGGAGAAGCATAAACAGCTCCTGCGCAAGGAGCAGCTTGCGTTGTCGTGCATCGGTGCAGCGCTTTATGTCGTCGGCATCGACGCAGGAAAGCGGGATCTCGCCGCCGTCGGGCGACATTCCGTATGCGCTCACAATGTTCCCGGGCGTAAGCTCCGCATCCGGCAAAATCAGCCTCGGTTGTGCAAAATACTCTCTCACGCTGTAATAGTCGTCGAGCGTCCAGCCGGCATAGCCGACGGTGGGCGCAAGGCGCATCACGATATCCAGCAGCCAAACACGGTTGTTTTTGTCGGAGGAAAGGAGCTTGATCGTCATTTCAAGCAGCTCTCTATCCGTCACCGTGCGTCCGTCAGAAAGGGTCACCGTTTCGTCGGAGGATGCCGAGCGTGAAGCGCAAAGACCGCCGGAAAGAAGCTGGTCGAGGAAGATTATATATCTGTCGCAGCCTTGCTCCTCGCAGTCGAGCAGCCACTCGTAAAGCGCTGCTCTGTCGCCCTTTTCGGCTCCCGGCTGCCCGTCAAGCCTTGTCCTGAACAGTTCGGTTTCGGGCATCAGCAGCTCATAGTCGAGAGACTGCGCCATGTACAGCATACATTCGTAATTGTTCGGTCTGTCATCAAGCGGGATATACGCAAGTTTCACCGCATTTTCGGGCGCTTCGGGCGCTTTTCCGGGCTGTGTGGGATCGACGCCGCAGCCGCTCAGAAGCAGCATCGCCGCAAGCAGAAGCACACATAGTCTTTTTTTCATAGGATCACTCTACCGTTTATTGCATTTATCGCTGCAGTCGCCGCACTTTCCTTTATTGCCGCAATGTGAGCAGTCGGAGCCGCCGCAGGAGCAGCTTCCGTCACGGCGCAGACTTCTCACCGCAAGAAACACCCACACCGCAAGCAGTATCGCAATTACTATCCCCATGTTACAGCACCAGTCCCGCCACACAGTAGACCGCAAATGCGACTATCCACGCAACGCAGCACTGTCCTATGACGACACCGGCGGTTTTAAGACCGCTGCCAAGCTCTTTCCGCATTGCGGATATTGCCGCAACGCAGGGTGTGTACAGCAGTGCAAAGGCCAAGAACGCAATGGCGCTCTGCGTGGTGAACACTCCGGTGAGCGCCGCTGCAAGGGCGCTGCCGGAGGCGTTCATCAGAACGCCCATCGTGCTGACGACCGCTTCCTTCGCCATGAGTCCCGTTATGAGGCTCGTTGCTATTCGCCAGTCGGCAAAGCCGAGGGGGGCGAATATAGGAGCAACGCTCATACCGATCAGCGAAAGCAGACTGCTGCCGTCTCCCGCCTCGACTATGTTGAGCTTTGCATCGAAGTGCTGTAGGAACCATATTACGATGGTCGCAAGGAATATCACGGTAAAGGCTCTGCGGATAAAGTCCCTCGCCTTTTCCCACATGAGCAGCAGCACGCTTTTGAGCGAGGGCATACGGTAGTTGGGAAGCTCCATCACAAAGGGAACGGGCTTTCCCGTAAACGAAGTCAGACTCAGTATTTTTGCGGCAACGATGCCCGTGAGCATACCGCCTATATAGAGAAGGGTCATAACGAGCAGCTTGTCTCCGGGGAAAAATGCCGCCGTGAACAGTGCGTAGATGGGGATCTTCGCAGAGCAGCTCATAAACGGCACAAGCAGCATGGTCATTTTCCTGTCACGCTCGGAGGACAGCGTCCTCGTCGCCATGACTGCGGGTACCGAGCAGCCGAAGCCGATCAGCATGGGGACGAAGCTGCGCCCGGACAGTCCTATCTTGCGCAGCAGCTTATCCATGACAAACGCCACTCTTGACATATAGCCCGTGTCCTCAAGTATCGATAGGAAGAAAAACAGCACGACGATGAGCGGCAGAAAGCTCAGCATACTGCCGACACCCGCAAAAACGCCGTCTATAATAAGGCTCTGCACTACGGGGTTTAGGCCGTATGCGGTAAGAAGCGCATCCACCCAATCGGTGAACATGGCGATACCCACGGCAAGCAGGTCGCTGAGCCTCTGTCCGATGACGTCGAAGGTCATCCAAAAAATGAACGCCATTATCGCAAGGAAGGTCGGTATTGCGAGGTATTTGTTGGTCAGCACCTTGTCGATCTTAACGCTGCGCTGCTGCTCCTTGCTCTCCTGTGCCTTGACGACCGTATCCGCACAGACGCTTTCGATAAAGCGGTAGCGCATATCTGCAAGCGCCGCATTGCGGTCAAGCCCGCTCTCCCGCTCCATTTCGAGTGCGGCATGCTCAACAAGCTCAAGCTCGTTTTCGCTCAGACCAAGACGCTTTATTATCTCCTCGTCCTGCTCTATGACCCTCGTTGCGGCAAACCTCGACGGAACGCCTATGGCGTCGGCGTGGTCCTCTACCACATGGCTAACCGTATGTATGCAGCGATGCACGGGTCCCGCTCCGCAGAAGTCCACCTTCTTGGGCTTCTGCTTTTTGCGTGCCGTCTCCATCGTAAGCTCCAAAAGCTCCTCAACACCGTCGTTCTTTGCGGCGGATATGGGCAGCACCGGGATGCCGAGACGGCTCGAAAGCTCCTCGATATTCACGGAACCGTGGTTTCCAAGAAGCTCATCCATCATATTGAGCGCAAGCACCATCGGCTTGCCCATTTCGGCAAGCTGAAGCGTAAGATAGAGGTTTCGCTCGATGTTCGTTGCGTCGGCGATGTTCAGTATGGCGTCGGGCGAATTGTCGATTATAAAATTGCGGGTAACGACCTCCTCGCCGGAGTACGGACGTATGGAGTATATGCCCGGCAGATCGACGATGGTGCAGTCCTTACGCCCCTTCGCCTCGCCCGACTTATGCTCAACCGTAACGCCGGGGAAGTTGCCGACATGCTGATTTGAACCTGTCAATTGATTGAATAGTGTCGTTTTGCCGCAGTTCTGATTGCCTACAAGAGCTATTACCATGTCTCATTCCTCCTCAAAAGGCAGGACTTCGATCTTGGATGCATCGTCCTTGCGCAGCGTCATAGTATATCCCCGCAGGCTAATCTCTATAGGATCGCCCAGCGGTGCGGTCTTTCTGACCGAGACCACGGTTTTCGGGATTATCCCCATATCGAGCAGATGGTTGCGGAGATTGCCCTCCCCGCCCACGCTCGTTATTACGGCTCTTTTGCCGATCGGCAGCTTATCCAAGGTCATAAAAAATCCTCCGTATTAAACTCTCCATACTTAGAATAGTTAAGTTTAAGCTGACGGGAGCATTTGTCAACAATTCCGATTTTTGAAGCTCAGCGCTTTTTCTCGCTCATTCGCTTTACATCGCTAAGTCTGTCCTCGTAGGCTGCGGTGATAAGCTCCTCGTGCCTGAGCTTCGGCTCCGCTACGCCCAAAAGACGCATCAGGTACTTCACAAAGCCGGGGTTCATCATCAGAAACGGTCCGACCATGGCGGTGGAGAAGAAGTTATTTATCCTCACGCCCTCAATGTCGCTTGCGGGATTTATGCCCGTGCCGTAGCGCACCTTTGCAAAGCCGAAGTCGGAGTTGTCTCCGTACAGCGTTGAAAACTCCGCCTTGAAGCCGACAAGCTCCATGCCCTCAAAGTTACAGAGCATGACGGCGTTGTGCCTGTGCATCATGTCACGCTTTGCGTGAAGCGGCACTATGCCGAGTCCGTTTATGCGGGTGCCGTCCTCGTTTTCGATGTATTCGCAGAACACCTCTCCGGCGTTTGCGGTCATAAGAAAGACGGTGCCTCCCTCCACGAGCTCACGCAGGCGGTCCTTATACGGCAGAAGGCGCTCTATCGCCCACTCCTGCGCCCGCTCGGTCATGGCACCCATGATGATAAGGCTCACGTCTTCGGACGCGAATGCGGGTACGTCGTCAAAATGAGTTTCGACAAACTCCGCCTCCGGCATACACTCTCTGAGGTAGCGGTGATTCCAGCAGTCGCCGAAAAGATTTGCCGCTTCCGGGTACAGTATCTCAATCTTCATGGCTTACCTCCGCTTTCCTCTTCTTTATCTCCTCGATAACGCCGCTTTTGACGCTCGCCGTGAGCTTCGGCGTCGTGAGGTCGTGGAGTATGAACACCTTGTCGGTGCCGCAAAGCGAAAGCTCCTTCGGCGCATCCGTCTCAAGCCGCACGCAGCGTATCTTCTCCTCCGGCACGCCGGCAAGCAGCAGACGCAGATGGTAGTCGTTAGTCCTGACGCCGCAGGCGACTATGCGCTTTATGCTCTCGTCGTTTAAAAGCTCAAAGTCTGCGTCGTATATCCACGTCATTATCTCGGTCGTCTTTTTATACGTCGCATCGTCGAGCATCAGGATTATCTCCTTGCTGCCGGGTTCGGAGCGCATATAGTCGAACACGATGGAGCAGGCGACGGGGTTTTGTCCCTTGGTCATGTTCGTCACGACCTTTATACCGTCCTCCTCCGTGCTGGTGTAGCGGCTCTTTACGATATGCATATGCTCAAAGCTCTCGGCAATGCTCTCCGAGCTCAGTCCGAAGGTGCGCAGGAGCGAAACGGTGGTGACCTGATTGTAGACGTTAAATATGCTGCCACTTATCATGGGGTAGCTTTCCTCGCCCTCCGCGGTGCGCACGGTAAAGCGTCCGTTCTCAAAGTCGGGCGAAGCGAGGAAGTCCGGCGTCGGCGACGAAAGCCCGCAATTCGGGCAGTGCATTTTGCCTATGTGGTGGTAGCGCACATATTCGTACTCCGGGGTGTGTCCGCAGTCGGGGCATACCCTTGCGTCGTTTATGATGTTTATGCACTCCTCACGGTCGCTCGGCAGACGGGCTATCGAGAAATAGCTGCGGGGGTTATTGCGCTTGAGTCTGAAGCTTATGGGATCGTCCGCATTGAGTATAAGGTGCGTGTCGTCGGGCAGCGCCTTCTCGATGACGGAGAAGATAAACTCCGGGTGTGCGTTGCGCTGTATCGAGTCACGGAACAGGTTGGTGCATACGGTGTAGTCGGGGTGAACGTAAGGGTAGATACGCAGAGAGCTGCGCTCATCCACCTCCAAAACGGCGATCTTTTGCTTAACGTGACCGCCCAATGATGCGGCGGCGATGAGCGAGCTTGCGACACCTGCGTCGATATTTGACCCCGCACGGTTATTCAGAACGTCGCAGCCGTTTGCCGTAAGCACGTCGATTATCATGTTGCAGCAGGTCGTTTTGCCGTTGGTTCCGGTCACGGTTATGACGGTGCCGGGCTTATCTATGCGTCCGAGGAAGTCGGGACACAGCTTTATCGCAAGCTTTCCGGGGAAGTAGCTTGCATTCATGCCGAGCAGCCTTTGCAGCAGCATGACGGCCTTGCTTACCCACAAAGCGATATAAAATCTCGGATTCTTTTTCATGTGTATCTCCTCGTCCTGTTTTTGGTCGATTATTTTATTATAACCGACCTTCGGGATTATGCAAGCCTTATAAGCACCAACTTTACAAAAAAGAAAAAAAGTCCGTGTTCTCACACGGACTTTTTTGATCAATTCAGCGGGCTTGAAACCACCGTGTCGCCGCAGACGACGTACAGCCAGTCTCCGATATACAGTCCCCTTGCGCCGCAGAGGGCATTGTCTAACGGAACGCCGAGCGTTTTCTCGAAGCCGTTTTCGTCGGAGTACGAGTACAGGCAGTATTCGTTATCGACCGTAAAGCCGATGATCCCACGCTCCGGCGATACGAGCAGAGCATTGTGGTCGTACAGCGACTCCGAGTACCACCCCTCGATAAACAGCGTATGCTCTGCGCTCACGTCCGCCTTATCGGAAACATCGAACATCACGAGCTTGAGTCCGGTCGTCGTTACCGTGTCGCCGTCCTCCTCCGCCTCGTTGCCGAGACCGAACAGCAGCCCGTCCGACCACGGGTGCAGGTATTCCGAGAAGCCGCTTATCTTGTATTCGCTCTGTATCGTCGGATCCTTAGGGTCGCTCAGGCAGACGGCAAACAGCGGATCGACCTGACGGAAGGTGCAGAAGTATGCATAGTCCCCGTCAAAGCGCACCGAGCGGACGTATTCGCCCTTGGCAAGCCCTTCGACAGACGAGAGCAGCTTCATGTTCCCGTCAAAGATGTAGAGCGCATTTTCCGATGTCCGGTCCTCGCCCCATTCGTAGTTCACAAAGCCCCGCTTTGTGTCGGTGTATACCTTGTAGCGCTGACTGTCGTTGCAGGTCACGACACGCAGCATACCGTCGTACTCGTCCATAGCAAACTGACCGTCGAGGATGCCCGGCACGGTGACGCAGCCGCTCTCTTTAAGTCCGTCAAGCGATATGCGGCAGATGACGGTGCTTTGCTCGTTTTTAAGCTCCTCAACGTAATACTGGTCCTCGGCGTAGCCGTTGACGGTCTCCTCCGAGTAGCGGGCCGCCGCAACATAAAGGTTATCCGGGCTCATGCTCACGGTGTCGCCTCCGCCCAAAACGCTTACGCCGCCGAGGTTTTTGGCGGTCCTTGCGTCATAGGCTCCGGCGACGCAGTACACCGCCTCCGGCTCTCCAGGCATGATGCAGATGCAGCTGCACGGCATGAGCGAGTCCTTGCCGTTTTCGCTTATTCTCGGAATGTAGCTCACCGGATCGTCTTCCGATATGTCGCCGTAAATGTAATAGGCCGAAACGAGGTAAAGCTTCCCGTCGTACAGTCTGCTTGAGACGAAGTAGCCGTCCTGCGAGGCGGAACCCGAAAGCTTCGGTGCGGTGCGGCTGCCGATGTCGAAAACATACACACTTGCGGAGAGGTCTCTGCCGTAGGTGACATCGTCACTCGACGTCGCTCCCGTGACGGCGATAGTGTCGCCGAGAACGTACAGCTCATATGCGTAGAAGTTTTCGCCGCAGACCGCAGACAAGTCAAGGCTGCAAAGCCTATCCGCCTTGCCGTCCTGCACCTTGAATATCAGAAGGCTGTTGCCGCTTATTGCGTAGATGTATTCGCCGTCGGTCTTTACGAGGTCACCCTCGTCGATGCCCTCGACCTGAACGTTTGTGCTTGAGTGATCCTGCCCCGACGTCTCGTTTATCATCGCATCGCCGGCGAGACCGGTTTTCGCAAAGAGTCCGACATTGTTCGGTCTTGCGCTTTTTATCGCAGCGTAGACCTGCGAATAGTCCTGCGGGGCGTATGCCGCGGCAGGCGTTTTACCCTCTTCCTTCTCAGGCGCCGTCAAAGCGATCAGCCCAATGAGCATCGCAGCACACACGAGCATTACAGCAAATCGTTTCATACCGTCCCTCCTCAAGTTTGAGTATCTGCTTATTTGACGGTACAAATACGAAAATGTTTCATTTACAAAATTTTCGGACTTTGACGCCAGTCGGTGCCGCCTCTGCGCTCCTCCCTCGCAGCGTAGCCGAGGACGTAAAAATCGTGAGCGTCGGAGCCGAGCTTAAAGAGCTTTAGGCTCTCCGTGCCGAGGGATTTCACCGCTGCGGGCTTTGTGAGTATCGGTATGCGTCCCTTGTCCTTTGCCTCTTTAAGCAGGCGGCAGCCGGTTTCGTTTGCCGCCAGCACCCTTGCATACGGCGGAAGGTCAAGCGCCGCTCCCTTGCGCACGCCGAGGGACGCACACATGAGTATCCTGCGTATGCGGCTCAAGGCATAGCGCTTTGATTTTGCGGCGGCGGCGATCGCATCAAGGCTCGACTCCTCGGAAACCGCTGCGGCTATGCGGTCCGAAAGCCCCTCGCCGCAGTCGGGCAGCAGCGCAAACGCCTCCTTCGGCAGCATCCTGAGCCGTGAGAGCGCTGCGATCTCAAGCGCATCGGTAAATACGGGACCTCTCCCAAGCCTGCGCTCACGCTCGTACACCTCAAGCGCCGCTGCGGGAATGTCCCCGTCTGCGTCGTTCTTTGCTTTTATCCGTCTGCGTATCTCGGACGCAGAGCGTGGCAGTGCGTCCCCATGAGCGTCGTGACCTGCACCGAGGCGCATCACGGTCACGGGCGTAATGTCAAGGCTCTGCTCGTATATTGCCTTTATATATTCGACGCCGAGGATGTTGTTCGGCGACTCCAAAAGCAAGGCTAAGTCCCCGTCAAAATGCGCAAGCGCACGCTGCCTTGCGGCGGCAAAGCTGATGCCCTCGTTTTCTTTAAGTTCACGGCGAATGCGCTCGTCCGTTTCGTGCTTTAAAAGCAGCTCCGCCGTGCGGGAGAGCGCATCAGCAGAGCCGCACTCCGATCCGAAGGACAGCGTATCGACGATACCGAGGTTGCCGAGTATGCCGAGCGCACCTCTCGCAAAGCCCTCCGCCGACGACAGCGACCACGGCAGCGGCAGCTCAAGCACGAGGTCGGCTCCGCTGCGGCAGGCAGCCTCCGCTCTTGCAAATTTTGAGTACAGCGCAGCCTCGCCACGCTGCACGAAATCGCCGGACATGACGCACACGACGGCACTGTCCTCCCCTGCGGCTTTGCGGCTTTCTTCAATATGATAGGCATGTCCGAAATGAAAGGGATTATACTCCCCGACTATACCGATTACCTTCAATTCTCCGTCTCCTTAAAAAATCCTTGCTTTTTGTGCAAAATGTATTAAAATAGTTTGGTAACAATTATACAGTTAAACTCGTATTTTTACAATAAGAAAGGAATTTTGTAATGAAGATTCTTGTTATCAACGCAGGCAGCTCCTCCCTCAAGTATCAGCTCATCGACATGGAGACCGAAAAGGTAATGGCAAAGGGTCTCTGCGAGCGTATCGGCATCGACGGTCATCTCAAGCACAGCCCCCTCGTCGGCGATAAGCCCGTATTCAACGAGGATATCCCCCTTCCCACCCATGCCGAGGCAATAGCCGCTGTCATCGAGAAGCTCACCAGCGAGGAATACGGTGTCGTGTCCTCCATGAAGGAGATCGACGCTGTCGGTCACCGTGTCGTTCACGGCGGCGAGAAGTTCGCTTCCTCCGTGCTTATCACCGACGAGGTCATGGCAGCCCTCGAGGAATGCACTCCCTTCGCTCCCCTGCACAACCCCGCAAACATCACCGGCATCAATGCCTGCCGTGAGGTCATGGGCGACGTTCCCATGGTCGGCGTATTCGACACCGCCTTCCATCAGACTATGCCCGGCAAGGCCTTCATGTATGCAGTTCCTTACGAATACTACGAAAACGACGGCATCCGCCGCTACGGTTTCCACGGCACCTCCCACCGCTACGTTTCCGGCCGCTGCGCAGAGCTTATGGGCAAGCCCATCGAGGAGCTGAAGATCGTCTCCTGCCACATGGGTAACGGCAGCTCCATCGCAGCCATCGACGGCGGCAAGTGCATCGACACCTCCATGGGCTTCACTCCCCTGGTCGGTCTGCCCATGGGTACCCGCTGCGGCGATCTCGACGCCGGCGTTATCCAGTTTATTATGAACAAGTACGGCATCGGCATCGACGAAATGCTGAACATCCTCAATAAGAAGTCCGGCGTTCTCGGCGTTTCCGGCGTCTCCTCCGACTTCCGTGATCTTGACAATGCGGCAGCCGAGGGCAACGAGAGAGCGCAGCTTGCTCTCGATATGTTCCACTACTGGGTCGCAAAGGTCGCAGGCTCCTACGTTGCGGCAATGAACGGCGTTGACGCCATCGTGTTCACCGCAGGCGTCGGCGAAAACTCCAAGAGTTCCCGTGCCGCAATCGCCGAGTACTTCGGCTACCTCGGCGTCACCATCGACGAGGAGGCAAACTCCAAGAGAGGCGAGGACGTGTGCATCTCCACTCCCGACTCCAAGGTCAAGGTCTTTGTCATCCCCACCAATGAGGAGCTGGTCATCGCCCGCGATACCAGAGACATTGTTTGCAAAAAGTAATCTAAACGTCAAAAACGGCGCAGCGTTTGGGGCGTTCACATAGGGATTATTGAAAACAACGATAATTTTTGAGTGACGTCCTCAAGCGGTGCCAACAGAAAGACCACACAACAGACTACAATGTCTGCTGTGTGGTCTTTTTTCTATGTGCTTAATAAATCACAGTGACCGTAATCTCTTGCTCTATTTCCTTAAAGGATTTGCCATTAAAACATTTTTCTGAAAGAACTGCATCGATAACGGATTGCGGAATATCACCCTCAGCCTCAGTGTCGTGTTTGGCGATGCATTTTGCTGCGTCCGGTGTGCAATCCCAAATTACAAGATAAGGCTTGTTGTCATTAACCTCTGGCTGTAACACGTAAGTGGTTCCACCATACTCAAATTCTGCATCATGACAGTGAGAGATTAACTCATATAATTCATTCATTGTAATTCCTTGCATCATTTAACACCCTTAAATAATCGTTTGTGTTTTTCATATAATGGGTCGCCTTTTTTCAAGTCTGGCGGATTTGGTAGTGCATTTCCATTTTTGTAGCAATGGATGTGCAAAGTTTTCTTGCCTCTGTGCATTCCATAATCAATACGGTAAACAGGCATTCTATTTGCATCGAACACAATGTACTGGTCAAAAGTTCCGTCTTTCCGATACGAAACATAAGCTGTTCCCGGAGTATTGGAACGCTCCGGTAAGCTAATACTTGCCTTTGGGTCTTTAGGTGCTAAAACCTTAATCCCATCAATATAATCAACAGTATGCCATCTTGCGGGTGTGCTAAAACCACCGCTTTCAAGGAAAGAACCTCTGCTACCCATTACACAGCACGCTCCTTCCATCTTTGCGAAAAGGACGGATAATAATGAACATTATCATAAATATCCAATTCATCAACGTGCCTGCCGCACACAATCAGATTGGTCGGTGATTTTTGTTTTTGCAACAGGCACACAGGAGACATCGTGTTTTACGAATAAATCAACAACAATCTGCTTGATTTCCTCATATCTTGCGTGTGATAAAGAAATTCCCAATATTACTCCTCCCCGAACAATGCGTTAATCAGCTCTCTTTTTTCCTGCTCAGTCATTGAAGATGCGTTTCGTGCAATCAGACGGCGAATTCTGGGATGGTCGAATTCTTCACATTCAATACCAAGCAAGAAATCAGATGTGGTATGGAGAGCAGTAGCGATATTCGCCAACACATCTGGTTTTGGCTCTCTATCGCCGGAAACATATCTGGACATTACTGCCTCCGTTACTCCAATTCGTCCTGCCAATTCTTTTTGTGTCATTCCACGTCTTTGCAAAGTTTCGGTTATGCGTGAACCTAATTCCTTTCCCATAGTGGCACTCCTTTCTGTGCTATTGATTTAATAGCCTCTATTATTATATCACAACTTGCCATTTTGTCAAGTGATATTGTCAAAAAACAGACCACACCGAGGGGAATCCCCAGTGTGGTCTTAATGCCAGTCTTGACCGCCTTTCTTATATCAAGGTACTTGATGAAGGATATTCCCGAACACGGGAGGCTGAAAAGAGGAACGTGGAACAGCAGGAGCCAGTCAAGCTTCGTGATGCCGCCCGCTGCGACCTCAATGTACTGACCGTCAACGAGGAAGGTACCGCCCTGCATAAGCTCGAAATAGGTGTAGTTCCAAATGCCCCAGTTAAGTCCGCTCGACGAACCGAAGCAGTGAAGCACCACGAACGAAAGGCTCGTGACGATACCGCCGAGGCAGCACACCAGCGTTGCGCTCATTCTGCGGCTCTTTGCAAGGAATATCGACACCACGGGCAGAACGTACACTATGAGATTCAGCGCCCACAGCGACAGCGGTATGTTGTAGCTCCAGCGGTTTGCCTGGATAACGTGGTCAACGTCGTGCAGGAGTACGGACGCCAGCATGATGACGGCACAGATTATCATTATCCTCGTGTTTCTCTTGCCCAGCTTCGTATCGAGCAGACGCAGCTTCTGCTTATCTGAATTTGACAAGATATTCTCTCCTTGTTTTTTATTTACCAATTGGTAAGTTAAGAATATACAGTATCATAATTTTGTCAACATACACTTTACCCGTGTCGAACTATGTGGTAAACTGGTAGAAAAGTTATATTCGGGAGGTCAATATGAGTATAAAACGACGTATTCTCGCCATTCTCCTTGTTGTCGTCATGCTTTTGTCCGTGTCCGGCTGCTCCCTGCTGTTCGGCATTATAAGGGGCATCGACGGTCAGATGCCGAACGGAGTCACCGACAACCGTGACAAGATCGTCGCATTCTCGGAGCTTGAGTACGAGCGCCCCGACATTGATGAGATATCGGATTTGGCGGACGATGTGCGCAAGCTCGTCGATAAGGGCAAGGTAAACGACAAGCTCATCGGCGCTTACGAGGAGTTTTACGACGCCTATACGCACTACATCACCATGTCGAATCTTGCGCTCATCCGCAGCAATCTCGACACCTCCGACGAATACTACGCCGACGAGGACGCATGGTGTTCCTCGCAGTCGGGCGAGGTCGAGCGTATCTTGGACGATCTGCTCAGATACTGCGCAAAGTCCGATATTGCCGACGAGCTTGACGAGGAATACTTCGACGGCTATCTTGCCGAAAACTACGGCGACGACTCAATCGGCGAATACACCGACGAGATCGTTGAGCTTTACGAGCAGGAAAGCGAGCTGCAGACCCGCTACTACGAGCTTTCCACCGAGATGTCGGAGGTCTCTATCCGTGACACGGATAAGTGGGACGAATTCAACGCCGAGGCAGCCGAGATATACATTGACCTCATAAAGCTCCACCGGCAGCTTGCCGACGAGTTCGGCTACGAATCCTACTACGAAATGGCATACGAGGACTTCGGACGTGACTACTCCGCCGAGGACACCGAGGGCTATGTCAATGCGATAAAGAAGTACATGGTCCCCCTGTACAAGGCGGCGATCGAGGACGGCAGCCTCTACGACAGATACGACATCGGCACCATGCGTCCGCAGCGTTCCTTCAAGACCGTCAAAAACTGCGTTTCCGACATGAACGACACCCTCGCCGAGATAATGGAGTTTATGAGCGAGTACGAGATGTACGACGTGAGCAGCAGCAGCGACAAGTTTGAAGGCTCCTACACCACATATCTGTACGACGTTGACTCCCCCTATATGCTGGTCTCGCCGAGCGGCAATAAGAGCGACATTCTGACCATCGTACACGAGTTCGGTCACTTCTGCGATATGTATTCAAACTACAATGAGGGATACAGCCTCGACACCGCCGAAATGATGTCGCAGGGGCTGGAGTACCTGCTCCTCTGCTATCTCGACGACGAGGACCTTGCCGAGGAGCTGAGAGAGTATAAGCTTTTGGACGATCTTTCATTGTATGCGATGCAGGGCTGCTACAGTGAATTTGAACACCGTGCGTATGCTCTTCCCGATGAGGAGCTGACCGTCGAAAACATTAACGCACTGTTTCTTGAGGTCGCCGAGGAGTACGGTCTGACCGATATGTACTACCCCGAGTATCTGAACTACATTTGGATACAGATCTTCCATCTGTTCGAGTACCCCTTCTACGTCATAAGCTACTGCATCTCCGACAGCGCCGCCTTTAACATCTACATGGAGGAGCTTTCGGACAGCGGCAGCGGTCTTGATATATACATGGAGATCGTAACGGATTCCGCAAGCGACGACTTCCTCGCCATTATAAAGCAGCACGACCTCCCCTCCCCGCTCTCCGCAAAGACGATAAAGAACATCGCCAAAACGATCGAGGACGAACTCGGCATAGCTTGACTTTAAACGTAAAAAACGCAGTCAAACGACTGCGTTTTTTTACGTTTCGATCACCGTCAGCGTATCGCCGGAGACCTTAAATTTTACCTCCCGCTCCCCGTAGAAGAAGCCGTATATGCGCTCCGGGTCGTCGTGATAGCCCGGTCGGGGGTCGTTCCTGAGCACCTGCAAAAGTCCGTCACGCTGAGACGGAGGGATCTTTTCGAGAAGCTTTTCGTCTATAATAACGTTCAGCTTATGAAACTCCGTCATATCGGTAAAGCCGCCGAGCGCCGTGGGGACACAGTCGGCATAAGGCAGATATGGCTTTATGTCGAATATCGGGGTGCCGTCCACGAGGTCTGCGCCGGAGACCGTGATGACGTGACCGAGGTTCTTTCGGTACTCGATACCCTCAAGCTTCACGCATGAAAGTCCGATCGGGTTCGGACGAAACGGCGAGCGTGTTGCGAAAACGCCGACTCTTGCGTTGCCGCCGAGTCTCGGCGGGCGCACGGTTGGAGACCACGCCTTTCCGAGGTTTTCGGAAAACTGCCATATGAGCCACAGATGGCTCCAGCTTTCGAGTCCCCGCACCGCATCGGCGCTGCGGAACTCCGGCTCAAAAACTATCTCTCCGTATATCTGCGGTGCAAGCCCGCTTTGTCTCGGTACGCCGAACTTCGTTTTAAACGGCGTGTGTATCCGTGCGATGGTAATCATTTGCATTAAATATCATCCGTTCATGCTTTATTCAAGAATATATGCTATGATACGTGCAAAATTCAAAAAAGTCAATGGAGGTCTGAGCTTGGAATACGTTCTTAAAACATACGGGCTGAGCAAGCGCTTCGGCTCGAAGCTTGCGCTCGACAATGTGAGCATAAACATCAAAAAGGGTGAGATATACGGTCTTATCGGCAAAAACGGCGCCGGCAAGACTACGCTCATGCGCCTTGCCCTCGGTCTTGCAAACCCCTCCGGCGGCAGCATTGAGCTGTTCGACGGTCAGCCGCTCGACGACGCCCGCCACCGCATCGGTGCGCTTTTGGAGTCGCCCTGCATCTACAAAAACTGCACTGCCCTTGAAAATCTCAGGCACTTTGCGATACTGACGGGTACTCCCAAGGAAAAGCTGCCGGAGCTGCTGCGCCTTGTCGGACTTCAGAACACCGGCAGAAAAAAGGCCGGTAAGTTCTCCATGGGCATGAAGCAGCGTCTCGGCATTGCGATCGCCCTCCTCGGCGATCCCGATTTCCTCATCCTCGACGAGCCGATAAACGGTCTTGACCCGGAGGGCATTAGGGACGTTCGTGACGTTATCCTGCGCCTTAACCGTGAGTGCGGCATCACCTTCCTCATCTCAAGCCACCTTTTGGACGAGCTTGCGAAGGTCGTCTCCACCTACGGTATCATATCGCACGGCGTTTTAGTGGAGGAGATCTCCGCCGCCGAGCTTGCGGCGCACACCTCGCAGCGCCTCATCATCCGCACGAGCGACGATAAGAAGGCGGCGGAGCTTATAAAGAGCCGCTACCCCGACATCGGCGACATCACGGTGGACGGCAGCGGTGTCTGCCTCGGCTCCCGCATCGGCAACAGCGCCGTCATAAACAGGATGCTCAACGAAAGCGGCATCTTCGTCGGCGAGCTTATCCCCAGCAGCCGTGGGCTTGAGGATTACTTCATAGAAAGGATGGGCAACTGATATGTCGAAACTGCTTCGCTTTGAGTTCCACAAGCTGTTCAGGCAGAAAAGCTTTTACATCTGCACCGCCCTGCTGCTTGTAATAAACCTCTACACCATCATTTACGCCTACGATAACGACGGCAGAAGCACCGGACTCATCTGTATGTCGGTCGCTGTCTGCTCAACCGATTTTACGATGCTGTTCGGCATATTTACCGCCCTTTTCACCTGTGACGATTATGCAAACGGCACCATAAGGAACATCCTTTCACGAGGCTTTACGAGAACGCAGGTCTATTTTGCAAAGCTCATCACCGTGATCGTCGCCGCAGTCATCGCCGTTCTGCTCGTTTGGGCAGCAACCTTTACGGCAGGCACTCTGTGCTGGAGAGACGGACTTAATGATTTTAACTCCACCGTTTTAAGCACCCTTGAGGCGCAGCTTCTGCTCACCGTCGCAGCAGCCGCTTTGTTCTATGCGATAAGCTCCGTGATCGCCAAAACGGGCGCTTCCGTTGCGGTCTGCCTGCTTATCGACCTGATAGCCGCTCTCGGCATCGGTATTTACACAATGCTGTTTGAGCCGGACTTAAACATCGCCGAATACTGGATCTCCGAACTTCGGGGAAGCTGCTGCGGTCTTTTCTGCGATTTTGAGACCCTGCGCATGTCGTTTATCGCCGCTCTCTGCTACTTCTTCGGAAGCACCGCTCTCGGCTACCTTGCCGTGTGCAAGCGGGAATACTAAACGGATATACAAAAAACTCTGCAAAGCGGTTGCTTTGCAGAGTTTTTTCTTTGTGGGAAACAGAGGCTACATAGCCTCTATTTCCTTTATGTTGTACTCATTGCCCGTGAGCAGATAGGTATGCTCGCTTTTGCAGTAGGGGCAAATTTTAGCGTACTTCACGGTGGAATAGGTTTTGCCGCAGTCCTCGCAATAGGTGACCGCCTCAAGCTTTTCGACCTTGATCTCGGTATCCTTGAGGTACTTCGTCTCCTTCCTTGCCCAGTTCCAGCAGTCGACGATGTATTCGGGAATGATACCGCTGACCTCGCCGATCTCCAGCGTCACCGATGCAACGACGGAGAGATGATGCTCCTCAACAAGATTTTCGACCTCTTTGATGACATAGAAAACCGTTCCAAGCTCATGCATGGATAATTCCTCCGATGATTATTTCTTTGCGAACTTTGCCTTGAGATCCTTAATAAGAATCTTGCCGGCACGCTTTGCGGCGTAGGGTCCGATGAGCTTGAGCTTATCCTCTGCGGTGCACATTACGGAAGCCTCCGGAACGTCTCTCGTCAGGTGGATGGCGTCAAATTCGCAGCGGGTGGTGCAGAGACCGCAGCCGATGCAACGGTTGGTGTCGACGATGGAGGCACCGCAGCCGAGGCAGCGGGAAGCTTCCTTCTTGACCTGATCCTCGGTGAAGGTAATGCGATCGTTCTTCATGGTCTTTGCCTTCTTGGGATCGTGGCGGACTTCCTGACGTCCGGGACGGTCAAAGCTCTCGATGCCGAGAACGACGTCCTTCTTGTTAAGCTCAATGAAGTCTCTGCGGTTGCGAGCGAGGGTGAGGCTCTGACCGGGATGTACATAGCGGTGCAGGGAGATGGCTGCCTCGTGGCCTGCCGCAATTGCATCAATTGCGAACTTCGGTCCGGTCATGCAGTCGCCGCCGACGAAGATGTCGGGCTGAGCGGTCTGGAGGGTGAGTCCGTCCGCTTCGGCGTTATCCTTCTTGCCCTTGAGCATTGCGCCCGTGTCAAGCTCGCCCCAGTCGATGACCTGACCGACGGCGGCGATGACGGAGTTGACCTTGATGGTCTTGAACTTGCCGGTGCCGACGGGCTTTCTGCGGCCCTTCTCGTCGGGTTCGCCAAGCTCCATGACCTCGACCTTGAGACCGTTTACCTTGCCCTGAGCGGTGCCGGTGATCTCAACGGGAGAGCTGAGGTAGTAGACCTTGATGCCCTCTTCGAGCGCTTCCGCAAGCTCTTCTCTGTCGGCGGGCATCTCTTCCTCGCTTCTGCGGTAGACGATGTACGCCTCCTCTGCGCCGGTGCGGATTGCGGTACGCACGACGTCCATTGCGACGTTGCCGCCGCCGATGACTGCGACCTTCTTGCCAAGCTCGACCTTGTTGCCGAGGTTTATCTCACGCAGGAAGTCAACACCGCCGTAGACGCCGGAAAGGTCCTCGCCGGGGATGCCGAGCTTTGCGCTCTTCTGTGCGCCGATGGCGACGAAGAAGCCCTTGTAGCCCTCGTCACGGAGCTGCTGAATGGTGATGTCCTTACCGACCTCAACGCCGCACTTGAAGGTGACGCCCATCTTCTTGAGAACGTCGATCTCGGCATTGATGACCTTGCGGTCGAGTCTGAAGGAGGGGATGCCCATGGTGAGCATACCGCCGGGGACCTTGTTGCGGTCGAACACGGTCACGGGGTAGCCCATGTTGGCGAGGTAGTATGCACAGCTCATGCCGGCGGGACCTGCGCCGATGACGGCGATCTTCTCCTCGTAATCCTCGGTGGACAGTCTCTTGGTTCTGCGAGGCGGGATGTAGCGATCCTTCTCGTTGATCTCCTTCTCGGCGATGAACTTCTTGATCTCGTCGATAGCAACGGGAGCGTCAACACCGCCTCTGGTGCAGGCGTCCTCACAGCTGCGGTTGCAGATGCTGCCGCAGACTGCCGGGAAGGGGTTATCCTGCTTTATGAGCTTGAGAGCGTCGAGATAGCGGCCTTCGCTTGCCATCTTGATGTAGCCCTGGACCGCAATGTGAGCGGGGCAGGCTGCCTTACAGGGAGCCGTACCGGTGTCATAGCAGTTGATCTGATTGTCGTCCTTGTAGTTTTCGTTCCACATATGCGGACCCCAGTGATTCTCTGCGGGGTCGGGGAACTTGGGATACTCGATGGGTCCGTTCTTGGTGCAAAGCTTCTGACCAAGCTTTACGGCACCGGCGGGGCAGACCTCAACACACTTGCCGCAGGCAACGCAGTTTTCGGTCTTGACGTGCGCTCTGTAGGCGGAAGCGGAGAGGTTGGGGGTGTTGAAGAGCTGAGATGTCCTCAGAGCGTAGCAGACGCCGATGGCGCAGTTGCATATTGCAAAAATCTTGTCCTCACCGTCGATGTTGGTGATCTGGTGAACGTAGCCCTCCTCCTCGGCACGGCGGAGAACCTCCATGACCTGCTCGTAGCTGGCGTTGGAGATACCGTCCTTGCCGGTCTCGTCACAGTAGCGGGCGCAGTCGCCGACGGCGATACACCAGTGCTGGGGCAGATCGCCGGAGCCTCTGCCGTTGAAGGACTCGACCATACGGCAGGAGCAAACGCCGATGGAGAAGCGGTCGTACTTCTTGAGCCAGTGGGAAAGATGCTCAACGGAGACGGACTTCGACTCGTGAGCTATCGCCTTTTCCACGGGTATGACGTGCATACCGACGCCTGCGCCTCCGGGAGGCACCATGGGAGTCACGCCTTCAAGCGGCAGTCTTGCCATCTTGTTGAAGAAGTCGGTGACTTCGGGATGCTTCTCGACAAAGGGCCTTCTCATGTTGAAGAATTCCGCAGCGCCGGGAACGAAAAGCGGAAGCACCCACTGCTGATGGTGATCCTCGTTCTCCCAGTTGTATTCGAGGATGCCGATGCAGCTCATCTCAAAGAGCGTGTCGGAAAGCTTCTTCTCATCGGTCCAGCCGGTGAGAGCCTTGATCTCTTCGAAGGATGCGGGCTTGCGATGGGAGGGCATTGCGAGCGCAATGTCGACCATATCGTCGTCCAGTATGTTGACAAGACCCCAGAATTCGGGATCTTCCTCGGTGAGCTTGACAAGACCGAGCTTCTGCGGGATCCTGTCGGTCATCTTTCTGCCGAGAGCAAAAAGCTTTTCTTTGTTTGTGACCATATGTAGTCCCCTTTCAAATTTATTCTCCCAAAAAAATTTTACGCTATTACAGTATACCATATTCTGAATCCGTTTTACAACACATAAATCAAACAAATCGTGAGCGATTTAACAAAATTTTTCCCCGTGTATCAAAAATTTTGAGATTTACACGGCAAGGCTTGCACATTGCCGCCCTCTTGTGGTATTATAAAAAGAAAGGTTCCGAACGGTCGGATAAGATAAAATTAAAAAGGATGTTTGAAATGAAAACCTACGTTTTTTACTTCAGTCCCACGGGCGGCACAAAGATGGTCGCAAACTACATAACCAAGGAGCTGGGAGCGGACGATATTGACATCACCGTTCGCTGCCTTGACATGAGTCTTGCGGAGGATGATCTTGCGTTCTTCTGCGTTCCGGTCTACGGCGGACGTGTTCCCATCCCCGTGTACGAGCGCATGGCGCACATCAAAGGAAACAACACTCCTGCGGTCATGGTCGCCTGCTACGGCAACAGAGCTGTGGAGGATACGCTTATCGAGATGAGCGATCTTGCAAAGAAGAATGGCTTTAAGACCGTCGGCGGAGCCGAAATGATAACACCGCACGCATTCAATCCCGAAGTCGGCAAGTTCCGTCCCGATGAGGACGACCGTGCAAAGCTCAAGGCGTTTTTGGATAAGCTCCTTGCAAAGCAGACGCTTACCGAAGTGCAGATGCCCGGCGACCCCGCCTACGGCGACAAGAAGCGTACAAAGCTCCCCCTGTTTCCGAGACCGGCAAAGGAATGTATCGGCTGCGGCATATGCTTTAACAACTGCCCCATGAAGGCGATCAGCGAGGTCGGCATGAAGGTCAAGAAAAAGTCCTGCATAAGCTGTATGCGCTGCATTGATATGTGCTCCACCAGCTCAAGGCATCTGCCCCCGGTGATGCAGTTTATCAGCGAGGCGGTCGTTATGCCTATGGGAATAATCAAGAAATCCCCCAAGTTCTATCTGTAAAAACCAAAGGCTCGGTCTTTCCCAAGACCGAGCCTTCTTATTTAACTTGTTACCACCCAGCAGCTCGTTTCCGGCGCCTGCGCATACACCATCGGCACAAGCCGCATATTGGCGTCGCCCAGCTCGACGAACCTTGCAGCAGCGCTCACGGATGCGGCGGCGCCGCCGAGAGTGCAGTTGCAGTACACACGGTCGTACACCTTCATAAGCAGCGCAAGGTTCTGACCGTTTGCGGAGTCCTCACCGCTTTGAAGCGCAGTCTCGCTGTTGAGCTGAACGGAAAGCACGACGTCGGTCCTTTTAAGGCCCCTCGCAATGTCCAGCGCAAAGCCCGACACCGCCGTGAGCGGAGTCGGCGCACCCGTCGTTGCGCTGCCGTACATGAACGCTCCCGCCGCCTCGGAGGGCAGACGGACGTTCGTCAGCAGTATCTCGTCAAAGCCCATGGCGTCAAGCTCCTTGCACAGCGAGATGATATAGTCCGTGTACACACCGTTGTAGGGGTCTATCCACGAACCCTGCTCGTTTGTGAATATGGAGCCGTCGGCGTGCATCAGCATCATCTGCGGATATCGGCTTGCCAGCATATTGTCGGTAAGGCAGCTTACGGACGCAACAAGGTAAATGCCCTTTTCCTTTAGCTGCGACACCGAAGCGGCAAGATCAAGCTGACCCGCCGTACCGTAACCGACGGCGATCTCGTTCTGCGAATTCCAGACCAGCAGTCCGGATGCTGGCTTTACCTCAAGCACGAGCGCACTTCCCTCTCCGTAGGTCTGCGCATACGATGCCAGCGCTTCCGCCGTCACGTTTTCGGCGGTGACGTAGACCCCGTTCACTGCCGAAAGCCCCTCTCCCGCCGTCGCCTTCACATTGGAGTAGTCCGGCTCGCCGACGACAAGCTCCGCATCGGTCGTCTTGTAATCGTGCTTTTCTCCGTCTGTGGAGACGGCGCTTTCCTCCCGCAGCAGCGGTATGTCAAGGCGCAGTCCGTCGTTTGTTATGACGATGTACTTTTGCAGACCGTAAAACAGCATTATCACGAAGGCGATGAGCGCAAGCACGATGATCGACACGATGAACGCCGGGGCTGCTTTCTTTCGCTTTCCCTTATAAAATTCTGAGCTGTCAGTTCTTCTCAATCAAATCATCCTTCGATCATATTGATGCGGCGAACATGGCGTTCGTCGCCGGAAAACGGCGTGTCAAGGAAGGTGTCGACAATCTTGAGCGCAAGCCCTGCGCCCACCACTCTTGCGCCCATCGCAAGAATGTTTGCGTCGTTATGCAGCCTCGTCGCCTCGGCGGAGAAGCAGTCGCCGCAAAGCGCCGCTCTTATGCCGGGGACCTTGTTTGCGGTGATGGATATTCCGATACCCGTACCGCAGATCAAAATGCCTCTGTCGCAGTCGCCGTCCGCTACCGCATGGGCGACCGCCTTTCCGTAAACGGGATAGTCGCAGCTATCCTCCGAGTAGGTGCCGAAGTCCTTATATTCAAGTCCACGCTCGGCAAGGTGCTTCATTACCTCCTGCTTGAGTGCATAGCCGCCGTGGTCACAACCGATCGCAATCATTTTACCGTCCGCCTTTTCTTTTATAGTATAGTATTATCTCATGTTTTTCCCATTATGGCAAGCACAAATACGGGGCTGCCCGGCAGCCCCGTATCAAAGTTTACTTATTCTTCAAAATTACGTCGTGGCTTCCGCCTTCAACGATGCTTACGGAGGAGACAAGAGTCAGCCTTGCGTTGCGCTTGAGGTCCTCAAGATTCGTCACACCGCAGTTGCACATGGTGGATTTTATCTTGTAAACGCTCATCTCAAGGTTGTCGTGCAGGGGTCCCGCATAGGTGACGTAGGAGTCTACGCCCTCCTCGAAGCTCAGTCCCGCCTTGCCGCCGAGGTCATATCTCTGCCAGTTGCGGGCACGGTTCGAGCCTTCGCCCCAGTACTCCTTGACGTACACGCCGTTCACCATGAGCTTGGCGGTGGGGCTTTCGTCGAAGCGGGCAAAGTAGCGACCCATCATCAGGAAGTCTGCGCCCATTGCGAGAGCCAGCGTCATGTGATAATCATGCACCAGACCGCCGTCGGAGCAGACGGGAACGTAGATGCCGGTCTTTTCAAAGTATTCGTCTCTTGCCGCTGCGACCTCGATAAGCGCCGTCGCCTGACCTCTGCCGATGCCCTTCGTCTCACGGGTGATGCAGATGGAGCCGCCGCCGATGCCGACCTTCACGAAGTCCGCACCCGCCTCGGCGAGGAACATGAAGCCCTCACGGTCAACGACGTTGCCTGCGCCTACTTTGACGCTGTCGCCGTACTTTTCTCTTATGAAGTCGATGGTCTTCTTCTGCCACACGGAGTGACCCTCGGAGGAGTCGATGCACAGAACGTCGGCGCCCGCCTCGACAAGTGCGGGGACACGCTCTGCGTAGTCACGGCTGTTTATGCCCGCTCCGACGATGTAGCGCTTATGCTCGTCAAGCACCTCGTTGGGGTTTGCCTTATGCTCGGAATAGTCCTTGCGGAACACGAAATACACGAGCCTGCCCTCGGCGTCCACGATGGGGAGCGAATTGAGCTTGTGATCCCAAATGATGTCGTTCGCTTCCTTGAGGGTCGTGCCTTCGGGAGCGGTGACGAGTTTTTCAAGCGGCGTCATAAATTCGCTGACACGAAGCTCCGTACTCATGCGGCTGACACGGTAGTCACGGCTCGAAACGATGCCGAGGAGCTTTCCGTGTGCGGTGCCGTCGTCGGTGACCGCCATGGTGGAGTAGCCGTTTTTCGCTTTAAGCTCAAGCACATCCGCCAAAGTCTGCTCCGGCATGATATTTGATACGCTTACAACGAAGCCCGCTTTGTAGTTCTTGACCCTTGCGACCATCGCCGCTTCATCCTCGATGCTCTGAGCGCCGTAGATAAAGGATATGCCGCCCTCTTTTGCAAGTGCGATCGCCATCGTGTCGTTCGACACGGACTGCATTATAGCGGACGCAAAGGGAACGTTGAGACTGAGCGCCGGCTTCTCACCCTTTTTGAACTTCACGAGCGGGGTCTTGAGGCTGACGTTTGCGGGTATGCAATCCTCTCCGGTGTAGCCGGGGATGAGCAGGTATTCGCTGAAGGTGCGGGACGGTTCGTTGTAATAGTAAGCCATGGCAGTTTTCCTCCGACAAATAATTGATTTTACAATTTTCTCATAAATTTACGCTTTGGTCAACGGGTAAATCAAACAACAAATCCGCCGCCGAGAACACGTTCTCCGTCATAAAGCACAGCGGACTGACCCCTTGCGGGCGCTCTGAGCGGCTCCTTCGTGTGTATCGCAACGAGGTCGCCTGTGACCTCTGCCTCGCAGGGCGGGTTTTCCCACTTGGTGTGCCGCACCCTGACGGTTGCGGAGACGACGCCGGTCGGTTCGTCGCACAGCCAGTTAAAGCTTCTTGCGCACAGCTCCGTTTTGAAAAGATCCTCCCAAAGCGCAAGCTTCACGGTGTCGGTTTCGGGGTCAATCTCGGATATGTACAGCTTTCTGCCGTTATACAGTCCCGGGCAGCGCTGCCCCACCGTGTAACAGTGTATGCCCTTGTGCCGACCTACGACCTCGCCGTTAAACGTAAAGTCCCCCGGCGGCGGCAGCTCGGTGCGCTTACCGAGCCAGCCGATGTAGTCCTTGTCCGGGATAAAGCATATCTCCATGCTGTCCGGCTTGTCTGCGACGGGCAGGTTAAATTCATGCGCAAGAGCACGCACCTCGACCTTCTCGTATTCGCCGAGCGGGAGAATGAGCCTACCGAGCTGCTCACGCTTTATGCGGCAGAGCATATAGCTCTGGTCGTTTGAGGGTCTGCCCTTAAAGAGCATCCCGTCTTTTGTGCGGGCGTAATGCCCCGTTGCGATATGCTCCGCTCCGATCTCGTCGGCGTACTCGCACAGCGAACGGAACTTGACCGAGGGGTTGCATATGACGCAGGGGTTCGGCGTCTCGCCGCTCAAATAGCTCTGCGCAAACGGTGCGCAGACGCAGCGCTCCAAGCGCTCACGAACGTTAAGCACCCTAAGCGGTATTCCGATAAACTCGGCGGTTTTCACCGCATCGAGCCTCGCCTCGTCGGTGGAATTGTCCATATAAAGTCCAAAGACCTCGTAGCCCTGTCTCTTGAGCAGCTCGGCGCACACGGAGGAGTCCACTCCCCCGGAAAAACCAAGCGCTATCTTCTTCATTTCTTTGCCTCCGTCCACATCATAAGCACTCCGATGTCGGCAGGCGAAACGCCGGAAATGCGGCTTGCCTGCCCGAAGGAGTGCGGACGTATCGCCTTGAGCTTTTCTCTCGCCTCAAGGCGCAGTCCTTCTATCTTGTCGTAGTCGATGTTTTCGGGCAGGAGTCTTTGCTCCATCTTTGAAAATTCCTCGACCTGTTTAAGCTGTCGTTTTATATAGCCGTCGTATTTGAGCCGCAGCTCCGCCTGGGCGCACACCGCCTTCGGAAGCTCCGGTCTGTCCCTGTCCACCGACGCAAGGTCTGCGTACTCTATCCCCGGACGCCGCAGCAGCTCCGCAAGCGAAACACCGCTTTTGACCTCCGTGCTGTTCTTGCTTTTAAGGAGAGCGTTCAGCTCGTCCGACGGCGCAAGGTAGCTCGTCTCAAGCCGTTTCATTTCCCTTTCGACGGCGGCATACTTTTCCTCGACCCTCAAAAGCTTTTCCCGGGAAACAAGCCCTATCCGCACCCCAATGGCGCAAAGGCGCTCGTCGGCGTTGTCCTGCCTGTGCAGCAGACGGTACTCACTGCGGGAGGTCATCATTCTGTACGGCTCGTTTGTTCCCTTTGTGACGAGGTCGTCGATAAGCGTTCCGATATAGCCGTCCGACCTTTTGAGTATCATCGGCGGCTCGCCCTTGCACTTTAAGGCTGCGTTTACGCCCGCAACAAAGCCCTGCGCCGCCGCCTCCTCGTAGCCGGAGGAGCCGTTAAACTGCCCCGCACCGTAAAGTCCCGAAATCTTTTTCGTCTCAAGCGTCGGGTACAGCTCCGTCGGGTCGATGCAGTCGTACTCTATTGCGTAGGCGCAGCGGGTCATCTCGGCGTTTTCAAGTCCCGCAATGGTGTGCAGCATTTTAAGCTGTATCTCCTCCGGCAGCGACGACGAAAGCCCCTGGATGTAAAGCTCCTCGGTGTTCAGTCCCATCGGCTCAACGAATATCTGATGACGGGGCTTGTCCTTAAAGGTCATTATCTTCGTCTCGATGCTCGGACAGTAGCGGGGTCCTATGCCCTCGATGACGCCGGAGTATATCGGACTGCGGTCGAGATTTTCACGTATTATTCTGTGCGTCTCCTCGTTCGTGTAGGTGAGGTAGCACACCGCCCTGTTCTTCGGCGGCTCTGTCGTGTCGAAGGAAAAGCCCTCCGTCTCCTCGTCGCCCTCCTGAAGCTCCATTTTCGTAAAATCGACGCTGCGTGCGTTGACCCTCGGCGGAGTTCCCGTCTTGAATCTGCGCAGACGCAGACCGAATGAGCGCAGACAGTCGCCGAGTCCCACGGCTGCCGCAAGCCCGTCGGGTCCCGATGAGCGCAGCACCTCGCCGACAATCGTCCTGCCGTCGAGATAGGTCCCGCTGGCGATCACGACGGCACGGCAGGCGTACACCGCACCCGTGTGCGTCGTCACCGAACACACGGCGCCGTTTTTGACACCTATCTCCAAGACCTCCGCCTGCTTCGTTATTAGACCTTCCTGACGCTCAAGCGTCTGCTTCATCACTTCCTGATAGCGCCGCCTGTCCGCCTGCGCACGGAGTGAGTGTACCGCCGGGCCCTTGCCTCGGTTGAGCATACGGTACTGTATGCACGCCTTATCCGCAGCCTTGCCCATCTCGCCGCCGAGAGCGTCAAGCTCACGCACGAGGTGTCCCTTGCCCGTACCGCCGATGGCGGGGTTGCACGGCATATTGCCGACGCTGTCAAGATTCACCGTAAAGCATATCGTTTTTAGTCCGAGTCTGGCGGCTGCAAGCGCCGCCTCGATGCCGGCGTGTCCGGCTCCGATGACGGCAACGTCGCATTCTCCGGCATTGTATTTTATCACTCTGTCTCACCTATACCCTTGTCGTACATCACGAGCAGACATCCGGAGCCGACTTCGATCTCCGCCGTGTCCGCTGCCATGGAATTGCTGACGCCTATGGGATAATCGGAGCTTATCTCCGCATCATGTATCTCGTATTTAAGGCCCTTAAGCGTTACGCCCTGCGCCTTGCCGTCTATGCAGAACACCGACACCCCGCCGCTGCCGGAGAGCGAAAGCGTTGTGTTTCTTATCGCAGTCCAAACGCAGTCGGAGCCGAATATCCAGCCCCTTGCGCCACGGTTTGCAAGGTACACGAGTATCTGCATATTGGCGATGCTGTGGTCGCTTCTTTTACCTCCGAGCGCACCGTATATGTAAAAATGCCGATAGCCCTTTTCAAGCCCCAAACGCACCGCATACATGGTGTCGGTGTCGTCCTTCTCGACGGGCAGACGGAGGACGTTCGGATGCTCCGGCTCCTCCCCCAGCGAATCGAAATCGCCCAAAACGAGGTCGGGTATTATGCCGTATTTGCGGCAGTGATTAAGCCCCGCATCGGCGGCGATCACATAGTCGCTGTCGTCCGGCAGCTCGTTTAAGCCGAAAAAATCTCCGGCGCCGATTATGTAGCATTCGTGTCCGTTCTTCATAAGCGCCTCCAAAAATGATTTCTTTATATAATATCACACATTAAATCAAAATAAAAGCCATATTCATATTTGACTTATGGTCTTTCCCGTGATATTATGTTAACATCCGTAATTATGGAGGGATAAAGATGAGTGAAAATCCCACATTCTCCCCGGAACGTGCGCTCGGCGACGGGCTTTCGGCTCTAAAGCGTGGCGAGCTTATCGAGCTTGCGATAAAGCTTTGCGAGGCGATAGGTCCCGGAGATGCCGGAGCATTCAGAGGCGGCATTCGCCCGACCAACGTCTGCTTTGAGGACGGAGAGGTCATTCTCGGTCCCGCTGCCGCAATGGGCAGCACCGGCTGGACAAAGGACGAGCTTGAATATCTTGCGCCGGAGCTTTTCTGGAACGGCAAGGGTTCTCCCCGTTCGGACGTGTATGCGATCGGTCTGATGCTCTATGCAGGCTGCAACGGCGGCAGACTGCCCTTCGTTCCGGCTGACCACGACCCCAGTCCCGACGACAGAGCCAATGCGCTCAAGACCCGAATGAACGGTCAGAAGATCGAAGCGCCGTGGGGAGCCGGGAAGAAGCTTAAAGCAATAATCGAAAAGGCGACCGCATTTAAAGAGATGGAGCGCTATTTCGACGCACCGGAGCTTGGCGCTGCGCTGAGCGAATATCTTGAGGCGGTCCCGGTCGATGCCGGGCGCACCGCAAGCGAGGTTTTCGGGAAGGCAGTCGATGAGCTAAGCCCCGTAGAGCGGATCATGGTTGACATAATACATAGCTCGCTTATAGATGATGACATCGAGAAACCCGCCCCCGTCGAGGAAGAAGTTGTTCTCATCGAGGAGGCTGCTCCCGCTGAGGAAGCCGCCCCGGTTGAGGAAGTGCCTCCTGTCGAGGAACCTGCTCTCACCGAAGAACCTGCTCTCACCGAAGAACCTGCTCCTGTCGAAGAACCCGCTCCCGTCGAAGAACCCGCTCCTGTTGAGGAGCCGGCGCCCACAGAGGAAGCGGCTACCACATACGAGCCGGCGCCCACAGAGGAAGCCTCTCCCGAAAAGACGCCTGCTCCGAAAAAGGAACCTATCATTATCGAAGTCCCCGTTTTTGAAAAGCCCGTGCAGCAGGACAAAAAGCAGCCCAAGCCGCAGGCGAAAAAGCCCGCTCGCAGCGATGCTTCCAAGCCCGCAGTTCAGTACGCCGTGCCGAAGCAGGACGCTGCCAAGAAAAAGCCCGTACAGAAGAAAAAGGCAAAGAAAAAGCAGCAGGTCGGCGGTGCAAAATCGGTGCTTATCGTTTTGGCGGTGCTTGTCGTGATCGGCGGAGGTCTTTACCTCTTCCGTGATAAGCTTCCGTTTATATCCGGCTCCCCCGCTACATCCGTTACGCCGACGCCCGATGCATCCGTGCAGCCGAGTACGCAGCCGAGCGAGAGCGTCACACCCACCGTGCAGCCCTCCTCCGAGCCCGTTGCGCACAGCTACGAGGTTATTGTCGGCGACCTAAGCTGGGACGAAGCGGAGCTTGCCTGTATCGAAAAGGGCGGTCACCTTGTGACTATCAACTCTCAGGACGAGTACGACACGGTGTGCGCAATGCTCCGTGACTACAACGTCAAGTACGTTTGGATAGGCTGCTACCGTGACCCGGCAGGGCTTATGACATGGACAAGCGGTCAGGACGTTGACCTCTACTTCTGGCAGAGCGGTGAGCCTTCCATGACCGACAGCTACGACGGCGCCGAGGAAAATTACATCATGATGGTGCGCCAGCCGGACGATTCGTGGCTGTATAACGACAGCCGCATGAACCCCCTTGAAAAGTACAGAAAGTACTACACCGGCAAGATGGCTTACATCTGCGAATACGGTGACTGAAAGAGATAAAAAATACAGCAGACGGAATTTCCCGTCTGCTGTATTTTTGCTATGCCAAAGCATAGCAAAACAAGAAATGTGCCATTTCCTCGTCCCTACGAGACACCTGGAAATGATGCACAAAAACTTCATGCACCGGCATTTGCGCATTTTCATGGTGCGGCGCTCACGCATGAAGTTTTATGTCTTATATCCTGCTTACCGTCACGGTGCCGAAGTCATTCGTTCCCGTTATGAGGAACTTCGGCTCACCCATCGCAAGGTCCGCCGGGAGGTTTACCGTACCCATGTTGTTCACCACGTCGACGGTCACGCCCCACGCTGCCGGAACGCTTATCTGCATACTGCCGAGCTTGTTGCGGATATTCAACACACCGCCGCCCCTGTATGCATCCGCATTCTCGATGAACACCGACGCTGCACCGAGGTCGTTCACGACACTGTAGTCGCCGAGCGACGCCGCATCGACGAAGAAGGTGCTTTTGCCCTTGGAGCTTCTGACGTCGCTGTGGTCCGTCTTTCGGACACCGGGCAGCAGCATCTGGAAGCCGATCTGAAGCAGCAGCGCCGCAATGATAAGCACCCAGTTGGAGATGAGGTTGTCGGTCTTTGCGTCAAACAGCAGCGCTATATTTCTCTCAAACACCATGAACATAAGCGCCAGCGGCAGGAAAACCTCGTAATACTTCTTGTCGCTGATGACCCACACGATCCATGCAAGCAACGCAGCGCCGAGGGCTATACGCCACAGCTCGATACCGGATCCGAATGCGACGCCGACGCCGTTCAGGATCATCAGGATCGCCGCCGCAATGAGTATCAGCGCTGTGATAATTGTCTTTTTGCTTTTCATTTTTTAAGCCTCGTTTCTTCAATAGTATCGTGAAAGCTCTTGTAATACATTCGTGAGAGGCAGACGGTCTTGTGCGTGCCTCGAAAGCTCACGGTGCCGACGCCGCTTAGCGATCTGCTTATCGACGACACCTCGGCGGTGTTTGCGATGCAGGACTTTGACGCCCGCACAAAGGTGCTTGGCAGCAGCTTATGAAGCTCGCACAGCCGCAGAGAGCAGCTATACATACGCTCCGCCGTGTGTGCGCAAAGCCTGTCGCCGTCCGTCTCGAAAAACAGCAGCTCCGAGATGGGAACAAAATGCTCCTCCCCGTTGTAGCCGAGCGCAAGCTCGCTTACGCTGCCGAGTGCCGAGCTGATAAGCCGCAGCAGCCGTTCTGTTTTTTCATTCAGCTCCGGCGTGCGGATGATGATCTCCTCCTCCGCTCCGCTGACGATCTCCGTCCGCAGCTTCATTGTCTCACCTCTTTTGACCTTATTATGCATTTTTTGACCCCTCTTGTAAAGGCTTTTCGCCCAAGCGGTAGATTTTTGCCCTCAAGCGGTAACGTTTTCACGCCAAGCAATTCATAAAGACATAAACTGATGATGTAAGCAAAAACGCAGTAACCCTTTGGGTTACTGCGTTTTTTATCAGAATGAATCGAACAGGCTTGTCTGCGACGAGTCCGGCATATTGCCGAGTGCGCCGAGGCGCTTGAGCGCTTCAAGGTGGCTTTGGCTGACCTTCGGACAGGCGGCGCTGACCTCCTCGACCGATATGTAGCTTCTGCCGTTTTTCGTGCAGTTTGAAAGATCTACCGCCGCCGCCTCGCCGAGTCCCGATATCGCCACGAAAGGCGGGCGAAGCTTGCCGTCGGAGGTTATCACAAACTTGGTCGCATCGGACTCGTAAAGGTCGATGGGTGCAAACTCAAAGCCGCGCATATAGAACTCGTATACCGCCTCAAGCGTCGTAAGTATACCGTCCTCGTTGGCGGTGACGTCGGGCTTCTGCTTTAGGTCGTTTATCTTTCTGCGGATGGACGCTGCGTCCCCCATCATCATCTCCGCATCGAAGTTGTTCTTCTGACTGCGGCGGTAGAAGTATGCGCTGTAATACGCAAGCGGCTCATGCACCTTAAACCACGCAATGCGGAACGCCATCATGACGTATGCGACGGCGTGCGCCTTCGGGAAAAGGTAGGCTATCTTGCGGCAGGACTCGATATACCAGTCGGGTACGTCCATCTTCCGCATCTGCTCCTCAGCATCGCCGGGGAACTCACCGCTTTTCTTGACCTTGCCCTTACGCACCGCCTCCATCGTTTTAAATGCAAGCGACGGCTCCATTCCCTTCTGAATGAGGTAGATCATAATGTCGTCACGGCAGCCGACGGTCTCATTGACTGTCGCAATGCCGTTTAGGACAAGCTCCTTTATATTGCCCGCCCAAACGTCCGTGCCGTGGGAGAAGCCGGAAAGCCGCACGAGGGTGTCAAACTGCGTGGGGCGTGTGTCGACGAGCATCTGACGGGTGAAGTTCGTACCGAATTCGGGAATACCTATCGTTCCCGTTTTGCCGATTATCGGGTCGTCGTCCGGTAGTCCGAGGATCTCCGGCGAGGTGAATATCTTCATGGTGTCAGGGTCGGAGAGCGATATGCTCTTGGGGTCGACATTCGTTGCGTCCTGAAGCATTCGGATCATCGTCGGGTCATCGTGACCCAGCTCGTCGAGCTTTAGGAGGTTTGCCTCCATGCAGTGATATTCAAAGTGCGTCGTGATTATGCTGCTGGTCGGATCGTCCGCCGGGTGCTGCACCGGGCAGAAGTCGGTCACGTCCATGTCCTGCGGTATGACGACAAGTCCGCCGGGGTGCTGACCCGTGGTGCGCTTAATGCCGACAAGCCCCTTTGAAAGGCGGTTCTCCTCCGCCTTGGTGACGGTGAGATTTCTCTCCTCAAGGTATTTTTTAACGTAGCCGTAGGCGGTCTTTTCCGCCAGCGTTCCGATGGTGCCGGCTCTGAAAACGTGGTCCGAGCCAAACAGCTCCTCGGTGTATTTGTGGGCGGCCGCCTGATATTCGCCGGAGAAGTTGAGGTCGATATCGGGGGTCTTTTCGTTGCCGGGGTAGCCGAGGAAGGTCTCGAACGGAATGTCAAAGCCGTCCCTGTTGAGCTGCGTTCCGCACACCGGGCAGGACTTTTCGGGCATATCCGCACCGCAGCCGTAGCTGCCGTCAAGCACGAACTCCGAGTGCTTGCACTTGGGGCAGACGTAGTGCGGCGGAAGAGAGTTGACCTCCGTGATGCCGGACATATACGCAACGATGGACGAGCCGACAGAGCCTCTGGAGCCGACAAGGTAGCCGTTTTCAAGCGAGTTTTGCACCAGCTTTTGCGCCGACATATAGATAACGTCGTAGTTGTGGTCGAGTATCGTGTTAAGCTCGGTATCGACACGGCTTTTCACGATCTCCGGCGGATCGTCGCCGTATATCTCGTGCATCTTTCCGTAGACAAGCTCCTTGAGCTGCTCTGCGGAATTTTCGATCTTCGGCGGGAACAGCTCCTTCGGCAGAAGCTCGATAGGCTCTATCTGCTCCGCTATCATGTTGGTGTTCGCAACGACCGTCTCGTATGCAAGCTCCTCGCCGAGGTACTCAAACTCCTTGAGCATCTCGTTCGTTGTTCGGAAGTAGATGGGACAGCCCCTGTCGGCGTCGGAAAACTTCTTCGCAGCCTGGAGTATTTTGCGGTACTGCTCGTCCTCCGGGTCGAGGAAGTGAACGTCGCTCGCCGCAATGACGGGCTTTCCGAGCGCTTTGCCAATCGCAATTATCCTGCGGTTGTAGTCCTGAAGCACGGTCTCGTCACGCACGGCGCCGTTTTCCACAAGGAAGCCGTTGTTCGGGATCGGCTGTATCTCAAGGTAATCGTAGAACGACGCAATGCGTTTAAGCTCCGCATCGGAAGCGCCGTGCATCACCGCCCCGTACAGCTCGCCCATTCCGCAGGCGGAGCCGACGAGTATGCCCTCTCGGTGCTGTATAAGCAAGCTTTTCGGCACCGTGGGCGTTTTGTGGAAGTATTTGAGGTAGGACTGCGAAACCATTTCGTAGAGGTTTTTGAGTCCCTTTTTGTTCTTGACAAGAAGTATCATATGGCGTGACCTGCCGTGGTCGGCGGGCTTTATACGCCTGTAAACACGCTCAATGCCGTTTAGGTCCTCCGCACCCTGCTGCTTCAGCATCGCAAGGAAGCGCCCCATTATCCTGCCGCAGACGAGAGCGTCGTCCGAGGCACGGTGGTGGTTGAAGTCCGGCAAGCTGAGCCTGTTTGACACCATGTCGAGCTTGTGCCGCTTCATGTCCGGCAGCAGCGCCTGCGACAGCGTGAGCGTGTCAAGGTAAACGGGGTCAAAGTCGATGCCGCAGCGGTCCGCCGCCGCAGACATGAATCCCGTATCAAAGCTTGCGTTGTGCGCAACGAGGGGTCTGTCCCCCGCAAATTTGAGGAAGGCACGCAGCGCCTCCTCCTCGGAGGGCGCATCCTTCACGTCGGAGTCACGTATGCCCGTAAGCTGGGTGATCTCCGCCGGGATGTGCATACCGGGATTGACGAAGGTGTTGAAGCTCTCCTTCACCTCGTCGCCGGAGAAGATTACCGCACCGATCTCCGTTATTCTGTCGCTGCCGGCGTTAAGTCCCGTCGTTTCGATGTCGAAAGCGACGATCTCGGTGTCGAGCGGCAGAGAGCTTTCGCCGTGCAGTGCGACGGAGCCGTCGATGTCGTTTACAAAGTAGCACTCCATACCGTAAATGATCTTGACGCCGTGCTTCTTGCCCGCCTTCCACATATCCGGGAACGCCTGACAGACGCCGTGGTCGGTGACGGCGATCGCAGGCATACCCCAGTACGCCGCTCTTTTGACTATGGCGTCGGGATCGGTGAGCGCATCGAGTGCCGAAAACCTCGTATGAACGTGAAGCTCGACACGCTTCGTCTCGGCGTCGTCGGTGCGGATATGGCGCTTGCCCTTCATGATGCTGCGAGGCTCGATGCACATATCCTCGTCGTAGCGGCTGTAGCCGACGTTTCCTGCGATTATGAGGTGGTCGCCGACGTTAATTGCGTCGATTATGCCGTGATCCTCGTCCGGCTTGAGATATTTCGAGACACGCACGGAGCCGTGCATATCGGTGATGTCAAAGCAAAGCACCGCAGCGTCCCGCTTGAGGTTCTTGCGGCTTGCGACCTCGAACACGTCGCCCTCGATGACGACGTTGCCGGAGTCGAGGTTAAGCTCGTTTATCGGCGTAGGTGCGTTTCTTATTTTTCTGCCCATGAGGACGTCGCCCTCAGGTCTCGGTCCCGACTGCTTCTGTGCAGCCGGAGCCTTCGGCGCTTCGATCTTGGGGTAGTCGCCCTTGATCTCGACACTGCGAAGTCCGTAGTCCGCAGAAAGGCAGGCGGAAAGGCGGCTCAGCTCTGCGGGTGCGGGCATACGCACGAAGGTCGCCGAGACCCTCATTCTGCCCTCCGACAGCGAGACCTCGACATCCGTAACGTATGCCTTATTAAGCCCTCCGCACATATTGGACAGTGCGGAGCAGCCGGGAAATATGCTCAAAAACGGTGTATGCTCGTTCATTTATATATCCTTTTCAATGAGTTCTATAAGTGCGTCGCAAAGCTGCTCATAGGGGTACTTGCCGAGTATCTCGCCCTTGCGGAACAAAAGACCGCAGTCCTTGCCCCCGGCGATGCCGTAGTCGGCTTCCCTCGCCTCGCCGGGACCGTTCACGACGCATCCCATGACTGCGACGGTGAGGTCGCCCTTGAGGTCCTTTATGCGCTCCTCCACTTGATGTGCAAGCGTTATGAGGTCTATCTGCGTTCTGCCGCAGGTCGGGCATGAGACGAGCTTTACGCCCTTGCGCAGCCCGCACGCCTTCAAAATTGCGATCCCCGTCTTGACCTCCTCGACGGGAGGAGCGGTGAGCGACACTCTTATCGTGTTGCCGATGCCCTCACTGAGGAGCGTTCCTATCCCTACCGCAGACTGGATCGTTCCGTTCCATGCGGTACCCGTCTCGGTGACGCCGAGGTGCAGCGGGTATTTAAACTCCGTTGATGCGAGCCTGTACGCCGCAACGGTGAGCGGTACGCTCGACGCCTTCATCGAAAGGCATATGTCGTCAAAGCCGTACTTATTTAAAAGCGCAATATGCCCCCTTGCGCTCTCGACCATTGCCTCGGCGCAGGGGTGTCCGTATTTTTCGATTAGTCGTGCTTCAAGCGATCCGGCATTAACGCCGATGCGGATGGGGATGCCGTGCTTTCTGCACGCCTCCGCCACCGCCTTCACGTTCTCCTCACCGCCGATGTTGCCGGGGTTTATGCGTATCTTGTCGATGCCCCGCTCGGCGGCGATAAGCGCAAGCTTGTGGTTAAAGTGAATGTCAGCAACCAGCGGGACGCTCACCTGCGCTTTTATCCTGTCTATCGCTTCGGCGGCTGCGGTGTCGGGTATCGCAAGGCGCACTATATCGCAGCCTGCCGCCTGAAGCTCCTTTATCTGTGCGACGGTCGCCTCAACGTCGTCGGTCTTTGTATTGCACATACTCTGGACCGTCACGTCGGAGCTGCCGCCTATCTTCACGCCTCCGACGGAAATTTCGGCGGTACTTTCTCTTATTTCCATGCTCTTACCTCGCTATCAGCTTTGCAATGTCGTTGTACATCACGATCGCCATCAGTCCCAAAAGCAGAACCATGCCCACAAGGTGGATGTAGCCCTCGTACTTGGGGTCCAGCCGCTTATGCGTCAGCTTCTCGATAATTAGCGTCACGATGAGCAGGAACACCCTGCCGCCGTCGAGCGCCGGGATGGGCAGCATATTCATTATTGCAAGGTTTATCGCAATGAGCGCCGAAATGTACAGCATATTCTTGACTGCGGCATCCGTGCTGCCGGAGTTTTCGCCGACGTTGTTCATCATGTCGACGATGCCGACGGGACCCGCCATGTCGTCAAGCTTCACGGCGCCGTGGATGAGCTGCTCAAGCCCCAGCCACACCCAGCGTGAAAACTCCTTTGCGGTGCGCCAGCTGTAATCGAGGCAGGTGCCGAAGCTGTTTTTCTCCTGTGAGAAAATGAAGCCGTACTTCGGACCGCTGTTTTTGTATTCCTCGTAGACACGCTTTTCAAGGCTCACGTTTTTAAGCTCGACCTTTTCGCCGTTGCGCAGGACCACGATGTCATAGCTGCCGCTGCCCCGCTCCATGAACATGGAAACGTCGGAGCTGAGGTATATCCTGTTGCCGTCAACGCTGTAAAACTCGTCGCCGACCTGAAAATACTCACTGCTCTCATACGGGCAGCCGTCCATGAATTCTCCGATGACTGGCATCGTGAATGCCTCGGCGTCGGCATACATGGCGATTATCAGGATAACGCCCAGAAGGAAGTTCATAAAGGAGCCTGCACAGAGTATAAGCACCTTTTTCCAAGCCCTCTGATTTGTGAAGGCTCTCGGATCGTCGGAGGCTTCGTCCTCCGCTTCCATGGCGCAGAAGCCGCCTATCGGCAGTATCCTCAAGGCGTACATCGTCTCGCCCTTGCGCTTTTTAAACAGCGCAGGACCCATTCCTATTGCAAATTCGTTTACCTTGACGCCGCAAAGCTTTGCAACGACAAAGTGTCCCAACTCGTGTACGGCGATCAGAACGCCGAAAACCAAAATAGCAATTACAATATACATTAAGAGAAATGCTCCCTGACAAATGCTCTGGCGGCTTCGTCCGCCGCAAGGATCGTTTCAAGATCCGGGTCCTTTACTATTTCTATGCCCTCGACGGCGCTTAAAGCACAGTCGTATATTTCATTATACCCTATGCGTCCGGCAAGAAACATTGCGACCGCCACCTCGTTTGCGGCGCTCATTATGCACGGTGCGGTGCCGCCCGTCCTTGCGCAGTCCATCGCAAGCTTTAAGCACGGCGTCTTTTCATAGTCCGGCGCTTCAAAGCTCAGATCCTTCATGCGCCAAAAGTCGAGGCGCTCAAAGGGTGACGCCTTGCGTTCGGGATAGGTCAGCGCAAGCTGTATGGGAAGTCCCATATCCGGTACTCCGAGCTGCGCTATGACGGTACCGTCGACAAGCTCCACCATCGAATGGACTATGCTCTGCGGGTGAATGACGACCTGTATATCGTCCGGCGTGACGCCGAAAAGGTGCATCGCCTCGATAAATTCAAGTCCCTTGTTCATCATCGTCGCCGAGTCCACGGAGATCTTTGCGCCCATGCTCCAGTTCGGGTGCTTCACCGCCTGTTCGGGGGTGACGGACACAAGCTCGCTCCTCGCCTTTCCTCTGAAGGGTCCGCCGGAGCCTGTGAGCAGTATGCGTTTAAGCTCACCCTCCCTGCGTCCCATAAGACACTGAAAGATGGCGGAATGTTCCGAATCCACGGGGATTATCTCGGCACCGTACAGCTTTGCCGCCGGCATGACGAGACTGCCCGCACAAACAAGCGTCTCTTTATTTGCAAGGGCTATCCGCTTTTTCGCCTTTATCGCCGCAAGCGTCGGCTTTAAGCCGACCGAACCCGAAACCGCCGTAACGACGCAGTCCGAGTCCTCCCACGTTGCAGCCTCTATAAGACCGCTCATGCCGCTACCGACCTTTATGTCGGTATCCGCAAGCCTTATACGAAGCTCCTTTGCCGCCTCCTCATCGTAGGCGGCGACAAAGCGGGGCTTTAGGCGTCTTGCATATTCCTCCGCTTTGTCGGCTTTTTTGTTGACGGTCATCGCCGCAACCGGCAGTCCGAGATGCTCCGCTGCGGCAATGCTCTGTCTGCCTATGGAGCCGGTGCAGCCGAGAATGCTGATCGCTTTCGTCATTTTTTAACTCCTCCGAAGCGCCTGTCTCTGTGATTATACTCTTCTATCGCCTTGTCGAGGTCCTCCGGCGTAAAGTCCGGCCAAAGGACGTCCGTGTAGTAAAATTCCGAGTATGCGCACTGCCAAAGCAAGAAGTTCGACAGTCGATACTCCCCGCCGGGTCTTATGAGCAGGTCGGGGTCGGGGATGCCTGCGGAGTACATATAGTCCGAAAAGCTCTCCTCGGTAAGCTCTTCCGCCTTGCCCTGCGCATAGTCCTGCGCATAGCGCTGTGCGGCACGGACTATCTCCGCCCTGCCGCCGTAGTTTATGCAGACGTTTGCCTGAAAGCCCTCGATACCCTGCGATATCTCGTCGGTCCTTGCGATAAGCTCACGCAGGGAGGGACTGAGCCGTGACACGTCGCCGAAGACCTTCAGCCGTATCTGCTTTTTCTGCATATCACGGATCGCCTCGTGCAGGTACTTGTCAAGCAGCTTCATAATGCCCTTGACCTCGTCCTCCGGGCGCTTCCAGTTCTCGGTCGAAAAGGCGTACACCGTCAGGTACTCGACACCGATCTCCTTGCAGTAGGTCGCAATGCTTCTGAAGGTCTCGGAGCCTGCCAAATGTCCGGCCTTTCTGGGCAAGGCACGCTTTTTTGCCCAACGACCGTTGCCGTCGAGTATGATGGCAATATGGCGGGGAATCTGCTTCCCCGCCTCATTTTCCTTGATTTTTGCAGCCATATCAGATCTCGAAAAGCTCTTTCTCTTTCTTATCGGTTATGGCGTCGACTTCCTTTATATAGTCGTCGGTGAGCTTCTGAATGTCCTTCTCGATATTCTTGTAGTCGTCCTCGGTGATCTCGGATGCCTTCTGCTGCTTCTTGAACTTGTCGATGGCGTCACGGCGGATATTGCGGACTGCGACCTTTGCCTCTTCGCCGTACTTCTTGACCTGCTTTGCAAGCTCCTTACGGCGCTCCTCGGTGAGCTGGGGGAACACGAGGCGGATGACTCTGCCGTCGTTCTGCGGATTGATGCCGAGCTCGGAGGCAAGTATCGCCTTCTCGATGCCCTTGAGGATGCTTGCGTCCCAGGGCTGGATCATAAGCGTGCGGGGGTCAGGAACGGAAACGGACGCCACCTGCTGGATGGGGGTGGGTACGCCGTAGTATTCTACGCTGATCTGATTGAGCACGGCAGCGTTTGCTCTGCCCGCTCTGACCGCCTCAAGCTGCTGGGAAAGCACCTCGGTGGTCTTCTTCATTTTGCTTTCAAATTCGGGATAGTCTGACATGATATTACCTCCTGATTATCAGTTTATTTTGTTACTGTAGTACCGACGTTTTCTCCGCACAGCACCTTAACGATGTTGTCGGGGTCGGCAAGTGCGAAAACGATGACGGGAATGGAATTGTCCATTGCAAGGCTCGTTGCGGTGCTGTCCATAACCGCAAGACGGCGGGCAAGCACCTCGTCGTAGCTGATGCTGTCAAACTTGACGGCGGTAGGGTCAAGCCTCGGATCGGCGGAGTACACACCGTCGATGTTCTTTGCGAGCAGTATCGCATCGGCTCCGATCTCGGCGGCACGAAGCACCGCTGCGGTGTCGGTCGAGAAGAAGGGGCATCCGGTGCCGCATCCGAACAGGACTATGCTTCCCTCTTCGAGCTTTCGCACGGCAACGGCGGTGTTGTATCTCTCGCCGACGCCCTGAATGTCGATCGCAGTCTGTATCTCGGCGGCGGCGCCTATCCTGCGGAACACGTCCGCCACGGCAAGGCAGTTCATTGCGGTGCCGAGCATACCCATCTTGTCGGCGGAGACTCTCTCCACCTTGCCCGCTCCGTCCTTCACGCCTCGCCAGAAGTTGCCCGCTCCGATGACGATGCCGACCTCGACACCCATTTCGGTGCAGCGCTTAACGGTCTCGCAAACCTTCGTCACGAAGTCGAAGTCAAAGCCGGTCTTATTGCTTCCGGCAAGCGCCTCACCGCTTATTTTAATAAGTACACGTTTATAAACCGGTTCCATACGATCTCCCTTTCGCAGTCTTAAATATCAAGAATGCCCAAAATTACTATACCCGCAACGACAAGCAGTATAGACCCGTAGTGCTTTATCGAAAGCTTTTCCTTGAGGAATATCCTGCTCCAAAGCACCGATGCAACGCAGTAGGCGGATATGATGGGCGCCGCAAGCGCCGCATGCTTCGTGTCGGCAAGGGCGTATATATACGCAAACTGTCCCGCCGTCTCGCAGATGGCGCCCGCATACTTCGGCGCTTCTTGCTTCGGCAGCAGCTTCTGCTTCTTAACGCCGAGAACGTAGATCGCACAGACTATGCCGACCGCCAAAAACGTAAGCTCATATGCAACGTTGGCAGAGTCCTCATCGAGAGTCTCAAGCACGATGGTGTCGGCAAAGGTGCCGAGTGCATCCAGCAGGCAGTAAATTATCGGCAGCAGTATCGCAATAAAGCTCTTTGCGTAATGATGGTTGCTGGCATCCTGCCTTGCACGGCGGAGCTCGTCGTCCTCCCTCGCCTCGGTGATGCCGAGAGCCACGACGCCCACGCACACCAGTGCGACCGCAGCAATTGCGGCAGGCGGCAGCTCGCCGAAGCCTCGTGTCGCAAATATCAGTATCGCCACGACCGCACCGGAGCTGTTGCATATCGGGGACGAGATCGAAAGCTCGATGTACCGCAGTCCGAGATAGCCTACCGCCATCGACACGATGTACAGCATCGACACAGGCAGGTATGTAAGTATAACGTTGCCGTTTATCTCGGTACCGCCGACGAATATCTCATAGGCGGCATGTATGCCCATCACGAGACCGACCGCCATGACCATCTTCAGATGGCTGTATTTATCCTTGGCATCCTGACAGCCGATTTTTGAAAACAAGTCCGAGCCGCTCCAGCACAAAAGCGCTATCACGGCGAATCCAAACCACATATGCATACATCTCCTATATTAAATCTAAAGTATTTTACCACATGAGCGCATATTTGACAATTGCCAAATGACAAAATATGCGGAGCAAAACGACTATAATTTTTTACATGGAAACCATCTACATAGACCGTCTGTTTGCGCTCAATTTCATAATCGACTACCTCATACTGCTCGGCAGCGCACGCATTTGCGGTATTTTCATGCGGAGAGGGCGTTATTTGCTCGCAGCGGCGCTCGGCGGCGTCTATGCCGCCGTCTCCGTGCTGCCTGGCATGGCGCTGCTTTCGTCCGCACCCATGAAGCTGCTTTTTGCCGTTTTGATGTCGCTCATCGCCTTCCTCGGCGAAAAGCGCTTCCTGCGCTGTCTTTTGGTCTTTCTCGCCGTGTCCGCCCTGTTCGGCGGCGCACTGTGGGCGCTCTCCTTAAACGGAAGTGCGGGTGCGTATCTTCCGCTGTCGTTTACGACGCTGCTCGTGTCCTTCCTCATCATATACGCTCTGCTGAGCCTTTTGTTCCGCCGCAGCTTAAAGGGCGCAGAAAAACGCATTTCCGAGGTACTGGTGCAGCACGGCGGCAAGGAGGTACGCTTTATGGCACTGCGTGACAGCGGCAACAGCCTGTGCGATCCGATAAGCGGCGCCGGGGTGATCATCATATCGCCGGAGCTTGCGCTGCCGCTTTTCGGTGAGCAGGACTGGGCAAGCCCCGCCGATGCGGTGACGAAGCTCCCCGGCATGAGGCTTATCCCCTACAGCGCCGTCGGGACGGAAAGCGGTCTTCTTGCGGCGTTCAGACCCGATCGTCTGGAGCTTGACGGCGCTCCCTGCGACAGCATGGTCATCGCAGTTTCCCCGGTGAAAATACAAGGCGACGGCTATCTCGCCGTCGCTCAGGAATAAAGGAGGAGCAATGAATTTATTTAATGCTGTAAAAAAGTGGCTCTTGGAGCATCTGCTTCCCGCCCCGCCCGACCTGTACTACATCGGCGGCAGCGACGTGCTTCCGCCCCCGCTTGACAAGGCTCGTGAGGAGGCGGCGATAAAGGCGTCGGAAGCCGGGGACGAGAGCGCAAAGCAGCTGCTTATCGAGCATAACCTTCGCCTCGTCGTGTACATTTCACGGCGCTTTGAGAACACGGGCATAAACCTTGAGGACCTCATTTCCATCGGCACCATCGGGCTAATAAAGGCGGTCAACACATTTAACTCCGAGAAGAACATAAAGCTTGCGACCTACGCCTCCCGCTGCATCGAGAACGAAATTCTCATGTATTTGCGAAAATCCGTGAATCAGCGGACGGAGCTGAGCTTCGACGAACCGTTAAACACCGACTGGGACGGCAACGAGCTGCTGCTGTCCGACGTCCTCGGCACGGACGACGACGAGGTGTGCCGTCCCCTCGAGGAGGCTGCCGACAGGCAGATGCTGAAAACCGCCATCGCAGCGCTCAATGAGCGTGACCGTGAGATCATCGTGATGCGCTTCGGGCTGTACGGCAAACGGGAGTGTACTCAAAAGGAGCTTGCTGACATAATGGGCATCTCGCAGAGCTATATAAGTAGACTCGAAAAGAGAATTATCGTTAGACTAAAGCGCGAAATAATTAGACAGTTGCAATGAAATGTACTATTATCGCACACGCAGTCAAAAAGTGTTTTTATTTTCATTACAATTTTAATACATTTCTCTTGCAAAATTTTTTTAATGATTTATATTATAGGCAGGAACTATTTTGCGGAGCAAACGTCATAGAAAATTGGGATGGTTTTCTATTTCCGCAGTTGTTTTGAAAGGAGTAAAATATGAAAAACGTAAAAAGAATGCTGAGTGCATTGCTGGTGGTTTTAATGCTTGCCACGCTTGTACCCGCAATGGCATTTGCCGAAACCGCCGAAGCTGAAGGCGGTACGGGCGAAACTGCCGGTCTCATTGATTCCGTCACCGGACTTGAGATCCCCACCTATGCGGTTTACTGCAAGCTGAGCAATAACCTGCCTGCAAGCTACGCAAAGATCACCCTCACCAACCAGCTCACCGGTGAAACCAAGACCTACAACGCAAACGGTATCGGTCTTGCTCTTATCCCCAAGAGCCTGCTCGGTGTTTACAACGTCTCGGCAACCTGCGCCAAGAACGGTGTAAATTACAAGACGCTCCCCGGTCTCAAGTGGACCATGAGCATCCTCCCCGAATTCGAGACTCTCGTACTGTACCCCAGCCTCGACATCGGTCTTAACTATTCCGACCACTTCTCCTATATGATCGGTTACAACGACGGCACCATCCGTCCCAACAACACTATCACCAGAGGCGAAGCCGCATCCATGATCTTCCGTCTCCTCACCCCCGAAGCCAGAGACAAGATCTTCACCAAGGACAACAAGTTCTCCGACGTTAACGCCGGCAATCCCCACAACAACGCCATCTCCAGCCTTGCCAAGGCAGGCATCATCAACGGCTACGCCGACGGCACCTTCCGTCCCAACGAGACCGTCAACCGTGAGCAGTTCTGCGCCATCATCGGACGTATGTTCTCCGTTGAGTACATCGGCAGCAACTTATTCGGCGACCTGACCGGCGGCTTTGCGGACAAGTACATAAACCTGCTCGCACAGCTCGGCATCATCAAGGGCGACCTCAACGGCAACGCCAACCCCAAGGCCCCCATCACCCGTGCACAGGCAGCTACCATTCTTAACCGTCTGCTCGGCCGCATCGTTGCGACCGACAGCTCCGCAAGCTGCGCAGCTTACGTTAAGACTTGGAGCGACTGCCCCGCAAGCATGTGGTGCTACGGTGACATCCTTGAGGCAACCAACTCCCACAACTTCACCTGGACTACCGATGTTCCCGACATCGTCGGCGAAGATCCCACCATCCGTGAAGCATGGACCAACATCCGCACCGATACCCCCAACTGGGCTGACCTGCAGAAGTAATTGATAAAAAGCAAAAATAGCTTGGGCTTTGCCCAAGCTATTTTTTATTATTCTCTTTTCTGGGGCAGCTTATCTCCTCCAGATCGGAGAGCTGCTCTAAAACAAAGTTCAGATATTCCTAACTCGTCGCCATGCGTTCTACTTTCAATTTCTGAAAACGGGTAAGCCAGCAAAAGGCTTGCCCGTTTGATTTTGTTATTTCAAAAAGCTTATGTCGGTCAATAGAGCTTTGCGCCTGCCGGAATGTGAGGATCAACCATCAGCAAATGGAGCTTTTCCTCGCCGTTTTCGTGATGCACGGCGGAGATCAGCATACCGCAGGAATCAATGCCCATCATCGGGCGAGGCGGGAGGTTCGTGATCGCAATGCAGGTCTTACCGACCAGTTCTTCCGGCTCATAATACTCGTGAATACCACTCAAAATGACCCTATCTACGCCGGTTCCGTCGTCCAAAACGAACTTTAAGAGCTTTTTGGACTTCTTCACGGCTTCGCATTCCTTGACCTTTACGGCACGGAAATCGGACTTGGCGAAGGTGTCAAAATCCACGAAATCCTTGAACAGCGGCTCGATCTCCACATTGGAAAAATCAATTTTTTCGGGGGCTTCAGGAGCCGCCTGAGCAGCCGGCGCAGGAGTCGAAGCAAGCTTTTCAGCCTTCTTGTCAGAGTCGAGCGGCTTCATTGTCGGGACGAGATGGTACATCATTCACTTGCTGTTCTATCATCTGCCAAGAGAAATCGGGGTAGTTTGCGAAC
>SFFW01000015.1 GCA_004556755.1 Clostridiales bacterium | reverse complement strand
GGGCGATGACACCTGCATGGTCGAGATTGCCCGCTTCTTCACCGACTTCTCCAAAAAGGAGTCCTGCGGCAAATGCACCCCCTGCCGTGACGGTATACCGCAGATACTCGACATACTCGAACGCATCACCCACGGCAGCGGCAAAATTGAAGATATTGATACCCTCTCCGAGCTTGCATCCGTCATCAAGAGCTGCTCCCTGTGCGGTCTCGGCAAGAACGCCACCAACCCCGTACTCAGCACTCTGAAATACTTCAAGGACGAATATATCGCACACGTTGTCGACAAAAAGTGCCCTGCCGGCGTCTGCCGTTCTCTGTGCAGTATGTGGATAGACCCCGAAAAGTGCGTTGGCTGCACAAAGTGCGCCCGCAACTGCCCCGTCGACGCAATATCCGGCGAGCTGAGAAAGCCGCACACCATCGACAACACCAAGTGCATTATGTGCCGTGAATGTAAAAACGGCTGCCCGAAGAACGCTATAAAGGAGGTTTAAGCATGAAAACTATGTTTATCGACGGCATTGAATGTGAATTTGAAAATGCCCGCAACGTACTTGAAGTTGCACAGCAGAATCACTTTGACATCCCCAGCCTTTGCTACTGCGAGAACCTCTCCATCTACGGCGGCTGCCGTCTGTGCGTCGTCGAAAACGAGCGTGGCGGCATCGAGGCCGCTTGCACCATGGTGCCGAGAGACGGCATGGTCGTGCGCACCAACACCTCAAGGCTCAGAAAGCACCGTCAGATGGTGCTTGAGCTGCTGCTTGCAAATCATAATTCCGACTGCACCTCCTGCGACCAGTCCGGCAGATGCAAGCTTCAGGAATACTGCAACCGCTACGGCGTGAGCCGTCCCCGCTTCCCCATCAACTACTGCAAGGAGCCTATTGACGACTCCTCGCCGTCCATAATCCGTGACCCGTCCAAGTGCATTCTCTGCGGCAAATGCGTCAGAGTGTGCGAGGAGATTCAGAACATCGGCGCCATTGATTTTGCAAACCGAGGCATCGAGGCCTTTATCTCCTGCGGCTTCGGCAAGAAGCTTGCCGAGACCAAGTGCGTTTCCTGCGGTCAGTGCGCAGCCGCGTGTCCCACCGGCGCTCTCACCGTCAGAAATGAAGTGTCGAAGATGTGGAAGGCGATCCACGAGACCGGCACCAAGGTTGCGGTACAGGTCGCTCCCGCAGTGCGTGTCGGCATCGGTGAGGAGTTCGGAATTCCCGCCTACGTCCCCGTGATGGGTAAGATCGTCTCGGCGCTCAAGCGTTTGGGCGTGGACTATGTGTTCGACACCTCGCTCTCCGCCGACCTCACCATCATGGAGGAATCGGCCGAGTTCATTTCAAAGCTCGAAAAAGGCGAAAAGCTTCCGCTTTTCACCTCCTGCTGCCCCGCTTGGATAAAGCACGTTGAAAATAAGCACCCCCACCTCATGCCTCAGGTCTCCACCTGCGGCTCTCCGATGGAGATGTTCGGTGCGCTGATAAGGCAGTATTACAGCGATGAGGACGTTTTCTCCGTTGCGATCATGCCCTGCACCGCCAAGAAAGCGGAGGCGCAGCGTCCGGAGCTTGTTAAGGACGGCGAACGTCTTATCGACCTCGTTCTCACGACGCAGGAGCTGGTCCGCATGATCAAGGAGGCGGGCATCGACTTTGCAAACCTCCCCGACATGGAGCCGGACTCCCCCTTCTCCTCATACACCGGTGCAGGCGTCATCTTCGGCGTCACCGGCGGCGTTACCGAAGCGGTCATCCGCAGAGTTCTTGCCGACAAGTCCACCGCCACGATAGCCTCAGTTGCGGAATGCGGTGTCCGTGGTCTTGAGGGCATCAAGACCTTTGAGGTCACGGCGGGCGATCTCACCCTCCGCATTGCGGTCGCAAACGGTCTTGCCAATGCCGACAGGCTCATCGAGAAGATTGAAAGCGGCGAGGTGCAGTACGACTTTGTCGAGGTCATGGCGTGTCCCAACGGCTGCATCGGCGGCGGCGGTCAGCCCCCCGCCTGCAACAGCCGCAAAGCGGAACGCAACGACGGTCTGTTTGCAGCCGACGAGGAATGTGACCTGCGCTCCTCCGATCTCAACCCTGCTCTCGACGGCATCTACAAGATGCTCGGCAAGCGGACGCACGAGCTGCTGCATGTCCATTACCCCGATCACGGAAAGCACTGATTTTCAACGCAAAAAACCTGATGCCAACGGCATCAGGTTTTTTGCATAATCGCCTTCTTCATATGCGCCGAAACGCAGCGGTCGTCGGCGGAGAAAACTTTTTCGATTCTGTCTGTCACTTTTCCCTCTTGCGCAAAAAAATAAAGCCCCGCTTTGCGGTGCTTTACTTTTTTGAATTATATTGATAATAATGATACGGTTTCATATGATTTCAAAAGGTTTCACTTGAAAATGAAACTATTAAGCGGGAAGTGAAACTCTCTTTTAGGACTGAAACTATGCTAATCAGTTTGTCAAATTGGAATTTGTCGGTCCTTTGACTTATCTTATAAGTTGCATTTCTAACTCTTGAAGCTCGCTCTTTAGTGGTTTCACATTTCCCGTAAATGTATATCCGTGCTTTACATATAGGTTCTTCGCTGCATTATTATTGCTTAAAATCCATAACTTTGGAATTCCTTGGCATTTTTCTTCAGCATATTTCAGTAGTTTTGTACCGTATCCCTTGCATTGCTCTGATGGCAACACATAAAGGTTCTCTATCAAGTTATCTTTGATGGATACAATTCCCTTTGCCCCTGTGTCCATCAATATATAGAACTGCTTGCCGTTTTTAATTTCATTCTCTATATATTTCATTTGGCGTTCTGTTGTATGAGTATCAACAAACTCTTTTGAGCAAAAGGATTTATGTGATTCTCTCCACGAAATTGCATGTATTTCTGCAGCTGTAGCTATATTCAACATAGTTACCAATTCAAACAACATAACTATTTCCTCAAATTCAAGTTTGTCGAATAGATTGTATCAAATTACTGTGTAAATATCAATCAATATAGAAAAAAGCACGATGGTTTTGTATCAAAACCATCGTGCTTTTTTGGTGGAGATGGGGGGAGTTGAACCCCCGTCCGAAAGCGCTTTAACAGAAACCTCTCCGGGCGCAGAGGGTCATTTACATTCCCTCGCCTATGCGCAGGCCTTCATGCTCACAGGCTAGGTAGCTTCATTATGCATGGTGCGCTCAAAGCTTTGCGCACTCACGGTCACCACTGATCGACGCTCGGCTCCGGGCCGTGGTACTCCCGGAGGGAACGCTCGCTATTAAGCAGCGAGAAGAACAGTATCGTTGTTGTTCTTTAATTTATAAGCTGCCCATTTTAAGGATGTTAGGCGCATCCGCCCGCTATTTCTGCCTCCGCACCCCCGTCGAAACCGGTACATCCCCGTTTTTTCAATTCGTTTTAGGAGAGTGTGTGGTCGTTTTTGCGGTAGCTCGACCGGGTACATTGTACCATAGTTAGCTGCCTCTCGCCGTGCAACTGCGGTGATAGCTTTGCGGCAGCTCGACCGGTAACGCTGTACCATAATTAGCTGCCTCTCGCCATGCAACTGCGGCGATAGCTTTGCGGCAGCTCGACCGGTAACGCTGTACCATAATTAGCTGCCTCTCGCCGTGCAACTGCGGTGATAGCTTTGCGGCAGTTCGACCGGTAATGCTGTACCATAATTAGCTGCCTCTCGCCATGCAACTGCGGCGACAGCTTAGCGGTAGCTCGACCGGTAACATTATACCATAATTAGCTACCTCTCGCCGTGCAACTGCGCAGCAGTGTTGCCGAGAACACGGCACTTTTTGTCGGGTGCAGCTAACGCTGCACCCTATACGCATTTACATCTTTACGGGTTCGGGGTACTCTACACCGAAGGTGTCTACGGTGACCTTCTTCATCGCCTGTCTGTGGATGGGCTTGTCGTTGCGTCCCGTCATGCACTTTGCGATCTTGTCGACGTTATCCATGCCTTCTATGACCTTACCGAAGGCTGCATACTGTCCGTCAAGGTGAGGTGCATCCTCGTGCATGATGAAAAACTGGCTGCCTGCGGAGTTGGGAGCCATGGAACGAGCCATTGAAAGTACGCCTCTGGTGTGCTTGAGGTCGTTTCTGACTCCGTTCATATTAAACTCGCCCTTTATGCTGTAACCGGGTCCTCCAATACCGATGCCCTGAGGGTCGCCGCCCTGGATCATAAAGCCTCTTATGACTCTGTGGAAAATAACGCCGTTGTAAAAACCGCTCTTTACCAGGGAAATAAAGTTGTTGACGGTGTTGGGCGCAACTTCGGGATAAAGCTCAGCCTTGATAACGTCGCCGTTTTCCATCTCGATAGTAACTATGGGATTGCTCATTTGTATTTCTCCTATCTTTCAGTATCGTTCCTTGAGTCCCCGCTCCATATCACGGAGGGCGACCTTCTTTGCATCGTCGTTTCGCTTGTCATAGAGCTTTTTGCCCTTGCACAGTCCGATCTCGACCTTGACCCGACTGTCCTTAAAATACAGCGACAGCGGAATTATCGCAACGCCGTCCTGCATGACGGCGGCGTTGAGCTTTGCTATCTCACGCTTGTGCATGAGCAGCCTTCTCGGACGCACTGGGTCTTTATTAAAGATATTGCCCTTTTCATAAGGACTTATATGCAGCGAACGGATAAACAGCTCTCCGTTTTTGACTGTGCAGTACGAGTCCTTCATATTAACCGTCCCCGCACGCAGGGACTTGACCTCGGTGCCGGCAAGCTCTATGCCGGCTTCGTAGCGTTCAAGGACAAAGTATTCGTGAAACGCCTTGCGGTTTGCAGCGATTTGCTTCGTTCCCGTTTGCTTCGGCATAAGCTCACCTCACTTCCGTTTGATTATACCATTTTACAAGGCTGAATAAAAGTACATTCTGTAAATTACTCTTTATTGAACTCACGCAGGCGGAGGTCGGGGTTTTTGGTGAGCGCCCAATTGACGCACCATTCGGAGGTGAACAGCAGCAGGTTGTTGCCCTTAAAGTCCTGCACCCACTTGGTGTCGCTCGTGAGGTTTAAGTCGTTAATGTTTATCTCCTCGTTTTCGACCCAGCGCACCACCTCGTAAGGCATACTGCGGCGGCGGACGTCAACGCCGTACTCGTTCTTGAGTCTGTACTCCAGCACCTCAAGCTGAAGCACGCCGACGACGCCGACTATGATCTCCTCAACGCCGGTAAACGGCTCGTGAAATATCTGTATCGCACCCTCCTGTGCTATCTGCATGATACCCTTTTCAAACTGCTTGCGCTTCATGGTATCGACACGCTCCACGGCGGAGAAGATCTCCGGTGCAAAGGTCGGGATGCCCTCAAACTCGATGCGCTCGGACTTATCGCATATGGTGTCGCCGATGGAGAAGATGCCGGGATCGAACACACCGATGATGTCTCCTGCGTAAGCCTCGTTGATTATCGCCCTTTCCTGCGCCATGAGCTGCTGCGGCTGTGCAAGACGTATCGCCTTGCCGCCCTGAACGTGGTAATACTCCTTGTCACGCTCGAACTTGCCGGAGCAGATGCGCATGAATGCGATCCTGTCACGGTGCGCCTTGTTCATGTTCGCCTGTATCTTGAACACGAATGCGGAGAACTTCTCGCTAAAGGGGTCGATGATCTCATCCCCTGCTATTCTCGGCAGCGGCGGCATAGTCATGCGCAGGAAGCTCTCCAAAAACGGCTCAATGCCGAAGTTATTCAGCGCAGAGCCAAAGAACACGGGACTGAGCTTGCCGGTGCGTACTTCGTCTATCGAGAACTCATAGCCCGCTCCGTCGAGCAGCTCGATGTCGTCGGTCAGGCTGCGGCGCAGCTTTTCGCCGATAAGCCCGTCAAGCTTCTCTGTCTCGTCGAGCGTACACTCGATCGCCTTTATCTTGTTCTGACCTCTGTGGAATTCGTTGAACGCAAGTATCTCACGCTTTTCACGGTCGTACACGCCCTTAAAGTCGATACCGCAGCCTATCGGCCAATTCATCGGATAGGTGCCGATGCCGAACTCGTTTTCAAGCTCCTCCATAAGATCGTAGGGACTTCTCGCCTCACGGTCGAGCTTGTTTATGAATGTGAATATGGGGATATGACGCATGGCGCATATCTTGAAAAGCTTCCTCGTCTGAGGTTCGATGCCCTTTGCAGCGTCAATGACCATGACGGCGCTGTCCGCTGCCATGAGCGTTCTGTAAGTGTCCTCCGAAAAGTCCTGGTGTCCCGGTGTGTCCAGTATATTGATGCAGTAGCCCTCGTACTCAAACTGCATGACCGAGGAGCTTATCGAGATACCTCTCTGCTTTTCAAGCTCCATCCAGTCGGACACCGCATGCCGTGCGGTAGCCTTGCCCTTAACGGAGCCTGCAAGCTGTATCGCCCCGCCGTAGAGCAGGAGCTTTTCGGTCAGCGTCGTTTTACCGGCGTCCGGGTGCGAGATTATTGCAAAAGTACGCCGGCGGCGTATTTCGTTTGTCATATCTGCCATTGTATTCTCTCCAGTAATTTCATTAACTGTTATATGTTATCACAATTCACCCGCAAAAGCAAAGCTTTTCTTTCATACGTCAAAACTCCCGCCATTGGCGGGAGTTTTCGTCAGAATCTGAAGTAGATAAAGGGATTATAAGAGGAGCTTATTATAAACATGATGCAGGCCGCAAGCAGAAGCAGGCAGACAATGTTAACTGCCACATTCGACACGGTACCGTCGCCCACCCGGAGCTTCTTTGCGACCGGGAAGCTGAAGATGATTGCCGGGATAATGAATATCGCCGAAAACAGCTTCGTGGTGTCGGATGCAAGCAGCAGGCTCCAATTCGTCGGCGTGTACGAGAACATGATGCCGAGCGCATATTTGAGCTGTGCAAAATCAGTCAGGTCAAACAGTACCCAACCGACGACGACAAAAAACATCGCATACAGCCACTGCAGCAGCTTCGGAAGCTTTCGGAGCAGCTTGCCCCAAATAAGCTTTTCCGCAAGCAGCAGTACCGCATAGTAAAGTCCCCACAGCACAAAGTTCCACTGTGCGCCGTGCCAAAAGCCCGTGAGCGTCCAAACAATGAGGATGTTCAGTATCCAACGTCCCTTCGGCACACGGTTGCCGCCCAAGGGTATGTACACATAGTCACGGAACCACGTTGACAGGCTTATGTGCCAGCGCCGCCAAAACTCGGTCACCGATCTCGAGATATAGGGATAGTTGAAGTTTTCGAGGAAGTGGAAGCCGAATATCCTTCCCAAGCCGATCGCCATATCGCTGTAGCCGGAGAAGTCGAAATAGATCTGGAAGGTGTAGCACAGCGCCGCAAGCCAGTATGCGCCCGTTCCGGCAATATCGCCCACGGAGTATATGCTGACTGCGACCGCCGCAACGTTGTTTGCGATGATGACCTTCTTTGCCAGTCCGATTATGAAGCGGCGAACACCGTATATGACATCGTCCCAGTTCTCTCTGCGGTTGCTTATCTCCTTCTCGACCGTCTCGTAGCGGACGATGGGTCCTGCGATAAGCTGCGGGAAGAACGCAACGTAGAGGGTGAATCTGAAATAGCTCTTCTGCACCTCGACCTTACCCCTGTACAGGTCGATGAGGTAGGAAAGTATCTGGAAGGTGTAGAAGCTTATGCCTATCGGCAGCGCAATGGTGCGTATTTTCAGTGCGGTGACGCCGAGCTTGTACAGGTTGTCGGCAAAGAAGTTCAGATATTTGAACACCGCAAGACTTCCGAGCAGCAGCACAACAGACAGCACGAGGAAGAAACGGCTGCGCTTTTTGTTGTCCGCAAACCGATCTATTGCAAGACCGCAAAGCCATGCAGCGAGCGTTGATGCGAGCACAAGGAAAATGTACTTCGGCTCTCCCCACGAGTAGAACACAAGAGACGCAATGAGCAGCACGGCATTGCGCCAGCGCCGTGAGCGCAGCGCAAAGTATGCAACAACGACCACGGGGAGAAACGCATATAAAAATGTCAGGCTTGAAAACAGCATTATTATCCTCTACCGCAGTGAAAATTCGGACATAACAAAATAATCGATGTTGCCGATGAGCAGCACCTTGTCAATGCTATGCTCCGCAACATATGCGTCAAAGTCGAAATCCGCACCCATGTTTGCGGCATAGTAGCGCAGATCGACGGAATATGTCTTGGAAAAGTGCGATGCAAGCAGCTTTAATATTGCGTTATCGTAGGATTCACCGATAACGAGAAGATTTTCGCCCTCTTTGCCGGTATCGAAAATGATCTCTCCGAAGTCGCCTCCGTACACCGCTCCGTATGTTGGAATGTCAATTTCTCCGGCAATAAGACGGCTCTGCGCACCGTAGTCCTCTGCAGGAACGCCGTTTGCGGTGATAGTCATTGCGGGATAGTCAAATCGGTAGATCGACATTTCGTCCTTAAAGAAATAGCCCATACCGAATGCCTTGCTTCCGGAAAAAAACTGCCCTGAATGATACACTCCATCCGGCTTTATCGCTTCATCGCCGCTTATCATGGAAAGCACCTGCGTATAGCCGAGGTAAGAGCCTTTGTAGTTCCAATGATGGTCGGTGTCGTAAAAATTCTTGTCAAACACATCAAAGGAGTCCACTCTGAAGCAGCCCTTATTCTCTTCCGGGATATTGATTTGCGGCAAAAAGTAGTCGGACAAGCCGGGCTTTACCCCGCTTATCATATCAATGTCGGTATCTTTTTCTATGTAATAAACAAAGAATTCAAGCTCCGGGTGCTTTGCAGCGGTTTCGTTAATGTTCTCCGCCTTTGCGTCAAGAGCGGCAGAGTGTTCGGCAAGAGAGTATGTGTAAAAGAGGATTTTCCCGTTGTAAAACCTCGATCCGTTGTAGTAAACGTAGTCGTCTGCGCCGAAATAGTCCTCAAGCGCCATTGTTGCGGGAGCCGCAGCGACAGCTACAGTGAAATTGTACACCATCTTGGCTGCTGCCGCAAACTGCACCTGATCCGAAAGTGCGTTTTCGACGCCGTCCTGAAAGCTTCCGTCGGCAACGGAGGAAAGCGTCGGAGGTGCAATTTTGTACGCATATCGGTTCTCATACCCGTTTATGTCGTCGGGAAAAAAGAGTGTAGCAGCAAGCCCTGCGAGCATGATCAGAAGCAGCAGCAGTACAAATATTTTGTTTGCGGTCAGGGCCGTTTTCGTCTTTTCGGCGTTCATCACAGCTCCTCCTGATCGTCGATAACGCTCACGATCTCGGCAGGAGTCGGGTTTTTGCCGTGCTGCTTTTTGCTGAGCAGTGCGGCGATCATGATGCCGAGAACGGCTCCGCCGAATGCCGTGGCTATGCGCACGCCCTCGTCCGCACCGAAGAGGGCTGCAACAAAGTACGCCGCAAAAAGCATGACAAGCGGCAGTACATATATAAATACAGCGCCCTTCAAAACGCCCAAGGTCGGCATCTCGATATAAACGTGCTGACCACGGTGCGCACCGATGGGGTTGCGGACAAGCGTTTTCATAAGATTATCGTAGCGGCAGCCGTCACATTCGCTGCAATTTCCGCCGCAGATACCCGATCTCTCTACCACGACCTCCGCAAGTCCGTCCTCTCTTATATTTGTGATTATTGCTTCCTGAAGCATGGCTATCACTCCGTTATAAAATCCTGTCGATTATACCCCGTGCAAAAATAATTGTCAACATTGTGCATTTTCCTTGTTAGACAATGCACGATATGTTATAATGTATTTATAACGGCACGGAGGTAAATGTAAATGCCAAGTGTTCTGAAGCTTAAAAAGTCAAACTGCAAAAACTGCCATCGCTGTATTCGCCGCTGCCCGGTCAAGGCTATCCGCTTTACCGGCAACCAGGCCCGCATCATCGAGGACGAGTGCATCCTCTGCGGTCAGTGCTTCGTCGTCTGCCCGCAAAACGCCAAGGAGATAGTTGACGACACCGAACGGGTCAAGGTTATGCTGCAGGGCAGCGCCCCCGTTATCGCAAGCGTCGCCCCCTCCTTCTACGCCTGCTGGGAGGGCTGCGGTATAAATTCCATACGCAAGGCTCTGCGTGAGCTGGGCTTTGCCGACGCCGAGGAGACCGCCATCGGCGCAACCGTCGTGAAGCGTGAGTACGAGCATATGCTCAAGGTCGGTCAGCAGGACGTCATTATAAGCTCCTGCTGTCCCTCGGTAAATCTGCTTGTTGAAAAGCATTTCCCGGACCTGAAGCAGTATCTCGCTCCCGTCGTCTCCCCTATGATCGCCCACGCAAAGGACATAAAAAAGCGCATTCCCGACGCAAAGGTCGTCTTCATCGGCCCCTGTGTTTCCAAGAAGGAGGAGGCTGTCGGCACCTGCGTTGACGCCGTTCTCACCTTTGAGGAGTTCGACCAGATGCGTCTTTCCGCAAAGATCGAGATCGAAAAGGAGTTCGGCGAAAGCGTCGCCGGCAGAGCGAGGAGCTTCCCTGTCACCGGCGGAATACTCGCCTGCATGGATAAGCCCGATGGCTACCAGTACCTCTCCGTCAACGGCGCAAAGAGCTGTCTCAATGCTCTGCGGGACATTCAGCAGGGCGGCATACACAAGTGCTTTATCGAAATGGCGACCTGCGACGGAAGCTGTATCGACGGTCCTATCATGGAAAAGTACATAAACTCCCCCGTGCGTCACATCTGTTCGGTGCTTGTGAACGTCGGCAAGGAGGATTTTGACGTTGAGCAGCCGCCGGAGGGCGAGCTTTACACCACGCATAGCGGCTCCCCCGTCAAGCTCCCGATGCCCACGGAGAGCGAGATCCGTGCAATACTCGCAAAGCTCGGCAAAAACACCAAGGAGGACGAGTTGGACTGCGGCTCCTGCGGCTACGACACCTGCCGTGAAAAGGCGATCGCCATTTACCGGGGCATTGCGGATTACAGTATGTGCCTGCCCTCCATCAGAGAGCGCTCCGAGAGGATAAGCAGCAAGGTGCTGAACAATATGCCCAGCGGCGTCATCGTCGTAAACGAGGACCTTGAGGTTCAGGAGCTGAACCGTCCCGCTCTGAAGCTTCTGAACATCGGTCACGAGTCCGACATTTTGGGCGAGAGCGTCGTCAGAATACTTGACACCGCTCCGTTTTTCACCGTCATCGAGACGGGAAAGTCACTCAAAAAGTACCGCAGCTACTTCTCCGATTACAACAAATACTTTGAGCAGACCATCGTGCATGACCGCTCCTCCAAAATGCTTATCGACATAATAAGCGACGTTACCGAGGAGGAAGAGGAAGCGATAAGGAAGCACGAGATAAGCGTCAAGACCGCCGAGGTCGCAGACCGTGTGGTCGAAAATCAGATGAGGATAGTTCAGGAGATCGCCTCGCTCCTCGGCGAGACGACCGCCGAGACCAAAATTGCGCTGACAAAGCTGAAGGAGTCGATGAGCTTAGATGAAGATGAATAATCTCTGCGCCGACATCGGTTACCTGAGCATAAATCACTACGGTGAGCAGCTCTGCGGCGACCATGTCGAGATCGCCGAAAACGACAACAGTACCATCATCGTTCTTGCGGACGGACTCGGCAGCGGCGTCAAGGCGAGCATTCTCTCCACCCTGACCTCGAAGATCATTTCCACCATGCTCGCAGCCGGGCTCGACATTCGGGACGCCGTGGAGACCATAGCCGACACCCTGCCTATCTGCTCCGAGCGGAAGTCCGCATTCTCGACCTTTACGATAATCCGTCTCGTGAACAACGACCGTGCCGACATAATCCAGTACGAAAACCCTAACGTCATTCTGCTGCGTGACGGTAAAAATTGCGAGATGCAGCTCAACACCATGCGCATCGGCGAAAAGACCATTTACCACTCCGGGCTTAATCTCCGTGACGGCGACATCTTTATCGCCATGTCCGACGGCGTTCTCTACGCCAGCAGCGACGGAGTGTTAAACGAGAGCTGGGACCGTGACGGGCTTATATCCTACGTTGCACCGCTTTGGGATTCCGGCTTCACCGCAAAGACGCTCACCTCGATCATCCTCGACGAAACGAGTAGACTCTACGGCGGCAAGCCCTTTGACGACGCCACCGTCTGCGTCGTAAAGATCAGGCAGCGCAAGCCGATGAACATTGCGATAGGTCCTCCCAAGAGCCGTGACGACAATCACAGAATGATGGCTCTGTTCTTTGCAAAGACGGGCAAGCACATCGTCTGCGGCGGAACGACGGCGTCGATTGCCGCCGAGTACCTGCACGAGACCGTGAAGGTGAACTACGTCTCCCCCGACCCGGAGATACCTCCGACCTCGGTGATCGAGGGCGTCGATCTCGTTACCGAGGGCATCATCACCATCGACCGCATACTCCAATATGCTAAAAACTACCTCAAGGACAACGACAGCTTCAAGCAGTGGAGCTATAAAAAGGACGGCGCTTCCCTTGCGGCAAGAATGCTCTTCGAGGAAGCGACGGACATCAATATGTTTATCGGCTGCGCCGAGAACCCCGCTCACAGCGACCTGCCCATAAACTTCAACGTCAAGTCCTCCATCGTAAAGCAGCTTGCAGACTGTCTCAAAAAGATGGGCAAGCGAGTTAAGGTAATGTATTTTTAATTAGATAAAGAAAGCAACAGGCAGGCGCTGTGCGCCTGCCTGCCGCTTTCGGTCCTTATGTTTAAGCAAAGCTGCTCAATCTTCGCTCAAGCGCCGGAACCGAGCTTATTCTCCCCCCGTTTGCTAAAGCCCCGGCGTCTGCGTCGCCGAAGCGTGATTGCGGGAGCATGTATTTACGACATTGCATCAAATCCGAAACACGACGGGAAGCAGGCACCCGCTCAAAGCGCTGTGCCACATCCTGCCTCGCAAGATCCGCAGTGCCGCAGCTATCTCAATCGGCAGGACGGATGTGGGGCCGTCCTTTAAATGAAATACAACGTAGCTGCATATTTAGAATATCACAAGCCCGAACGAATTACAAGCGCAGGATTGAACAATGAGTATGTTTTTTATTTCCGTCGGCGGCGCTCAAACCGTATCAAATGACACAGAACGCTGTCCCAGTGCAGACAAATTTGCCTTGGTGTCTTTTTTTTCTTGATTTTTACACGGAAATATTGTAACATGGGCATGATCATCAGTTAGTAATGTGAACTACTGCGCCCTACGCAGCTATCGTTGAGCTTTGAGCCTTTTTCGCCGAGTCCCTTCGGGATGAAGCGCTGAGACGGCAACGGGTGATTTGTGTGCTGCAAGGAGCAATTTCAGTGATCTTCCCTGCCTGATGTGATAACTGGAGAAAGGAGGAAATTGAACGACATGTCAAATACTGCCAAGCGCACGAAGCTGCTTTTCGGCTTCCTCGTAGTGCTTGCGGTTATACTGATTGCTGCTTTCTCACTGAGTTCTCAAGCTTATGCGGACGATATTTCGGACGACATCTGGGGAACGGTAGATGACGACTATCTTTCCACAGAGGGCTATAACTTCAAGGGCAATCCGCATTTCTATCTGCTGATAGAGAACTATATGTTCCTTCCCGATGATGCGACCATTACCTTTGATTGCCCCGTTTGGGGATATCATCAGACTCTCACCAAGCAGGATCTCGTCGGCAGGCTCGGCTATGTTCGCCTCCCCGCTGACGTCAGGGTTACGATCTCTTCCGGAACTTATACCAACAACTTCTGGAAAACCGCCGATCTTACCGTTGAAGGCTCTCAGCTTTTCTATACCGGCACCATGATCCCCGGTATTGACAACACCGTAAGAGCCGACTCCTGCGACATCCTCATGCTCGGACCTGTGGGCGGTCATGTAGTCGGTATTTGGGCAGGTCTCGGCGACCGTGTCAATCCGAACCCCGGTGGAGGTGACGATCCCGATAATCCGAACCCCGGTGGCGGTGACGATCCCGATAATCCGAACCCCGGCGGCGGTGACGATCCCGACAATCCGAACCCCGGCGGCGGTGACGATCCCGACAATCCGAACCCCGGCGGCGGTGACGACCCCGACAATCCGAACCCCGGTGGCGGTGACGATCCCGACAATCCGAACCCCGGTGGCGGTGACGACCCCGATAATCCGAACCCCGGTGGCGGTGACGATCCTGACAATCCGAATCCCGGCGGCGGTGACGACCCCGATAATCCGAACCCCGGCGGCGGTGACGATCCCAAGGATCCGGATGATCCCAACTATCCCGGTCCCAAGGATGACGGTGACGACCCCAATGGCGACGGTGACGACCCCAAGGATTCTCCCAAGACAGGTGACAACAGTCACTACGAGCTTCTGTGGGTAATTGCCGTTATCGCATTGACTACATTTGCAGCAACATACCGCAAGAAGAACGACTGATCAAATGTGGGTGATCGGTTGACTTATTCTTGATAATTATTTAAAATAGGAGACGGAATACCGTCTCCTATTTTTATTTGGTGATTTTATGAATCTAACTAAGATAATCAGAATAGTGTCTCTGACCGTTTTTCTCGTCTGCACCGCAGCGATAATCGTCTATCTTATTTCCTCGGCAAAGGAAAAGCAGACGAACGAAGATGTGCGTGACCTCAAAAACAACGGCACAAAAGTCCCCGAAGTGCTGGACGAGTACGCCGGAGTATATGCGGAGAACCACGACACCATCGGCTGGCTGAAGATCGACGGCACGGCAATAGACTATGTGGTCATGTACGCTCCCGACGAGATCGAAAAGTACCTGCGTACGGACTTTTACGGTAATCATGCGACCGGCGGCTGCCTTTTCGTTGACGAATACTGCGACATCGACACCTCGGACAATCTCATAATCTACGGTCACAATATGCACAACGGCACCATGTTTGCCGATCTGCTCAAGTACGAGTCCGAGGACTTCGGACTTGAACACCGTACAATACACTTTGACACGATATACGAAAAGCACGACTATGAGCTTGTGGCGGCGATATACACCGATCTCGACGGCGACGAGGAGACGGGCTTTCGCTACTACGAATACGTCGGCGCAAACGACGAGGAGTCGTTTGAAAAGTATTGCGACTTCATTGAGAAAAACCGCCTGTACGACACCGGGGTCACCCTGAGGCCCGGCGACAGGATACTGACACTCTCTACCTGCTCATATCACTCCGACGACGGGCGCTTTATCCTCGTTGCAAGACGGCTCGACTGAATCTCACAACAACGACAAGACTGCCGAAGCATACTCTACGGCAGTCTTTTTAAAACGCCCGGATGAAGAAAGGGAAGCCTTTTTCTTTGGAGGGGGGAAATAGGATGCTTAGGGGAAAAGTCCGAGCGAATTTAACTGTATAAACTTTTGATGTGCTTTTGTTTAATGATATACTATGTATTGTATTTTGTCAACCGTTAAATATACTTTTCGCCGTGTTTTATCCATAATTAAATCATTATTGATTTAGGGGTAAATTGTTATACTGTTTTTGCAAAATAAATTTAGTATTGCATTTTTGGAAAGCTTAGTATAGAATTATACATATAATTTATAATTATACTTATTTAGGCTGATATTGATCGGAGGGTACTTATGGCCGGAACTAACAGGATGGTTGAAAAGTCAAGAAAAGCGATTAAGGACGCCTTGCTTGAGCTTATGTATGAAAAGGATTTCGGAAGCATAACCGTAAACGAGCTGCTCAAAAGAGCGAATATAAGTCGAGGCACATTTTATGCACACTTCAAGAATCTTGAGGACGTGCGCCAGTCGCTTATCGACGATCTCTACGCTCACGCCGACATGCTGTTCGGTGACTACAAAGCCAGTGAGCTTGCGGAGGACCCCTACCCCATCATGCTCATGGCGGCGGAATTCATGCTTGCAAGTAAGGACCCCGCAAAACGGGTCTTTAAGTTCATAAATATCTACGACCTCGGCATAAATCTCAAGGACTGGCTCACGAAGTTTATTCTTGAGGACGAGGCTCTTACTGAAAAATTTGGCAGCAGAGAGATCGCCGAGGTCTGCGCCCGCTTTATTTCGGGCGGCGTCATGCACACCTACAACATGTGGCTTCTCGGCGACTACCCCGTAACGCCGGAGGTGCTTGCCCGCTCTCTCGCCGATATGCTCACCGTCGGACTGCACGGCTTTATAAAAGCAAAGGAGGCTTAAACGATGAACGTTGCTGTTATCACCGGCGCTTCGTCCGGCATGGGCAGAGAGTTTGTCTATGCAATAGACAAGGACATGGAGCTTGACGAGCTGTGGGTTATCGCCCGCAGGGAGGACAGGCTGCTTGAGCTTCAGGACAAGGTGCGTGCAAAGATCCGCCCCGTTGTGCTCGATCTCCTCGACCGTGACAGTCTCCGTGTCTTTGCCGAGCTTTTGGATAAGGAAAAGCCCTGCGTCAAGGTGCTTGTAAACGCCGCAGGCTTCGGTCTTTTCGGCACCTACACCGAAATGGACATGGAAAAGCAGCTCCAGATAATTGACCTTAACGACCGTGCGCTGACGGGAATGACCTATATCACCCTCCCCTATATGCCCGACGGTGCGCAGATCTACAACATGGGTTCGATGTCGTCCTTCCAGCCCGTGCCGTACATCAACGTCTACGGCGCATCGAAGGCATACGTTCTCAGCTTCTCGAAGGCGCTGAGGGTCGAGCTTTGCGAGCGTAAGATAAAGGTCATGGCGGTATGCCCCGGTTGGATAAAGACGGAGTTTTTCAGCCACGCCATACACGACAGCACCGTCAGCTACTTTAACCGCTACTACGGTCCCGAAGATGTCATTAAAAAGGCGGTTCGGGATATGCACAAGGGCAAGGCGGTCTCGGTACTCGGCTTCCCGGAGCGGCTTCAGGTTCTCGGCGTGAAGCTTCTGCCCACCCGCTTTGTACTAAGGACATGGTGCAAGCAGCAGAAAAAGCCCTTCGGCTATTAAGAGCATAAAAAATGCGATGCAAAAGCATCGCATTTTTTATATTCAGTTTTCGGCGCAAAGGCTGTTTTCCTCAGCGTACCGTCTCACTTCCGCAAGCACGCAGTCGAGCATCGCTTCAATTAGCTTTCTGTCCTCGGTGCTGCCCTTAACGGTGCTTATGAGGTTCATCGTCCCGTTTTGCGAGAACGATGAGAGCTGGACATATGGCTTATGCTTCGAGGTACTGCATTCTGTCCCACAATTCCGCTTTTAAATATGTTTTTTCTATTTTATCTCCGCTTTTTATCAGTCTCCGAATGAAATGCCAATGTCCCTTGCGACCTGGATCAGGGGGTGATCCGGCGGCAGGAACTTCGTCTTGCTTGCCGCTTCCTCCAGAGGGATGGAAACGATCTCCCCGTTTTGCATGGCAACCATTCTACCGTAATTGCGGTTGACGATAAGCTCCGCTGCGGCCGTACCGAAGCGTGTGGCAAGCACTCTGTCGTAGGGACACGGAGGACCGCCCCTCTGATAATGACCGGGGATGGTGACTCTCGCTTCCCTGCCGAGCGTCTTTTCAATGTGGTCTGCTATCTCGTAGGAGATAGTGGAATGCTTCGACTCCTCACGTCTGCGGCGGCTCTCCTCCTCGGAAAGCACCTGATCGTCAATGCTCTTGGCGCCCTCCGCCACGGCGAGTATCGAAAAGGCGCTGCCCATCTTCCGACGGCGCTCTATCGCCTCCGTTACTTTATTGATGTCATAAGGTATCTCCGGAATGAGGATAATGTCCGCACCGCTGCCGATGCCGGCGTTTAGGGTGAGCCAGCCTGCGTCCCTGCCCATAAGCTCCACAAGGAACACTCTGCTGTGAGAGCTTGCGGTCGAGTGGATGTAGTCTATAACGTTCGTCGCAATATCCACCGCACTCTGGAATCCGAAGGTGACGTCCGTACCCCAAATGTCATTGTCTATCGTCTTGGGCAGGGTCACGACGTTCATTCCCGCATCCATCAGAAGCTTTGCGCTTTTCTGCGTTCCGTTGCCGCCCATGATGACAAGGCAGTCGAGGTTTAGGCGGTTGTAGGTATCCTTCATGACGGGGATGAGACTGTTGCCTTCCTCGTCAACGATGTCCTTCCCCGGAATGTAGCGCTGTCTTGAGGTGCCGAGTATGGTACCGCCCTCGGTCAGGATGCCGGAGAAGTCCTTCGGCTCCATGAACTTGTAGTCGCCGTCGATAAGCCCGCGATAACCGTCGTACATACCGAATATCTCAAGATCGCTTATCCTATTGTAAAGTGCCTTTCCTATGCCACGCATGGCGGCGTTGAGCCCCTGGCAGTCTCCGCCGGAGGTTATGAGCGCAACTCTCGTCATTTTCTTCAATGGTATTCACGCACCTTGCTTTCAGTCTTTTCAAAGGCATTATATACCGTCAAAACGCTAAAGTAAACAAAAATAATTGCAGCATATTGCACAAAAGACCGACTCCAAAGCTTTGGTGTCGGTCTTTTGTGTGATTCTGTATCAAAATGCGTCGCAGTCGTCGAAGTCAACGAGCGTCGGGTCAAGGGGTTCCTCACGCAGAACGGAGGTCATGTAGGAGTTTACCTGATTGCGCATATCCCTGCGGGATATGGTCCTCGGATCCATGAGGTCCTGCTGCACCCAAATGAAGTTGATGTTGCGCTCTCTCGCCTGCTCGTCGAACATGCCCTGAAGTCCGTCCATTCCCTTGCAGGAGATCTGATCGTACATGATTATCGTATCGCAGTTGAATGCATCGGCTATGCTCCACATCTCGTTGAGCGCATTTTTGTAACCGCCCTTGGTGTGCTTGCGCATGGTGGTGCGCTGATAAAGCTGCGCCAGTCCCAAAAGCAGGCCCTCCTGCGTCGAGGTGTCGACCATGACGTTGCCGACGTGGGTCTCCATGTCCATGACGGAGACGATGCCCCAGCACTGCTCAAGCCAATTCGAGAAGTTGGTGTAGTAGTTTGCCGGACACGACCACACGAGCGCCTTGTGGCGCATCTCCAAGGTGCAGGGCAGCTTCTTCTTGTAGCCGTCCTCCATGAGCTTACGGACCTTGTCATTCGCCTTGAGGAAGCGGTCGTCCATGCCGCCGTGCAGGTGGAAGGAGTACATACGGTACAGCCAAGGCACGTTGCCCGTTACCTGCGGGTAATCGGTGCGGTTTATATCCCACAGGTCGAAGTGGAACTGCGTGACCTCGTTATATTTATCCATTGCGGTCTTGAATGCAGCCCAGTCGAACTTTTCGCCCGTCTGCTCCTCGATAAAGGCAATGCAGCCCTTTATCTCCTCAATGGCGTATTCCTGTGCATCGACTTCGTCGTTATAGCGCAGCGGAACGCCGAGGCAGTAGGTCGGGAGCTTGAAGTATCTGTCCTGATACGCACTGGTCATAACGCTGCCGTCGCAGGGCATATTGCAGGAGATGAAGCACTTTCCGAATATGGGGTAATCGCCCTCGACGGCGATTCCCGACTCCGCCGACGGGAGCGGGCAAACGTCCGCCGGAACGCCGAAGTTTTCGATGGAGTCGAGGTAAACTTCAGAAATGTGCTGATTTATCATCGAGCTGAGGAAGATGGGGATGGTCTGCACCGGGATGCCGATGAGGTTTGGGAAGCCCGCCATGATCTCGGTGGGGACAAGCTCGTCAAAGCAAATTATGCGTTCGGCAAGCGCCTTGTCGCCGCCGAGCTTCTGGTCTGCGTCAAACTCGGTGCCGATGATGTCTATCGTGTGCTTTACGATGACGTCGTAAAGGATGTGTCCCGCTTTGAGCTGTATGCCCCTCATACCCTCAAGCTGACGGTCAAGAAACTGCGGCAGCGAGAGATATGTAAGCATCCAACGGTATTTGAATATGCCCTTAACGACCTGTACGGGCGATTTGAGGACGAACTTTATCATGTCCTTCCACATGACGCACCACCATGCGTAATCGTAAAGCGTATCCTTTATGCCCCTCCACTCACGGAATTTGCGCACACCGGTCTTGTCAATGTAGGTTTTTCCAAGGTTTCTCGGTTTTACTTTCATCTCTCACACCTCCCCGCCGTTGTTTATCTGCTTAATTTCAAGGCTCTCGACAAACGCCTGCACACGGGTCCTGAGCTGTCCCGATGCGTTGCCGGTGTACTCCCTGTCAACGCAGACGGAGGGGTACTTATACAGCTCTGTCATAATGTTGGACGCAAGCGGACGCTCATAGCCCCAGTATTCGCAGAACTTGAGCGCTTCGTAGAGTATGCCCTGAGCGTTGTACTCCTTTGCAAGAGCGTCAACGTAATCGTAGCGTCCCTGCACCTTTTCCTTTGACATATATCTCGGACACTGGCTGCTCTCCATGTAGTAGCGGCACACCTGCTCAAGCGCAGGCTCCTCGTCGTTCAGGATGATCTCCTGTCTGCCGGGGAAGGAGCCGAAGCAGAAGCGGTCTGCAACGATAAAAGCTCCGGAGTCCTCCACGGTGCGGGTGAAGTCAAGATCGTCGATCTCCGAGCCGACGACGACTACCCTCGCACGGTACCACGGTTTGGGGTCGCACTTGCGATTCTTGATCTCCTGCAGCGTCTCACGCAGCTTTGGGAGTATGAGATCCTTCGGGCAGGTGAACGACACGAGGCACAACACATGGTACTCATAGCCCGTGATCGGAGGATTGGGGAGCTTGCGCAGCTCGCCGATCTCGGTCAGGATGCGGCAGACCTCGTTATGCTCCTCCACCGCCTTGCGTATTGCGGCGTCGGACACGTCGGTGCCGTAATTCTCGTGCAGTCTGTCAAGCACCTTCTTCTGAATTTGGTTTACATAATGTTTTAAACCGTGGGGCGTGACCTTGAACGGCACGTCGGCAAGGGCGACAAAGAATTTGTCGTTCTTCACAAGGTTTAAAAGCTCAAAATGCTCGATGGCACGGTTCATTTCCGAGCAGGTCTCGGTTCCTGCAACGGCGGAAAGAAAGGTGTAGCCCCCCTCCATTCCACGCTCGACGAGCGCCTTTGCATAGCCGCAAAGGTAGTTCGTCATGTAGTAGGTCGAGATGTCAAGCGAGCCGGTGCGGGGCGCTCTCAGTCTGACGGAAAAGCAGTTGTCAAGGTTTAAGAGTACCTCCGGCATATGGTAGCAGGTGTAGCCGACGGCGTGTCTGCCCTCGGAGACCGCTTGGAGGCAAAGCTCGTTTGCGGCTTCGTCGAGCAGATGCTCGAAGTAAATCATGTGCTTCAGATCTTTCATATTGACCCCCCTGTAATATACGAATGCATAAATATATTATAGTTTAGAAATTGTCAATCGTCAATATTATTGTGTCTGTACATTAAGATCAAAAGCGTCGGTGAAATGTGCCGAAATTTGCGGACAAAATTTGTACAATCTGTCTGTTTGAGTTTTGGTATAAAAAATGACTGCTCAAATTGAGCAGTCATTTTTGAATATTTACGCTTTGTGTATCAGCCGCAGCAGCCGCAGCCGCCCTCGTGACCGGAGCAGCCGCAGTCGCCGTCATCGTGACCGTGGCAGCCGGAGCAGCCGCCGCCGCAGCCGCCCTCGTCGCTGAGGAAGGGAAGCTGACCTCTCATCATAAGCTCGGCAGCGTCGTCGGAATTGCCGCAGAAGCCTGCAAACGCAACGATGCCGTACTCGGTGAGCGCCTTGCGTGCCTCGGTGCCGATGTTGCCGACGATGACAACGTCAACATGATTCTCGTTCATGAGATCGGCGACCGCCTGATGACCGCTCTCTTTTACCTCGATAATGTTCTTGGAGATGAGCTGGGTCTGATCCTCGTTGGTCTCGTAGATGGCAAAATGCTCTGCGTGACCGAAATGATCGTAAATTTCATTATCCTTGTATGCAACTGCAATAACCATAATTTAAACTCCTTTTTCTATATAGTCAACAAGACCGTTAAGCTCCTCGGTGCCGACGCTCTCGACCTCGCCCGCATCGACCATTGCGGCGACGGCGGGGTCTATCGGCAGACGGGCGTAATGCTCGACGCCAAACTGTGCGGCGACCTTTTCGACCTTGCTTTCTCCGAATATCTCATGCTTCTTTCCGCAGTCGGGGCATTTGAAGTAGGACATATTCTCAACGATGCCAAGTACGGGAATGTTCATCATGTTTGCCATATTGACGGCTTTGGACACTATCATGGATACAAGCTCCTGAGGGCTTGTGACGATAATGATACCGTCCACGGGCAGGGACTGGAACACGGTGAGCGGAACGTCGCCGGTTCCGGGAGGCATATCGACGAACATATAGTCAACGTTGTTCCACAGCACGTCGCTCCAGAACTGTGTCACCACGCCTGCGATGACGGGGCCTCTCCACACGACGGGGTCGGTGTCGTTTTCGAGGATCAGGTTAACGGACATGATCTGCGTTCCCTTGACGCTGTACACGGGGATGAGCGCATCCTCGGTACCCCTTGCGTGTTCATGGATGCCAAACGCCTTCGGTATAGACGGACCCGTAATGTCTGCGTCAAGCACGGCGGTCTGATAGCCTCTGCGCTGCATCTCGCTTGCCAGCAGGCTCGTTACGAGGGATTTGCCGACACCGCCCTTGCCGCTGACGACGGCAATGACCTTTTTGACACTTGCTTCGGGATTCAGCTTTGCGCTGAAATCCTGCTGCTCCCGCTCGCTGCAGCTTTCGCCGCAGGTAGAGCAATCATGCGTACATTCACTCATCACATGATCTCCTGTTCAAATATATATTTGCGGCTCAGCCGCATGGTTTACGATTTTTTGAGCTTGGACAGCGCCTTGACGAGAAACATCGCCGCAAGCCCGGTAAAGGCTCCCGTAAGGATGCCCGCAGCCAGAAGTGCCGGACCGTAGTACAGCGCAAGCTTCGGCGTTCCCGATATCAGCACGGCGACCGCAAGCTGCCCGACGTTGTGGGCTATCGCACCGAAAACGCTGAGTACCCAGAGAAGCTTCCCCGGAAATGCGTTTTTGAGTAGGCACATCACGAGGTACGAGAGCAGTCCTCCTGCGATGCTGAACAGAAGTCCCGACACACCGCCGGCAAAAACGCTGCCGAGTACGATTCTGCAAAGGAGTATCGCACCCGCCTCCCTGCGTCCGAGTATGACCATCGCAGTGAGCGTTATGAGGTTTGCAAGCCCCAGCTTCACTCCCGGTATGGGCAGAAGCGGCGGAAGCTGCGCTTCGACTATGAATATGATGAGCGACGCCGCCGTGAGCATCGCCATCAGCGTAAGTCTTCTCGTCTTATCCATCGACCGCATCTCCCTCGATCTCGATAACGAGTCTGTGCGGCATACACACTATCGGCACCGCCTCGTTGTCGATCTCGCCCTGCTCAATGCATATGTGGTCACGGCAGTCCGATTCCGTTACCGATATGCCGCCGTTTACCACGTGTATCTTATTATACCCGAATTCCGTCCTGATTTCTATGTCATATGCAACAGCAACGGCGTCAAGATCAATTTTTTTGTAAAGCTCTCCGTCAACGTAGATGTTCGCAACGGTGCCGCTTTTGCCCGTGAGCCTGAGTATCAGAAAGCATGCAGCGGACAGCACAAAAAGCACCGAAAGCACTATTATCCACGTTTTAGTCTTATTTCTTTTCATACGGCTATTCTAATTAAATGTCTATTGCTTGTCAATAAGTGCAATTGATGATATAATAAATTAATATTTAAATTTGATGAGGTACGCAACTTGAACGGCTTTATATCAACGATCGCAGACATACTGTCATATCTGCTGCCGCTTATGGCGGTCTGCGTCCTTGTCCGCTGTATGCGCTCCATGCTCAGGGGTAAGATCGCCACCGAGATTTGGGGCTATATACACACAGACGACGGTGTGCTGCTTATAAATCACTGGGAAAATCTCATAGGTCGCTCCCGCCGTGCGGACGTCTGTCTGCCCTTTGAAAAGGTCAGTCGAGTGCATGCCGTCCTTGTCCGCAACGACAAGGGGCTTTGGCGCATTTTCGACATTTTCTCGAAGGGCGGCGTTTGGGTCAACGGAAAGCGGGTCTTGGCTGCGGGGCTTCCCGTGGAGGACGGCGACGTCATAAGCCTTGCAGACAGTCAGGTGCGCTTCCGTGACATAAGCGAAACGCAGCGTGCCGCCATTGAGTCTCACAGAGTGCATCGCTGGAAGCGTATACACCCTGCGGTCACGCTTATGTATCTCACCGTATTTCAGCTCATTCTGCTGGCGGAGCATTGCATATACGCTTCGGACGACAAGTACATCCCGTCGTTTCTCCTCGGCTTCTCCCTGCTCATCCTTTTGCAGTGGTTTTGCTATTTTGCCATGCGCAGCATAAGGCGCACGGGCTTCGAGGTCGAGACGATAGCATTTTTCCTGACCTCCATGGGGCTTTCGATCATAGCCTCCTCCGTTCCCGACGAGATGTTCCGTCAGATCATCGAGATCTTTGTCGGCGTAGTGCTGTTCTTCATCATGGGCTGGTGGCTGCGGGACCTCGACCGTACAAAGACCATGCGCATCCCCGTTGCGATCGTTGCTCTCGCTTTCCTTGCGCTGAACCTCGTTGCCGGTCAGACGAGATATGGTGCGGCGCTCTGGATAAAAATCGGCTCCTTTACGCTCCAGCCCTCCGAGATTGTCAAGGTCGCATATATCTACGTCGGTGCGGCGTCGCTTGAGCGTCTTTTCCGCACCCGAAACCTTATCGTTTTCATCGTATTCTCGGCACTGTGCGTTATCGTCCTCGGTCTGTTGGGCGACTTCGGCACGGCGCTTATATTCTTCGTCACCTTCCTCGTCATCTCCTTCATGCGCTCCGGCTCCATTGCGACCGTTGCTTTGGCGGTCACGGGCGCTGCCATGGGCGGCTTCCTCATATTCACCATAAAGCCGCACGTCGCACAGCGCTTTTCGGCATGGGGACATATTTGGGAGGACGTGTCCGGTGCAGGCTTCCAGCAGACCCGTGCGCTCTCGGCAGGCGCCTCCGGCGGTCTGTTCGGCAAGGGTGCGGGCAACGGCTGGCTCCAGTCGAGGTTTGCCGCCAACACCGACACCGTGTTCGGAATGCTGTGCGAGGAGCTTGGACTTATCGTCGCCATATGTGCGGTGCTTGCCATCGTCGCTTTGGCGTTCTTTGCGGTGCGAAGCTCGTCTAAGGGGCGCTCCGCCTACTACTCCATTGCCGCCTGTGCGACCGCAAGTATGTTCCTCGTGCAAATGTCGCTCAACGTGTTCGGCTCGACCGACATACTCCCCTTCACGGGAGTCACCTTCCCCTTCGTTTCAAGGGGCGGCACTTCCCTGCTGTCATGCTGGATGCTGCTTGCATTCATCAAGGCGGGCGACACGAGAAAGGGCGCAAGCTTCGTCGTAAAGTCTGCCGACGCCGCAAGGTCCCCGACACCGCCGCCGCAGCAGCCGGAGGAGGATCACATTCCCGACGAGTTTACATCGCCCCACGGCTCCGACTCGGTGCTTCACGGCGATGACTCCTCCGATCACGATGAGGAATACGAACCGACAAGGAGGGTCAGATAATGAAAAAAGTCACTCTCCGTGCATACTCCACCGTTCTGCTTGCCCTTCTCGTAATAGTCGGACTCATTGTCTACGTCATCCGCTATATCGACGACGGTGCAAGCTGGGCGCTGTACTTTGACGAGACCACCACAAAATGCACCTACACTCTCACCGACCGCAACGGCGTCGTGCTGGCGAAGATGGGCGGCGGTGAAAAGTCGTATGCGGAGGATGCTTCCGTCCGCATAGCCTGCTATCAGCTCGTCGGCGACTACGGCGGCAACGTCGGCACCGGCGCTCTCACGGGCTTCAGAAAGCAGCTTTCCGGTTACAGCCTTATAACCGGCGTGAGCCAGGGCAGCGACGTTGAGCTGAAGCTGAACGTTGACTCCCGCCTAAATCAGACGGCGTATGCGGCTCTTGCAGGGCGAAAGGGTTCCGCCCTTGTGGTGAACTACAAGACCGGGGAGCTTATCTGCATGGTCTCCTCCCCGTCCATGGACCCGCTCAACGTCCCCGAAACTCTGCCCGACGGCGTTTATCTCAACCGCTGTCTCAGCTCGACATTCACCCCCGGCTCCGTCTTTAAGCTCGTAACGCTTGCGGCAGCCATTGACAACATAGACGACCTAAACAGCCGCAGCTTCACCTGCACGGGAAGCATCGAGCTTGGCGGCAAGACCGTCACCTGCTCCGGCGTCCACGGTACACAGAACATCGAGCAGGCGTTTGCAAACTCCTGCAACTGCGCCTTCGGTCAGCTTGCGATGGACCTCGGCGCCGAAACTCTCGGCTCCTACGCCGAAAAGCTCGGCATCTGCTCTGCGCATGACCTAAACGGCATCAAGACCGCTGCAGGCAACTTCACCGAGGACAAGAGCGAAAGCTCGTACCTTGCCTGGTCCGGCATCGGTCAGTACGAGGACCTCGTCTGCCCCTACTCCATGCTGCGCATCGTTTCGGCTATCGCAAACGGCGGCAGCTTAAATGAGCCGTCGCTGCTCGGCAGCTCTACAGGCACCGAAACACTGCTGTCCCGTGAGACGGCGGATAAGATCGCCGATATGATGAGCTACAACGTTCAGTACAAATACGGCGCCGAAAACTACCCCGGTCTTGCGCTGTGCGCAAAAACCGGCACCGCCGAGGTCGGCAACGGTCAGCAGAGCCACGCTTGGTTCGTCGGCTTTTTAAACGACGCTCAGCACCCTTACGCCTTCGTCGTTCTCGTTGAAAACGGCGGCAGCGGCAGAGGCGCTGCTGCTCCCGTCGCAAATGCGATTTTGCAGCAGGCGGTGTCACTATCTTAAATTCACAGAGGAACACAAATGACAGACGTATCGGTTTGCGGACTTAAAAAGTCCTTTGAACTGGGAAACAACATATTGGACGGACTCAGCTTCGACATCACCGAGGGTGAGCGTGTCGGCATACTCGGGCATAACGGCTGCGGCAAAACGACGCTGTTTCGCATCCTTGCGGGCGAGCTTGACTACGACGAGGGCAGCGTTTCACTCGCTTCCGGGCGCAGGCTCGGTCTCATATCGCAGATACCCGTCTACCCCGACGGCTGGACGACGGAGGACGTTCTGCGTTCGGCTTACTCCGAGCTGTACCGCCTAAGCTCCCGTCTTGAGGAGCTTGCAAAGCAGATGGAAAGCGACAGCTCCGATACGCTGCTGCGTGAGTACGACCGCATATCCGAGGACTTTCGCAGGCTCGGCGGCTACGACACGGAGACGAACATAAACCGTGTCGCAAACGGTCTCGACATTCCCCGCTCCATGCGTCAGCAGCCCTTTGACTCGCTCTCCGGCGGTGAACGCACGAGGGTGAACCTCGCCCGCCTCATCCTTGAAAACACGGAGATCCTGCTCCTTGACGAGCCGACGAACCACCTCGACCTCCGTGCGACCGAGTGGCTTGAGGACTACCTGCTGCACTTTAAGGGTACGGTGCTTATCATCAGCCACGACCGCTATTTCCTCGATCGTGTAGTCACCCGCTGCATCGAGATATGCGACGGCAAGGCGGAGTTTTACTCCGGCGGTTACAGCTTCTACGCCGAGGAGCGGCAGAGGCGCTTTGACGAAAAGCTCAAGAAGTACGAAAAGGATCAGGCAAAGATCGAGCAGCTAAAACGTGCGGCGGAGCAGATGCATCTTTGGGCGTTCATGGGCAACGACAAGCTGCACAAGCGTGCGTTTTCCATGGAAAAGCGCATAGCAAAGCTCAGCACCACCGAGCGCCCCAAGGAGCAGCGGCGGCTCAGCGTCGGCTTCACCGCAAGGGATTTCTCCGGCGACGAGGTGTTCGTGTGCGAAAATCTAAGTAAGTCATACGGCGATAAAACGCTGTTTTCTGACCTCTCCCTGCTCATTGAGGGCAGAGAGCGCATAGCGCTCATCGGCGACAACGGCGCAGGAAAATCGACGCTTATAAAGCTCATCATGCAGGAGGAGACTCCCGACTCCGGCTACCTGTACAGGGGACCCACGGTGCGCTGTGCATATCTGCCGCAGATCATATCCTTCAGCGATGAGAGCCGTACCTTGGTCGATACCATGCTGTACGACTGCCGCTGTCAGCCGCAGGAGGCGAGGGATCGCCTCGGCGCTTTCGGCTTCAGGGGCGAGACGGTGTTCACCCCGGTCGGCGCTCTCTCCGGCGGCGAAAAGAGCCGACTTCGGCTTTGTATGCTCATGGGAAGCGACATAAACCTTCTCATACTCGACGAGCCGACGAACCATCTCGACATTGCAAGCCGTGAGTGGATCGAGGATGCGCTCTCGGACTACCCCGAAGCGCTCCTGTTCGTGTCGCACGACAGGTACTTTATCGAAAAATTTGCGACCCGCATATGGCATCTCAAGGACGGTAAGATCACCGACTTTAAGGGTACCTACTCCGAGTACCGTGAATATTGCGAGCGTCAGGCGGTGTTTAATCAGGCGGCAAAGGCTACGGCGCAGAAAAAGGCTCCTGCACCGAAGAAGTCCGCCCCCAACCGTGACAAGCAGCGTGCAAAGCTCGAAAAGGAGATATACAGGCTCGAATCAGAGCTTGAGCGGCTCGACGCCGAGGCGGAGCAGCACTCCAGCGACTACACGGAGCTTATGCGCATTGAAAGCGATAAGGCGCAGGCAAACGACCGCCTACTTGAGCTGTACGCCGAATGGGAGGAACTCAGCGAATGAAAAAATCAAGCATACTCATACTTTTACTCGTGGCGGCCGGACTCGTTTTGAACTTTGCGTTTTCGGGTCACGACTTTTTGGCGTACACTCTGTACCTCATCGCATTTCTCATCCTGCTGTTCAGGCTCGTCGGCAAAACGGCAAGGCGGCTTATCAGCCTTCTCCTCATTTTGGGGATAGGCTACTTCGTATTCCTTGAGCTGCCGATAATACAGGCGTCCTCCGGCGACGGGGACTTTGAGGTGCAGTACGTCATCGTCCTCGGCGCAGCGGTCAAGGGCGAGACCCCCTCCCTTGCGCTCACCGAACGGCTCGACGCCGCTCTCGACTATCTGAATGCACACCCCGACTGCTCCGCCGTCGTGTCCGGCGGTCAGGGCAGCGGTGAGGACATAAGCGAGGCGGAGGCGATGAAGCGCTATCTTGTGCAGAACGGCATCGCCCCGGAGCGCATAATAAAAGAAGATCGCTCCACCTCGACACGGGAGAATCTTCAATACTCCTTCGATATTATCCGCAGCGCCGGCGCCGACCCCGAAAAGGACGCCGCCGTCGTGACGAGTGAATACCACATTTACAGGACGCAGCTTATAGCCCACTCCATGGGAGTGAGCATCAAGGGCATCCCCGCCGAGACGACGCACATAACGGTGAGGGTGAACTACTTCATCCGTGAAGCCTTCGGCGTCGTGAAGGAAAAGCTGTTTGCTTAAAAAAAACAAGGTCTGACATTCCCAAATGTCAGACCTTATTTTTTAACTCCAATCGGAGAAATCCTTCAGGAAGCTGAACAGCTCCTCATCCTCACTGCTTGCCTTGTCGACCGAGACTGCGATCGCCGTCACGTTGTCTCTGCCGCCGTTTTCAAGGGCGCTGCGGAGAAGCGAGCCTGCGATGGCCGTGGGGGTGTCCCCTTCCGACATGAGACTGCGTATCTCCTCCTCCGTGAGCATATCGGTAAGTCCGTCGCTGCAAAGCAGGAATCTGTCACCCTCCTGAAGCGGAATGTTCACGACCGCATGAGGCACAAGCTCAAGCTCCTGCGGGAAGATGCCGATGTGCTGCGTCAGCCTGTTTCGGAAGGGGTGAGTTTTTACCTCCTCCTTGCTGATAAGCCCCTGCTTATACATGAGCTGCGCCTGCGTGTGATCCTCGCTGAGCTGCATGAGATGACCGCCACGCAGAAGGTATATCCTGCTGTCTCCGGCATTGTAGGCTCTCGCCTTTTCGTCCTTTATCCACAGTCCGGCAAAGGTCGTACCCATTCTGCCGCCCTGCCTGCGGATCTCACGGCACACAAGCTCGTTTGCGTACTCGAAATACTCCTCCGCTCGCTCGTCGAAATCATCCTTAAAGCCGTCGAGCGCCGTGACTGCGATCTCGGATGCAAGCTCTCCGCAAAGTTCGCCCCCCATGCCGTCGCACACGGCATAGAGGTATGCGTCACGTCTCGTGTCGTCCCGAAGCAGTGTCGGTTCACTCTCGTTTCCGTCCCGCATTTTACCGCAGAGATAGAAGTTGTCTTCGTTTTTTTCTCTCACCTTGCCGACGTCGGTCGCCGCTGCGCTGCTGATAAGTAACATAATTTTGCTCCGTTTCAGGTCATGCCGTTTTTGGTTTCTCTATACTATAATATAGCCCCTCGGCATCATAATGTCAACGAATTGCTGCAAGTGGGTATTATTGTCCGAGCTGCGGAATAGGATTAGCTGAGCTGTGTTTCAGCGCTAAGCTGACGAGAGTCGAACCCCTGCCGCCTGTCGGTGTACCCTTTCGGTTATTTCCGACTTTTTTGCCTTGATGGGCGTCAGCCCATCTTCATCAAAGAAAGCCGAAAATCCCTCGAAAAGCACTACCGACAGGTGCTTTGCAGTTTTGCCCGAGCGGATTTTTGTTCGGGCAAGGCAAAGCCCGCAGAGAATACTTGACGTATTGTCAAGGGATTTAACGCAGCACGGGCGGAAATCCGCCCGTCAAAACCGACAGGGGTTCGACTCTCGTCAGCTTAAAATTCAATTCTATTTTCGGAGGGACGGTATGAATGGCATTATAAAAAAGATAAAATCCCGAAAGGCTGTCGTGTCGGGTGTGGCGCTTGTGCTTTTTGTGGCGCTGATATTTTGGACGGTGAACAGCCCCGCAGTCGTAGGCGCCGCCGCAGGCGACAGAGAGCTTCCCATCTACTGCGTGCAGCGTGAGGATAAGGTTGTTGCGCTCTCCTTCGACGCCGCATGGGGCAATGAGGACACGCAGCAGCTTATCGACATTCTCGCAAGGTATAAGATAAACACGACCTTCTTCGTCGTCGGCGCATGGGTCGATAAGTACCCCGACTCCGTCAAGGCGCTGCATGACGCCGGTAACGAGGTGATGAGCCACTCCGACGACCACGCTCATTTCGCAAGCCTCAGCGCCGATCAGATAAAGGAGAACATAAACACCAGCAACGACAAGATCGAAGCCGTGACGGGCGTGAGACCCACGCTCTTCCGCTGCCCCTACGGTGAGTACAACGACACGGTCATCTCCACCGTAAACGGCATGGGCATGATCGCCATCCAGTGGGACGTCGACAGTCTCGACTGGAAGGGTCTGAGTGCGGATGAGATCAGCGAGCGTGTACTTAAAAACGTCAAGTCCGGCAGCATAATCCTGTTCCACAATGCCGCCGAAAACACGCCCGAAGCCCTGCCTAAGATCATCGAAGGACTAATTGCCGACGGCTACACCATAGTCCCCGTTTCGCAGATACTTCTCAGCGGCGACTACACCATCGACAACACGGGTAGGCAGTGTGCGCTCAAAGGCTCAAAGGAGCAGTAAAATTAAAAAAAGCATTGGAAATACCGTGTATTTCCAATGCTTTTTATTCGTTTATCTTGCTCTGAGGATCTCGTCTCTGTCGTCGCCGAGGATCTCTCTTACGCTGCACAGACCGTCCTTGGAGTCAAGCTCAATGGCGGAGGGCAGAAGATCGGGGTCAAGCTCCAGCTTTTGCATCGCCTTAACGGAACCGCAGCTTTCCGGCTGTCCGCCGCCGCCGATGCAGCCGTTGGGACACGCCATGACCTCAACAAAGTCGTAGCTTGCCTCGCCATCGGCTATCTTTTTGAGCAGCCTGTCGGCGTCAGCCAGTCCGTTTGCGACCGCAATGCGCAGCTCACCGTCAAAGCCGGTGGTGTCGCTTATCGCTCCTGCGGGGCAGCCCACCTTGCAGGTGCGGCAGCGGATGCACTTTTCGGGGTCGATACTGTGCGCCTTCTTGGGGCTTCCGCTTATCGCCGAAACGGGGCAGCTTCGTGCGCACTTTGTGCAGCCGATGCACTTGTTCGGGTCGATGGTCAGGGTCACTGCGGGCTTAAGCTCACCGTCGCCGCTTACTCTCTCAAAGAATTTGTCCGGCTCCGTGTCGGGCAGGGACTGAAGCTTTATGCCGTACTCACGGATCATCGCAGCAAGCTCCTGAGTGCTTATCACGATGTCAACGAGCTTGCGTCCGTTCTTTGTAAGCTCAGGGCGCAGCGCCTCGGCTTTTGCGGCGGTGCAGGACATGACCGCCACGGAAACTGCGTTCTCCTCCGGGAACTGCTTGCGGATAAGACCGCCGAGTATCGCCATGGGGGATGCCGCCGCCGAAAGCTCCGTCATAAGCTCCGGGTGCTTATTCTCAACATGATGCACCCATGCGGGGCAATAGGAGCTGAACATGGGAAGCTTTTTGCCGGACTTCATGCGCTCGGTAAGCTCACGGCTTTCCTCCTCAAGCGTCAGGAATGCAGAGTCTGCTGTGCTGTACACCTTATCCGCTCCCATGAGTCTGAGTGCGGAAACGAGCTTTCCGCCGACCGACTGCACTGCGGGTATCTCAAACTCCTCGGCAAGTCCGACACGGACTGCGGGAGCGACCTGAACATAGACCTTCTTGTCGGGGTCAAGCAAAGCGTCCCAGAATCTGCGGGTGTCGTCCTTTACGGTGATCGCAGCGGTGGGACACACGGCTGCGCACTGACCGCAACCGACGCAGTCGGTGTCGGCAAGCTTCATGCCAAAGCCGCAGGTGACGGCGGCGTTTGCACCTCGCCACGCAAGGTCGATTGCCGCAACGTCCTGAATGTTTTTGCACACTCTGACGCACTTTGCGCACAAAATGCACTTGGACGGGTCACGGATTATGGACGGCGATGAGTCGTCAACGGGACCGGGATTCCAGTCTGCGGGCGCTCCCGCCTTTGCGCCGAAGCGCTTTGCATATGTCTGAAGCTTGCATCTTCCGCACTTTTTGCAGGAGTTGCACTCGGTCTGATGCGATTCGAGCATAAGCTCGATTATGCTTCTGCGGTATTCTCTGAGCTTTGCGGTATTGGTGCGGATACGCATATTCTCTTTCGGCTTCACGGTACAGGCGGTGACAATGGCGCCTCTCTCGTCCTCGACGATGCACAGACGGCAGCCGCCGTAGGGCGCAAGGCTGTCGCAATAGCAGAGGTTAGGTATGTCAATGCCGTTATTCAGCGCAAGCTCCAGTATGTTCGATTCGGCTCCGATGCTGCATTTTACGCCGTCGATATACATTGTACTCATGGTCAAACCTCCTTAATGGCTTCCATGGGGCAGCCATCCTTGCAGTTGCGGCATCTCGTGCATTTGTCAAGGTCGATGGTGTGTACCTTTCTCAGTTTGCCGCTTATCGCTCCGACGGGGCAGTATACGGCACACTTCGTGCAGCCGATGCACTTTTCGGGGTCTATCCTCAGCGTTACGAGCGCCTTGCAGATATTTGCGGGACACTTCTTGTCAACGACGTGGGTCACATATTCGTCTCTGAAATACTTCAGCGTGCTGACGACGGGGTTCGTCGCCATCTTGCCGAGGCCGCACAGGGAGCAGTTGCGCACGAGGTCTGCGATCTTTTCCAGCTTGTCAAGATCCTCAAGCTCGCCCTCGCCCCTCGTTATGCGTTCAAGTATCGCCAGCATCTTGGGTATACCGTCACGGCAGGGGGTGCATTTGCCGCAGGACTCCTTTTTGGAGAAGTCGGTGAAGAAGCGGGCAATCTCGACCATGCAGGTGTCATCGCCC